>JBFYQX010000063.1:0-24402 GCA_041302525.1 Candidatus Bipolaricaulota bacterium | reverse complement strand
CGGCTGCGGTTGCGGTACCGGCTCGGTCGCCGGCTGCGCGGCCGGCGTCAGATCGACGACCTCCCAGCGCCACGTCGCCGAGTCGGCATCGGCGCCGCGCGTCCACACGAGGGTGAGCGTGAACCGGTCGCCGCTCGCCAGGGGCGCGAGGACATCCACCGTGCCGCTCAGGGTCTGCCCGGGGAAGATCGTCGCCGCGAATCCGGCGGCGCCGACCGACGCGAGGGCGCGCGGCTCCGCGCCAGGTGCGGTGAACGTCGAGCGCGCCGTATCGAGCGTGACCAGGTTCGTCGACTCGTTGGCAATAGACAGCGTGAACGACGTGAGCGCGCCACCCTCCCACGCGAACGCGTCCGCGGTGAGCGCCACGCCCGTCGGCGTGGGGACGTCAACGGGGCGAATGACCGGCTCGGCCGCGGCGCCGAGCGACAGCAGAAACGCGAACCCGAGGCACACCGCGCAGAGCGCGAGCCTGTGGAACGGCATGGGCTTCATGGGGCCCACCTCCTCGCCGCATCTTAGCGCGAGCGACGGCCGGCCGCGAATCCCCGCCGCTCCCGGGCGCGTGGTCGGTCCGCCGCCGGGCTGGGCCAAGGGCCCGGCGCCGCACCGCGCCCATCCCGACGTCCGCCCGTGCGCTTCGCTATAATGGCCCCCAGGAGGTTGGGCGAGATGAGACATCCGATTCGTTGGACGGCGGCTGGGTTGGTGCTCGCTCTCATGTGGGTGGCCGGTGGATGCAGTCTGTTCAACTCGCCCCCGGTGGCGAACTTCAGCTGGGCGCCTTCGGACCCGATCGCGCGGGCCGACATCCAGTTCAGTGATGACTCGACGGACGAGGGCGGCCTGTTCGGTGGCGGTGGCGTGACGCGATGGGACTGGGACTTCGGCGATTCGGAGTCCTCGTCGTCCCAGAACCCTAAGCACAAGTACGAGCGCGCCGGGATCTACACGATCCGGCTGACGGTGACCGACGGCGGCGGGAGCACGGGGACGAAGTCCAAGACCATCACGGTCAGCCCGAGTCTGAACGGCACCTGGACCGGATTCTTCGACGACGGCGCGAACCGACTCGCGTTGACGCTCACGATCTCACACTCGGCGACCGGCGGCATCGGCGGCTCGGTCAGCATCGTCGCGCAGAACTTCACGATCCAGTCGGCGTCGCTCGCCGGCGACCAGGTGACCATCACGTGTCTCGGCGGCCTCGTGCTCGAAGGGACGCTGAGCGCCAGCCAGACGAGCATGAACGGCTGGTGGTCCATCTTCGGGAACCCAGGATGGACGTGGTCCGCCACGCGCAGCACGTAGCGCGGACCCGAAGCTAGAGCGAAGAAGAACGTGCGGCGCAGCTCTGCCTGTGCCGCACGTTTGCCTTGGAAGTGACGCTAGATGACCGTGACGTCCTGGGCCTGGGGACCCTTCTGCCCGGAGACCACCGTGAACTCGACTTTCCGCCCCTCTTCAAGCGAGCGGTAGCCCTCGCCGCGGATGGAGCTGAAGTGCACGAAGACGTCGTCGCCGCCGTCGCGCGAGATGAAGCCGAAGCCCTTGGTGTCGTTGAACCACTTGACCGTGCCGGTTTCGCGTTCTGCCACGAGTACCCCTCCTTCACTGCTGGCTGATTCATCGAGGCAGAGCATTCGAGTGTGACCAGATCTCCTGTACTCCTACAAAGCACTGCACGATGCCAACAAACGCCGGCAATCTATCTCTTGCCGGGAGGGTTGTCAAGGACGCATTGCCCCATCCGAAGCGGGCCATCGCGCCGTCGGCGCGGCGTCGCGGACCGGCGCCTGGCGGAGGCAGCCGCTGGACAGAACGAGGGCGCCAACGGACGATGAGCGCCGTGAGGGGAGGCATCGGGTGGATGCGAAGCGAGACCTGACGTCGCGCGAGGTGCTCCGCACGTGGTGGCCGCTCGCCGCGAGTTGGCTCCTGATGGGGCTCGAAGGCCCGCTGCAGACGGTCTTCGTCGCCCGCCTGGCGGACGCGAAGGTCCACCTGGCGGCATTCGGCAGTCTGGCGCTGCCGCTCGCCATGTTCATCGAGGCGCCGATCATCATGTTATTGTCGGCGTCCACGGCG
This sequence comes from Candidatus Bipolaricaulota bacterium, assembly GCA_041302525.1. Classification (GTDB taxonomy): domain Bacteria; phylum Bipolaricaulota; class Bipolaricaulia; order UBA7950; family UBA9294; genus CAIOGO01. Next base: position 22,314 of record JBFYQX010000063.1, on the reverse strand, counting down.
CTGAGCACCGATCTCGACGCCTACCGCCGCATCCGGCGGTTCATGCACCGCCTGTCGGCGGCGCTCACGGCCATGCACGCCCTCGTCGCGCTGACGCCGTTGTTCGGCCTGTTCGTCGTGCACGTGCTGCACGCGCCCCCGGAGACCGTCGAGCCGGCGCGCATCGGGTTCATCGTCCTCATTCCCTGGACCTGGTCGATCGCCTACCGTCGGTTCAACCAGGGCGTGCTCATCCGCTTCGGGCGATCGCTCACGGTGGGCATCGGCACGCTCATCCGCCTCGGCGCGAACGCGGCTGTGCTCGCCCTCGGGTTCACATGGCTGCGGCTCCCGGGCACGACGCTCGCCTGCCTCGCAATCGTCGCCGGCGTCGTCGCTGAGGCGGTCTACGTTGGCGTGTGCGTCCAGCCGGTCGTGCGGCGCGACCTGCCGCACGAAGCGACAGCGCACCCGTTGTCGACCCCCGCGTTCCTGCGCTTCTTCGTCCCGCTCGCGCTCACGTCGCTCATCTTCATGGGCATCCGCCCCATCCTGAGCGCCGCAGTGGGACGCATGCCGAATCCGCTGGACTCGCTCGCCGTCCTGCCGGTCGTCAACGGCCTTGTCTTCCTTTTCCGCAGCGTCGGAACGGCCTACACCGAGGTGGTCATCGCCCATCTCGATCGGCCGGGTTCGCTGGCCGTCTTGAGCCGCTTCGCTCGCAACCTGGCTGTGATCACGACGCTCGGGCTCGTGGTCATCGCCGCGACGCCGCTGTCTGGCGTGTGGTTCGGCACCATCTCGGGCCTCGATGCGTCGTTGCTGGCGCTCGCCCGTTCCAGCCTGTGGGTCACCCTGCTCCTCCCCGCGCTCGCCGCGATCCAGAGCTTCCTACAAGGGATCATCATGCACAGCAAGCGGACGCGCAGCGTGACCGAGGCGGTCGCCCTCTACCTCGCTTCGAGCGTGGTCATCCTCGGGATCGGCGTCCTGTGGGGCGGCGCGAGCGGCGTGTTCATCGGGCTCGCCTCGATCGCGGTCGGCGAAGTGCTCCGCACGCTGTGGTTCTTCTGGCGCAGCCGTTCGCCGCGCCGCCGGCTGCGAGAGCGCGACCGCGTTCGCACAGCTGGGGCCGCCGGCTAGCGCGGCCTCGCCTCCTCGATCGCGCGGCTGGCGCGTTCGACGACCTCGCCCAGGGACGCATCGGTCGCGAGACAGACCGCGCCGGGCGGGCAGCGCAGCTCGGCGTTGCGCGCCGCGTGGTGCAGGCGCCCGGCACGCGAGAGACGCTCGTGCCGCGTCGCGTCCGGCGCCTCAAACCACAGAATGCAATCGAACAGCGTGCGATCGACGTCCGGGGAGTGTGCGAGCAGCGCGCCTTCGACGAGGAGCGCGGCACACCCGGCTTCGCGCGCCTCGGCGATCCGCCGCGCGAGCGCCTCGCTCACCGCCGGGTGGACGATGCGGTTGAGGTCCCGCTGCGACTGCGGGTCGGCAAACGCCCGCGCCGCCAACGCGGTCCGGTCCACGTGGCCGTCGGGACCGAGGATCTCGAGGCCGAAGCGCACCAGCAGGGCATGGTACGTCGGCGTCCCGCGCGCGTAGGTCGTCCAGGCGACCTCATCGAGGTCGATCCAGCGCGTGGCCGGCCTGCGCGCGAGTTCCCGCGCCACCGCGCTCTTCCCGCTCCCGGCCGGGCCGGCGAGTCCGATGACCTTCATCGCCGCGACGGTAGCGCCGCACGCCGCGCGAGGCAAGTCGCGCGGTTGCCAGCCCGCATCGCGGCCGATAGGCTCTCGCCGGCAGGAGGTGCCGACATGAGCGAGGTCGTTCGCCGCTACTACGACGGCTGCATCGACGCTGAGTGGGGAAGGCTCCTGCGGCCCTACCGCCAATTCGAGTTCGCTAGCACCCTGCGCCTCATCGACGACCACTTCCCACCGCAAGGCAGGGTCTTGGACCTGGGCGGCGGACCCGGCCGGTACGCGATCGAGCTCGCGCGGCGTGGGTACCGGGTCACGCTCGTCGACCTCGCCCCGGGCAACGTCGCACGGGCAAGAGACGAGGCCGCCCGGCTCGGGCTCCACCTCGACGCCGCACACGCGGCCGACGCGCGCGACCTCGCGTTTCTCTCGTGTCGGACGTTCGACGCTGCCCTCGCCCTCGGCCCGTTCTACCACATCGTGCGCGAAGAGGACCGCGCTGCCGCGCTCGCCGAGTTGCGCCGCGTTCTCCGACCTGGCGCTCCGGCGATCGTCGGATTCATCAACCCGTGGGGCATCCTGCGCTCCGGGCTCTCTGAGTTCCCTGCCGAGTACGGCGACGAGCCGCACATCCGGCAGTTGCTCGCGACGGCCGTCCAAGTCGGCGAGCAACAGGCATTCACCGAGGCGGCGTTCCTCACGCCGCCGCAGGCCATCGGCGAGCTGCGCGCGGCCGGATTCGCCGTGGACACCTACGCCGGCGTCGAGGGCTTCGCCGCCGGCATGCTCGGCGAGGTCGAGGAGATGGCCGCCTCTCGCCCCGATGCCTACGAGATCGTCCGCCGCCTCGCCCGCGACACCTGCGATCACCCCGCGTACCGCGATGCGACCGAGCACCTCCACGTCGTCGTGCGCGCGCTGCCGTAACGCGCCGACGCCCGCCGCGCCGGCCCCGCGCGGTGAAACGTCCCGCCACGGTGCGTGTACGTAGCGCGAGGTGATCGAGATGAACAGGACCCTTCGCACAGCTCTACTCCCCGCGATCCTGGTCGCTCTTCTCGCTTCGTTGGCCGGACTCGCGGACAGCGGTGTGGCGCCCTTGGGCATTGTCCCCACCCCAACGCCGAGTCCGCTCTCCGCAACGATTGCGACCAACAAGACAAGCTACGTAATCGGTGAGAACGTGATCATCACCTACACGATCAGCATGCCGGCATACGTCTACATCTACGACATCCAGCCGGATGGGATCGTGCGGCTGATCTTCCCGAACCAGTACTCGATGTCGAACTACAAGCCGGCCGGAACCCACAGCCTGCCGGACGGCGCATACAAGTTCACCGCGTACCCCCCGACGGGCACAGAGCAGCTGCAGATCATCGCGAGCGGTGTGCCGCTGAACCTCGCGCCGACGGCGTACAGCGAGCCGTTCCCGATGGTCGGCCCGAACCCCGGCGTCGCCGCGATGGGGATCCAGGCGCAGATCAAGGGCATCCTGCCCGAGCCGCTGTGGGCGACAGGGTGGACGTCTTTCCTGATCACGGCCTACGCCTACACCCCGCCTCCGAGCCCGACCCCGCCGAGCGGCTACTACTTCTACCCGCCGTTCCCCGGGTTCCCCGGCGGCACCTGGTACTGGAACGGGGCGCAGTGGGTCTATGGCATGCCGCCGAGCGGCCTGTACTGGTACTTCGGCGACGATGGGCGGTGGCACCTGCGGATCACCTTCCACTTCGGCGGGTGAGCTCCGCGTGAGCTATGCGTGGGGCCGTTGTACCTCCTCGGGATTCGGCCTCACAGGGGAGCCCCAGCGAGAGCTGGGGCTTTCCCTTGGCCCCACGCCCTCGCCCAGGCAGCGGCGGTCGTCGCCTGCGGCGCCTAGACCACTGGCTTCTCGTAGATGCGCCAGGTCTTGTGATGCGTACCGCCCATGAAGGTCGACGCGCGCAGGATGAGGTCGTTCCCCTCGAGGAGAAGCGACGGCTCGCAGGTCTTGTAGCCGCGGCGGATCGCGTGCTCGAGCACCTCGAGGTAGAGCACGGCGTCGATCCCCAACTTGCGGAAGCGCGGCAAGACCCCAAAGAACATCAGCCGGGTGTCGGGGATTCGGCGGCGCGTGCGAACGAGCCGCAGCGCGCGCACCAGGTCAGCATCTTGAAGGCGGTTCCAGCGCGGACGCAGGGCGACGTTCGGGTCCGGCAGGGCGCCGAGCACGGCCGCCAGTTCGCCGTCGACGTAGGCAAAGCGTATGAGGTCTGGATCCGCGACCAACTTGAGGCTCGCGGCCATCGCCGCGCCCTCCGCCTCGGTGAGGGGCAAGAAGCCCCAGTTGGCGGCCCACGCCTGGTTGTAGATCTCAACGATGAGATCCACCTCCGGCCCCGCCCGGTCCAAGTCGATCGGCCGCGTCACGATGTCGCGGCGGCGGCGCACCGCGTCGACCAGCGGGCGAAGGCGATCCGACGGCCCGTCGCCGACCACGATGCGGTACGCGTGGTAATCCATCACCTTGCGGAACCCGCACGCCTCGATGTACGCCCCGTAGTAGGGCGGGTTGTGCGTCAGTTCGACCGTCGGCGGGACCTCGAATCCCGCCACGAGCACACCCTGGCCGGCCTCGTGCGTCGCATTCGAGTACCCGCCCGGCCCCATGACGCGGTCCATGCCGCGGTCGCGCACCCAGGTCGTCGCGCGGTCGAGGAGCGCCGCCGCCACGTCCGGCCGCGGCGCCACGTCGAAGAATCCAAAGAAGCCCACTTTGCTCTGGTAGAAGTCGTTGTACCGCCGGTTGACCGCGGCCGAGACTCGGCCCAGCAGCTCGCGCCCGTCCCGCGCGACGAAGTGCGTGACGTCCGCGTCGCGATGGTAGGGATGGCCGGGGGTCAGGAGCCCCGTGATGCCGAGCAGCCGATTGCCGAGCAGCTCCGCGCGCAGCGGAGGCGTCCAGCAGGGGTCGCCGTGGAACAGCCTCCAGGGAACCCGGACGAAGTCCTTGAGCCCGCGCTCGCCGAGGCCGATCTCCTGGATCTCAAACCCCATGTCGCACCCCCGTGAGCGGCCATTATGCCGTGGGCGGCCGCCGCGCGCGAAGGCGCAACGCGGCTTGCGCCTCGCCGGGCGAGCGAGTATCCCTTGTCCCATGACCGATCGTGAGGCCCAGGGGGCGAAGCTCTTTCGGATCCTCCAGACCCAGGCCGGGGTATCCCGCCGCAGGGCAATCGACCTGGTGCTCGCCGGCGAGGTCGAGCTCGACGGCGTGGCGCTCGACGACCCGTTCGCCACGCCGGACCTTGACGCCGCGCGCCACCTGTCACTGCGGGGCCATCCCCTCTCACTCCAGCCCCCCGCGCCCCGCATCTACCGCTTCCACAAGCCCGCGGGGATGCTGTGCAGCCACGACGATCCCCACGCGGCGAACACCGTCGGGCGCGTCTTGCGCGCCGAGGGGTTCCTCGGCTACACGTGGGTTGGCCGCCTCGACCAGGACGCCGAGGGCCTCCTTCTGCTGTCCAACGACGGCCGGTTCATCCAGGCGATGACCCACCCCCGCTACGAGGTGCCCAAGGAGTACCGCGTGGCGCTGGCCGAGCCCTGGTCCGAGCGCGACCTCGACCGCGCGTTGCGCGCCATGCAGGCGGGCATAGAGGACGAGGGCGAGTTCCTGCGTGCCCTCGCCGCGCGGCGCGAGCCCCATTCGCGGCACGCAGTGTTGACCCTGGCCGAGGGGAAGAAGCACGAGGTCAAGCGCCTCTTCGCGCGGTTCGGCTTCACCGTCACGCGCCTCGTGCGCGTGGCCATCGGGCCGGTAGAGCTCGGAGACCTCCGCCTCGGCCAGATCCAGCGCCTGCCCGTGGACCTCGAGCGCGACCTCCTCGAGCGTGCCCGCGCAGTGACCGACGATCGCGCCGCCGCGTGATCGCGGGCGCCGGGGGATCGCCACCGCGGCGCGTCTGGAGACGCAACCGACGCAAACATATACTCCCCGCATGCGAGTGGGCATCGGCCAGATGAACGCGCTCGTCGGCGCGATCGAGACGAACGCAGAGACCGTCAAGACCATGATCGACGAGGCGACGGCCGCCGGCTGCGACGCCGTTGTGTTTCCCGAGCTTGCGATCCCCGGGTACAGCCCGCTCGACCTCTTGTGGCGCCCCGGGTTCGTTCCCGCGTGCGAAGAGGCCGTCGCCGAGATCGCGCGCCGCGTCGGCCCCATCACCGCAATCGTGGGGTCCGTGGCCGCTGAACCCTCGGTGAGCGCGGCCAACCGGACCGACCCGTCCTCGACGTGCGACGGCGCCGGCACCGACCTGCGGAACGTCGCGCACCTGTTGCGCGACGGCCGTGAGATCGGGCGCGTGGCCAAGATCCATCTCCCCGCCTACGACATCTACAACGAGCGCCGCTACTTCACGGCCGGCGAGGGCGTCGAGACGCACGAGATCGCCGGGATACCCATCGGCGTGAACGTGTGCGAGGACCTTTGGATCGACGACGGCCCAACCGACCTCCAGGCGAGCCTCGGCGCGCAGATCATCATCAACATCTCCGCGTCGCCGTTCTACGTCGGCAAGCCCGAGATCCGCCGGCGCCTCGTCCGGCGCCGCGCGCGCGACAACGCCGTCACCGTGATCTACGCGAACCTCGTGGGCGGGCAGGATGACATCGTCTTCGACGGCGGAAGCTTCGTCGCGAGCCCGTCCGGCGACCTTGTGTTCGCCGCGCCGCGTTTCCAGGCCGGCCTGTTCATCGTCGACCTGCCGTCCAACGCCCTACGCGTCCCCACCGAAGACCCGGCGCAAGAGATCCGCCAGGCCGTTGTCCTCGGCATCCGCGACTACGTGCGCAAGAACGGCTTCCGCGGCTGCATCTTGGGCCTATCCGGCGGGATCGACTCGGCCGTCGTGGCGTGCCTCGCCGCCGAGGCCGTCGGACCCGAGAACGTCCTGGCCATCTACATGCCGAGCGAGTTCTCTGCGGCCAGGAGCGGCGAAGACGCGCAGGCCGTCGCCCGTGCGCTCAGCGTCCGCTACTGCGAGATCCCCATCGCCGACCTGCACGCTCGCTTCCGCCGGGTCCTGCCCCAGCGCGCCGAGGGCCTCGTCGACGAAAACCTCCAGCCGCGGATTCGCGCGCTTCTGCTGATGGCGCTGTCCAACCAAGACGGGGGCCTCGTCTTGTGCCCCGGCAACAAGTCTGAGATCGCGATGGGCTACAACACCCTGTACGGCGACACCGTGGGCGCGCTCGCGCCCATCGCCGACCTGTACAAGGACGACGTGTACCGCGTTGCGGCCACGTACCGCGACCTCATTCCGCGTCGCGTCATCGAGCGAGCACCGACCGCCGAGCTGCGGCCCAACCAGCGCGACGAAGACGACCTGCCGCCGTACGGCGAGCTGGACCCCGCGCTGCGCGCCCTGATCGAGGGCAACGCGTCGCGCGCCGGCCTCCTCGGCGCCGGCTTCCCGCCCGCGCTGGTCGACGAGGTGCTGCGCCGCTACTTCCAGCACGAGCACAAGCGTCGACAACTACCGCCGGGCATCAAGGTATCGCCCAAGGCCTTCGGCGGAGGCCGCCGCGTGCCCATCACCAACGCGTATCGAACGTGAGGGCCCGGCCGCAGGCCAGGCCCTCCATGCCGCCACGATCCGCGCGCGATGGCTATTCGACCTTCACCTCGATCGGCTTCTCCCGTTCCTTGATCGACTCGCGCAGCGGCGCCGAGACCCGCAGGATCCCGTCCTCGAATCTCGCCTGCACCTTGGACTTGTCGACCAGGTCCGCCGGGAGCGGGAACGACCGCTGGAAACGCCCGTAGCGACGCCCGACGCGGAAGTACTGCTCGCGATCGACCTCTTCGCGCCGCTTGACCTCGCCCGAGATCACGAGCTGCTCGTTCTCGACGCGCACTTGCACGTCTTCGCGCCGCACGCCAGGCAGCTCCGTCTCGAACACCAGCTCCTGGTTCTTCTCGTACACGTCCGTACGGCCGAAACTCGTTGCGACATCGAAGCCGACCCTCTCGAAGTCACTGAAGAACTCGTCCACGAGCCGCGACAGGTTCGACTCCAGCAAGAACGGTCCGCGACTCACTTCCGGCAGATGTCTCATGCTGCATCCCTCCTCTGCTCTGCGATTCCTCACCAACAGCCTCATGGTCTTCTCCTTAGCAGTCCGGTCGTGTCATTGCTAATTGGCAGTCTAGCATCGCGAGTGCCAGTTGTCAAGCCCAGGGGCGCGGCGTAGTATCTGGGCGTGTTGCGCCGAGCGTTCATCGTGCCCATCCGCGTCTACCGTCGCGTCGTGTCTCCCCTCTTGCCGCACGCGTGCCGGTTCTACCCGTCGTGCTCGCAGTACGCGGTCGAGGCGATCGAGACGCACGGGGTGATTCGCGGGGTCTGGCTCGCGGCGCGGCGCCTGCTCAAGTGCCAGCCTCTGCACCCAGGAGGCTACGACCCAGTCCCTGAACGCCGAGTCCAAGGAGGGCAACGTGGCGACTGAGATGAATCCCCCTGGAGACGACGTCGTGGACGTCTTGGTGATCGGCGGCGGCCCGGCCGGCGCCACGGCGGCGCTGTACGCGGCGCGGTCGGGGCGGACAGCGCGCGTCGTCGACCGCGGGATCACGTCCGGCGCGCTCGGGATGAGCCGCGAGATCGCCAACTTCCCAGGCTTCGCCGACCCGATCCCGGGCGCCGACCTCGTAGCCGCCTTGCATCGTCAGGCGGAGCGGTACGGCGCGACCTTCGTCGCAGATCGGGTGACCGCCACCCGGCTAGACGGGGCCGTGAAGACCGCGTGGGGCGCCAAGGGCGCCTACGCCGGGCGAACGATGATTGTCGCCGCCGGGTCGATGGGCCGTGTGGCGCCGCTCGCCGGCGAGGAACGCTGGGTGGGGCGAGGCGTGTCCTACTGCGCGACCTGCGACGGGTACTTCTTCCGCGATCAGACGGTCGCGGTCGCCGGCGCGACGGACGAAGCAGCCGAGGAGGCGATCGTCTTGGCGCGACTTGCGGCGCGCGTTCATCTCCTGGTCCCTGCGGAGTCGCTTCGCGCCGCAGCGCCGCTCGTCGCCGAGGTCGAGAGAAACCCCAAGATCGACATCCATCGCTCGACGCTCCTCGAGGAGATCCAGGGCACCGACCGCGTGCAGAGCCTCCGCGTGAAGACGCGCGGCGGACCGTCGTCCGTCCTCCCCGTCGACGGCGTCTTTCTCTATCTCCAGGGCGGGCGACCGATCGTCGACTTCCTCGCCGGCCAGGCGGCGTTGACGCCGGAGGGGTGTCTCGCGGTCGACGAGTTCCTCCAGACGTCGGTGCCCGGCGTTTTCGGGGCCGGCGACGTTCTGTGCAAGCACCTCAAGCAGGCCGTCATCGCATCCGCAGAGGGCGCGCGCGCCGCGCTGGCCGCCGACCGCTCGCTCTCCGGCCGGGCCGCGCTGCGGCCCGACTGGGCGTAGGCCCTAGCCGCGGCCGCGGAACTCGGCCCACGCCTCGCGCGTGAGCTCCGCCGACGTCAGCACGTCGATGACAGTCATCGCCATCGCCTTGGCCGCGACGAGCATCGCCCGCTGCCCGCGCTCGGAGCGCGCGGCGTCGGCGAACGGCGGCGAGTGGGCGGCCACGTCGGCGTCGCAGATCGCGAGATAGGGATGGATCGCAGGCACCGTCTGGCTCACGTCGCCCATGTCGGTCGAGCCGAGCGGGAAGGACCCTCCGGGCGGCACGTCGAGCGCCCAGCCGAGGCGAGTGAGGTTCTGGGAGAACGCCTGGTCGAGCGCGGCGCTAGAACGCATCGCCTTGTACGGGATCGAGATCGTGGAGAACGTGAGCGTCGCCCCAGTGGCGAGCGCGGCGCCTTCCGCGCACCGCCGTAGCTTGCCAAGAAGCTCATCGCGGTAGGCCGTCTCCGCGGCTCGCACGTAGAACTCCGCGGCAGCGTAGTCGGGCACGATGTTTGGCTTCACGCCGCCGTGGGTGATGATCCCGTGGACGCGCGCGCCGTCGCGCAAATGCTGGCGCAACGCGTTCAGGCCGTTGTAGGTCTGAATCACCGCATCCAAAGCGTTCACGCCCTTCTCGGGCCAGGCGGACGCATGCGCGGCGACGCCGCGGAACTCGATCCGCACCTCGGTGATCGCCAAGCTGCCGTGGCCAACCGTCGTGAACGGCGCGGGGTGGAACATCATCGCCGCGTCGATCCCGCGGAACAGGCCGGACTCGATCAGGGTGACCTTGCCTCCGCCGCCCTCCTCGGCCGGCGCGCCGAGGAACACGATGCAACCTGGGAGGCGATCCTTGATGCGCCCCACCGCCAGGGCGGCACCGAGCGCGGCCGCCGCGATCAGGTTGTGGCCGCAGGCGTGGCCGAGATCGGGCAGCGCGTCGTACTCGGCGATCACGGCCGCCGTCGGCCCGTCGGCGACTGCCGGGTGCACGGCGCGCAGGGCGGTCGGCAGGCCGGCCACACCTTGCTCGACGCGGAACCCGGCCGCGTCGAGTTCCGCGGCCAAACGCTGCGCCGCCATCGTCTCCTCGAACTTCAATTCAGGATGGTCAAACACGTACGCGCTCACGTCGCGCAGCCGCGCCTCGAGCGCGTCGACCTCGCACTCGACCTCACGCTTCCAGTCCAAGTCGATCACCTCGTCTCGTCTCTCGCCTCGCGTACCGTCGCCGCGACAAGCGCGTCCAGCGCGTCGACCGACGGCCGCTGCGGCGTCGCCTGATAGAGCAGGGAAACCTCCGTGCACCCGACGACCAGTGTCTGCGCGCCCGCTGCGCCCACGCGCTCGACCACGCCGGTGAGTCGCCGTCGCAGTCGACCGAACGGCGCGCCGGCTTTCACCGCGGCAATCAGCGCCGTCAGCTCGTCTTGGTCCTGCGCCGAGGGGCAGAGGGTGTCGAAGCCGCGCGCGTGGAACGCGTCGCGATACAGGCCAACGCGCACGACGGCTTCGGTCGCGAGCAGCCCCACCGGCCCGGCCTCGACGAGGGCCGCTGCCTCGCGGCGGATGTCGAGGATGGGGATCCGCACCGCGTCGCGCATCTCGTCGAGAAACGCGTGCGCCGTGTTGCAGGGCATGACGAGGAACTCAGCCCCCGCCTGCTCCAGGCCGCGCGCCATGGCGCGCAACCGCGGCGCAGGACTGGGACCGCCGCCCAGCAGCGCCGCGGTGCGGCTGGGGATCCGCGGATCGCTGTTGACCACGACATGCAGATGGTCCTCGTCCCGCGCGGCCGGCGTGGCGCGAACGAGCCGAGCGAGGAACTCGACCGTTGCCGCCGGCCCCATGCCGCCCACCACACCGACCGTCTTCACCGCCGCATCGCCTCCTGGCGCCAGCGTACGGAACCGCTCATCGGACCGCAATGGCATCGCATCGGCTGTAGGCCGCAAGCGTGGAGGCGACGACGCACGGCGGGCGCTCGCCCAAGATGGTCGAGTAGTCCGAGAGCCCGAACGCGAGCACCGCGGGCGTCGCAGGGCCGAGGTACGACGAGAGAGCAGCCAGCATCTCCCGTTGGTCGTTTCCGAGCTTGTCGCGCGACAGGGCGTACGCCGCCGCCCAGTCCCGCGCGACGAACGCCGCCTCCAGCGTCCGATCGACCCACGGTGCGAGCGCGCGCTCCAGAGCGTCCGTCGCAACGATGTCCTCGCCGAGCCACGGCGCGCCGTAGCCTGTCCCGTAATGGACCAGGTCCCCCGTCGCGACGAGAGCCGTCCCGGCGTCGACCGCGTCGCCAAGCCAGTTGCCCAACGCCTCGGCCACGGCGAACGAACCGTCCACCGGATCGCGCGTCATCCCGACGTAGACGGGACAGACAGGCAAGGGCCGCCGCCCGAGCGCGTCGGCAGCGACCCGCAGCACGGCGCAGAACGTGTCGAGCGAGAACTCCGCCCGCAGGAGCGCGTCGTCCTCGCGGACGACCTCCGCAGGGCCGGGGCGCCACGTCGGGACCGGGCCGAACGGCGTGTCTGCATTCGGTCGCTGGGAAAGGAAACCGCCGCGGACGGCGGCGAACGCCTCGGCTCGCTGAGCCGGAGACCCCGAGCGATCGAGGGCGCGGCGGTACGGCGCGAGGACGCTGCCGTGCAGGACGCCGAGCGCGAGGACGCGCTCGACGCCAGGCGTCTCAGCCAACGCGCGGGCAACGCGCGCTTGAAGCGGCCCGGCGTATCCGAGCGCGGTGTGGGGGAACGAGAGGATGCCGCGCGCGGCGACGCCCCCCACCGCCACGGGGGCGGCAGAGAGCCACGCCTCGATCTTCGCTCGCGCCGCCGGCTGCTCGAGCTCGGCGCGGTAGTATGATTTCCAGTTCACGCTCGACCTCCCCACGAGACCACCCTACCCGAGACCGATGCCCCGGAGGAGGAGCAGATGGAGATCCGCAGGCTGAGCCGTGAGGACGCGCGTCTTGCCTTCGACGCCCTCTGCGCCATCGCCTGGTGCGACCGGCCGGACGTGCCCCGCCCGCCACAGTACCTGATCGCGCGATGGCTCGCCCGTTCGGAGAACGTCCTCTGCGTCGCACTCGAGAGCGGCCAGCCGGTCGGCTTGTGTCTGGCGTACGTCCTCGATCGCCCCGACGGCCGCCCGATGCTGTGGGTCCACGAGATCGAGGTGCTGGCCGCGCACCGCCGCTGCGGCGTCGGTCGCCTCCTCCTCGCCGCGATCGAGCGTGTGGAGAGAGAGACGGGCGCCGCCAAGGCCTGGGTCATCACCGAGTCAAACAACCGTGCCGCGCGAGCGCTCTACGGGTCGTGCGGCTGGGCCGAGCAGGAACCGTCGACGCTCTTCGCGCGGGGGCGCAACGCTCTCCCAGAAGTGAACGAGTGAAGAGGCACGGCCTCTCCACTCGTTCGGCACCGGGTGGTGCTAGCTGTCTGTGCTAGGATAATGACACGCGTCCAGTATCGGAAACTGGACGCACGTCCAATCACCGGGAGACCGTCGTCACGCGCCGCCGCCCCGCAGGAAGCCGTCGATGGCAAGCGCGGCCCGCTTGCCTGCTCCCATCGCCTCAATGACGGTCGCCGCGCCGGTCACGATGTCACCCCCGGCGTAGACGCCGCGCAGCGACGTCGCGCCGGTCTGGGCGTCGGCCACGATGTTGCCCCAGCGGTTCAGCTCGAGCCCCGGCGTCGTCTGGAGGACGAGCGGATGGGGTCCGTTGCCGATGGCGACGACGACCGAGTCGACCTCGATGTCGAACTCCGAGCCAGCAACCGGCACGGGACGCCGACGGCCGCTCGCGTCGGGCTCGCCGAGGTCCATTCTGAGACAGCGCACGGCGACGACGCGCCCCTTGTCGCCCAAGAAGGCCACGGGATTGGCGAGCAGGCGGAACTGCACGCCCTCTTCCTTCGCGTGGTGCACCTCTTCCCGCCGCGCTGGGAGCTCCTCCTCGCTGCGACGGTAGACAATGATCGACTCGGCGCCGAGACGCAGGGCCGTGCGGGCGGAGTCCATGGCGACGTTGCCGCCGCCGACGGTCACGACCCGGCGCCCGACGCGCAGCGGCGTGTCGTACTCGGGGAAGCGGTACGCGCGCATGAGGTTTGTGCGCGTGAGGAACTCGTTCGCGGAGAAGACGCCGTTCAGGCTCTCCCCGGGCACGCCGAGGAACTGCGGAAGTCCGGCGCCGGTCCCGATGAACACGGCGTCGTACCCCGCCTTCAGCATCTCGTGGACCGTGGCCACGCGTCCGATCACCTGGTTGACGCGAATCTCCACGCCCAGGCGACGCAGGCCTTCGATCTCGCGCTGCACGATGTCTTTGGGGAGGCGGAACTCGGGGATGCCGTACATGAGGACGCCGCCGGCCACGTGCAGGAGCTCAAACACGGTGACTTCGTGGCCGAGCTTGCGCAGTTCGCCGGCCGCCGTCAGGCCGGCAGGCCCGGCGCCGATGACGGCGACGCGCTTGCCGGTGTCGGGCGCGATCTCGGGGTCGCACGGCGCATGGTGGCTCTCCCAATCCGCGCAGTAGCGTTCGAGGCGCCCGATCGCCACGGGCTCGAAGCGCTTCCCCACCGTGCACACGCCCTGGCACTGCGTCTCCTGCGGGCACACGCGGCCGCACACGGCCGGCAGCGCGTTTGACGCCTTGAGCACGGAGATCGCCCGTGCGGGGTCTCGATCCTTGACGGCTTGGATGAACTTCGGGATGTCGATCCCGACGGGACAGCCCGCGATGCACGGGGCATTGCGGCACTGCAAGCACCGCGCCGCCTCCTCGGCGGCTTCGTCTTCGTTGTACCCGTACGGCACTTCGTCGAAGTTCCGGATGCGGGCGGCCGCAGCCTGCTCGCGCATCGGAACCTGTTTGTCTCGGATCATGTGGTTTTCGCCTCTTCCGCAGCCAGGTACCGCTCGAGCGAGCACGCCTCCTCCTCGGCGTAGAAACGCTGCCGGGAGATCAATAGGTCGAAATCGACGGCGTGGCCGTCGAACTCGGGGCCATCGACGCAGGCGAACTTGGCCTGCCCGCCCACCTCGGCCCGGCAGCCGCCGCACATCCCGGTGCCGTCGATCATGATCGAGTTGAGGCTCACCACGGTCGGCACGGCGAACTCCTTGGTGACTTGGGAGCACACCTTCATCATGATCGCCGGGCCGATCGCCCAAACGCGGGCCACGCTGCGCCCGGAGCTCAAGATCTCGCGCAGCGCGTCGCTGACATAGCCCTTCTTGCCGTGCGATCCATCGTCGGTCATCACGTGCAGCTCGTCGCAGACGGCGGCCATCTGATCCTCGTAGAACAGCAGATCGCGGTTGCGCGCACCGATGATGCCGATGACCTGGTTCCCGGCGCGATGCAGGTCGCGCGCGATGGGGTAGAGCGGCGCGATCCCTAGCCCCCCGCCGATACAGACGACGGTCCCGTAGCGCTCGATCTCGGACGGCACGCCGAGGGGGCCGGCGAAGTCGAGCACGCAGTCCCCCTTGTGGAAGTGATCGCCCATCTCGCGCGTGCTCTTGCCCAGCTCTTGTACGACGAGCGTCACGCCTCCGCTCGCCGGGTCGCAGTCAACCATCGTAAGGGGGATGCGCTCCCCCCGTTCATGCAGCCTGAGGACGATGAACTGGCCGGCTTTGGCAACCCGCGCGACGTCCGGAGCGTGGATGACGTATTCCTGAATGCCGGGGCCGAGCCGACGCTTCGCAAGGATCTCGTACACGGTCCCTCCTTCGCCTCTCGCAGCGGATTCTCGTCGCGACCGGGCGGGCACGCAACCTCCGTGGGCTATACAATCGGCCTTGAGATCTCATGCGTTACTACGTGGAGTCCGACGGCCGCATCTACCTCGTCTCGCGCCTTGGCGCGCTCGATCTGCCCTCGCCCGACGAGGTTCCGTTCCCCGTGGACCGCGTCGCCCGGCTCGCCGCAGACGAGGAGACGTGGTTCTGCGTGCCGCGTCTCGCCGCGCACCCCGGCCATTGGCCCAGCAAGGACGAGGTCGGCGGACGCGTCGACGTCGCGCCGCGCGTGCGCGCCGCCGTTCACGCGACCATGCCCCGCGTCGTGGTCGAGGGGTTGTGCATCGAGAACGGCGCGGTGCTGCTCGTTAGGGGGAGCCGGGGCCTGAACGAGGGCCGCTGGTCTCTCCCGGGCGGCTTCCTGCGCTTCGGCGAGACGCCGGAGGAGGGCGTCGTGCGCGAGATCCGCGAGGAGGTCGGCGCCGAGGCCGAGATCCTGCGTTTCGCCGGGGTCCACGGCCAGATGGGACACAAGACTGGACTTCACTGGATCTTGCTCTTCTACCGCACGCGCCTGCTCGGATCCCCAGACCCTGACCCCGACGAGATCGCCGAGGCGCGCTACGTGCCCCTGTCCGAGGCGTCCGACATGCTCCACGACCCCGCGATGGCCGAGGCCGTTCGCCGCGAGGCGCATCCAGCGTCGTAGAGAGCCTCCCGGCGCCGTCCGGTCCCCGACGCTACAGGAGCTGGATGCTGATCCCTAGGCGAAGGTCGGCGCTCCACTCGAGGTAGTACGGGCGATGCTCGAGCGACAACTGCAGGGTGACCTCCGCCGAGCGGAGCGGCTTCAGGAGGACGTCGAGCTCGACGCGGTGGATGTCCGTGGCCTCCGACGCCCAGGTCTCGCGCGCGAACGCGTACGCGGCGCGCAGCCTGCAAAACTCCGCCACAAAGTGGTCGTACTGCACGCCCACATCGATGCGGTTCGTGACGGAGAGCTCCGGCGGCCCGGAGAGGCTCCCTCGCACGAGGAGCTGGCTCCTCGGCGTGGTCGTGTGCGCGTAGTTAAACGCCGCCGTGACGAGCAGGTCGTTGTCCCCTCCCGAGGGGTCCATGATCTCGTAGCCGACGCCGATCCTCCCTTCCATGCCGCAGTAGCGCGAGAACCCCGCGTCGCGCAGGAGGTCGTTGATGCGGACCAAGTCGACGGCGCTCAGCTCGCCCCCGGCGACAAAGCCGGAACCCTCGATGACATCCTGCACGCCCTCGAGCAAGGCGGTCTGCGTGCGGTATGTCTCCTGGTTGTCCAGCTCATACGCCAGGATCAGCAGATCGGCGGTACGCAGGCGCTGCGTGATCCTGCTGCGTCGGTACAGGTCCTCGTCAATGCGCGTCGCCACGGCCATCGGCGTCACGTCACTGAACCTTCCCAGCCCGAGCCCGATGTTCGCCGAGATGCCCAGCGCGGAGAACGACGACGAACTGCGCGCCACCGCGCCGGCATACGCAAAGCCGTCGCCGTCCGGCGTCAGGTAGCGCTTGTAGCTCCCGTCCGCGAACGTCTTGTACGTCGACTCGGCGGAGAGGGAGATGTCGAGTTCGTTCGCGAGCTCGATATCGAAGCCGTAGTCGCTCGTGTCGTACAGCCGCTTGTAGTCGACGACGAACCGCCCGGCGTTGATGTCCCTCTCCTTCGAACCGTAGGGGTCGTTCACATACTGGTACGAGAACGACATCAGGAGGTCGGAGAGGTCGGTCACCGGCGGTTTGTACTCGCAGAGCGGCGTGGCGTGCAACGCAAGCGCCAGCAGGACCACGCCGATCACCCCAATCCACAAAGCCGTCGCACGCCTCATCTCAATCACCTCGCCGTCACTCTACCCAGACGCCGCCATGGTGCACAACGACTCGTTCCCTTGATCGAGGGTCTCGTGTCCAACGCCTCACGTGCCCGTAGGTGCGTCGCTGAAGAGGGCCAGTTGGCACGCGTCGCGCCCCGAGAGGTGAGCGAGGCCCACGCCCAACAGCCGGACACCCTCCTCGTGCGCCGGCGTCCGCTGGCGCAGCAGGTGGACGGCCAGCGCTTCGATCACCGACGACGCGTCGGTCGCGACGCGGAGTCGAACCTGGCGGGTGATGGTCCGGAAATCCGGGTAGCGAACCTTGATCCGGACGGTGCGACAGAGCATGCCGGCCTCGTGCAGCTCGCGCGTCACGAGGGCGGCGAGACGACGGACTTCGGCCTCGACTTCGTCTTCCTGAACGAGGTCAACATCATAGGTCACCTCCCGCGACATCGAGACGGACGCGACCTCGGTGGCGATCTCGGTCGTATCCTCGCCGCGGGACAGCTCCTGCAGACGCGGCCCGAAGCTTCCGAACTCGCGCACCAACAGCGCAAGCGGCGCCTGGCGGACGTCGGCGACGCGCAGCAGTCCCAGCCCGCGCAGCCGGCGCTCGGTCACCTCGCCCACGCCCCACATCGTCCCGACCGGCAGGGGATCCAGAAGCGCGCGGACCTCTTCGGCATGGATGGCCAGGAACCCGTTGGGCTTGGACAATTCGGAGCCCATCTTGGCGAGAAAGCGGTTGGGCGCGACGCCGACCGAGCAGGTGAGCCCCGTCTCTCGGTCAACGCCCGCCTTCAGCTGCCGGGCGACGCTCTCCGCCCCCCGGCCGTACGACGAGAGGTCGAAGAAGGCTTCGTCGAGCGACACCGTCTCGATCGTCGGCGCCGCACGCCGCAGGATGCGTCGGACGTGTTGCGAGACCTGGTGGTAGCGCTCGAACCGTCCGGATACGAACACCGCGCCGGGGCAGCGCTTCTGCGCCAAGGCCATCGGCATCGCGCTGTGCACGCCGTACGGGCGCGCCTCGTACGACGCGGTGGACACGACGCCGCGCGGCCCCAGCCCGCCCACGATCACGGGCCGACCGCGGTAGGCGGGGTGGTCGAGCTGCTCGACGGCCGCGAAGAACGCGTCCATGTCCAGATGACCGATCCACCGCTCTTCACACGCGCTCACGTCTTCCTCCCACCCGCCCTGTCGCCCCAGAACAAGGGTAGAATCGCGTTCCATGGCAATCAAGGGACGTGTCGCCATCACCGGGCGCCCCGGCGTGGGCAAGACGACGCTCATCGAGCGCGTCCTCGCAACGCTCCAGGCGGACGTGGGAGGCTTCGTGACGCGCGAGGTGCGCAAGTGCGGGCACCGCGTCGGCTTCGCGCTTGTCGATCTCGCGACGGGCCAAGAGCACATGTTCGCCCACGTCGGCGGCGGGGCGGACAAGGTCGGCCGCTATGCGGTGGACGCGCGCATCGTCGAAGAGCTGGGCGTTGCCGCGATCGTGCGCGCACTGAGCGAGAGGGAACTCGTCGTGATCGACGAGATCGCGCCGATGGAGCTGCGGGCGCCGGGATTCATCCCGGCCGTGGAGCGCGCCCTCGCGAGCGACCGGGCGCTCCTCATTTCGACGCACGCCCACGCCACGCATCCGATCGCCGATCGCGTCCGGCAGGAGCTCCGCCTAGTCCGGGTGCGGCTCGGAAACCGCGACGATCTCGTCGACGTCGTGGCCGCGCTCCTCCGCGGCGAGGAGCCTTCCCTCCCTTCGCCCGCAGCGTGACGGAGGTTTCACTTGACACGTCGCACACCCTCGGTGTAAACATCTCTTGTTTGCCCCTGTCCGACGCGCCGACCGCGGGATCGGAAGTGAGAGGAGACCCCATGCCCGTCGCCGAAGTCACCGTGAGTGGAGGGACAGCACCCCTCTGGCTGACAGCCATCCAGATTGCGCAGCTCTTGCTCTTGGCCGCATTCGCCGCCCTCGCGTTGTACGCCGGATGGAAGGCCTTCCTCTGGCTGCGCGGCTGGCACCCCCACCGGCCGAGGTCCGACAGGCCCAGCGATCCTTGAAGCCCCAGGATCCGAACGGTACGGTATCGCCGAAGGGGGCGACATGGGATACGACGCGTTGGTCATCGGCGGCGGCCCCGGCGGGTATGTGTGCGCGCTACGATCGGCCCAGCTCGGGCTGAAGGTTGCGCTCGTCGAAGAGAAGGAACTCGGGGGCGTCTGCCTGCACTGGGGCTGCATCCCGACCAAGGCGCTCTACGCGGCGGCCAAGCTCTTGCGGCAAGCGTCGACGGCCCACGAGATGGGCGTCGCCTTTGTTGCGCCGACGATCGACCTGCCGAAGCTCGCGGCGTGGAAGCAGTCGATCACGGCGCGACTCGCGACCGGCATCGCCGACCTCATGAAGGCCGCCGACGTCGACGTCATCCCCGCGCGCGCGCGCCTCGCCGGGCCGCGCAAGGTTGAGCTCGACGACCGACGCACGATCGACGCCGATCGCATCGTGCTGGCGACCGGCTCGCGGGCGATCGAGATCCCCGGCTTCCCCTTCACCAGCCCGCGGGTGTGGTCGTCCGACGATGCGCTGGCCCTCCGCGAGATCCCCGAGCGGCTCGTCGTGATCGGCGGAGGCGTCGTCGGCCTCGAGCTGGCGACCATCTACCGGCGCCTGGGCGCCGAAGTGACCGTCGTGGAGCTCCTGCCCGACGTCCTCGCCCCCCTGGGACTCGACCGCCGCGTCCTCGCCGCCGTCAAGCGGGGCCTCACAGGCGCCGGCGTCCGCATCGCGACCGGCGTGAGCGCCACGGGACAGAAGGAGGCGGGCGGATCTGTCGAGGTGACCTTGAGCGACGGCAGCGTGCTCGCCGCGGACCGCGTGCTGGTCGCCGTCGGGCGACGGCCTCAATCGGCCGACCTCGGACTCGACCGCGCCGGCCTCGCGCCCGACCCGCGCGGGGCGATCCCCGTCAGCGCGACCGGCGAGACGGAGACGCCCGGCGTGTTCGCCATCGGCGACGTCACCCCGGGTCCAATGCTCGCCCACAAGGCCTCCGCCGACGGCCTCGTCACCGCCCACGCCATGGCTGGCCAGCACCACGCGACGACGCCGCACGAAATCATTCCGCAGGTCGTGTTCACCGATCCCGAGATCGCGTCAGTCGGCCTGTCTGAGGCCGCGGCTCGCGCGGCGGGACACAACGTTCTCGTCGGTCGGTTCGCCTACGCCGGCCTCGGCAAGGCGCTCGGCATGCGCGAGAGCGAGGGCTTCTTCCAGGTCGTTGCGTCCGCCGTCGATCACCGCCTGCTCGGCGCCGTCATCGTCGGGGCCGAAGCGAGCGACCTCCTCGGCGAAGCCGTGGTCGCCGTGCGCAACGGCCTCACCCTCGAGCAGGTCGCCGAGACCGTCCACGCCCACCCGACCCTGCCGGAGGGCTTCCACGAGGCCTGCGAGAGTGCGCTGGGCCGCAGCATTCACACCGCGCGTCGTTAGAGGTGGATACCGCCGCGCCGCCCGCCCGGACCACGCCATGACGCGGTGGTCCTCGCTCCGCGCCACGGGTTGCTCGCAGCGATGGCCCACAACAGAAGAGCCCCCCATCGGTCGACGTCGGAGGCTCTTCTGCCTAGCCATCGCCGACCCAAGCGATGGCCACGCTACCGGATCGCCCAAGGCCCCGTAGCCTTAGTCCGTCTTCGTCTTCTTCGTGACCTTGGCGCTCGGGTGCGCGTCGAACGACTCGCTGTACTCGACGCTCTCCACCGTGCAGCCCGGCCCGAGCCGGATGCGCTTCCCGCGCACGACGTCGGCCGTGGTCTCTTCGAGCGCGATGTCGTCGCCCTCGACCGTGCCGACCTTCAGTTCGGCGACGCCGCTTCCGGAGAACATGCGAACCAGGCCGTCCAGCAGGATGCCCCGCTCGCGGAACCCGCCGCGCAGGATCTCGATCTTCTCGCCGCCGATCTCGCCCGCCGCGCACCGGCCACCCAGCCGCACCTCGATCCTGTCCGCCGACAGGAGCCCCGCGATCGTGAACGCGCCCGATGCCTTGAAGATCTCGGCTTCGAGGTTCTTCTCCACGTGGATGTGGCCGCTCACCTTCACGTATTCGGCGACGATGCTCTGGCCGACGCGGAACGTGCCCGAGCACTTCAGTTCTTTCACCCTGGCTTCGCCGTGGATGCGGGCCGCGCCGCTGACCGACATCTCGTCGGCCGTGACCGACCCGCCGAACGACGCGCCGCCGGACACGGAGACCTGGGTCGCCTCAACGTTCCCCTCGACCTTCCCGGCGCCCGAGATGCTGAGGGCTTCGGCCTTGAGATTGCCGGCCACCTTGCCGGCGCCAGAGATCGAGACGCGAGCGTAGTCGCCGCCGCTCAACTTGCCGGCCCCAGAAAGACTGGCTGACTTTCGCTCTTCGCTCATCGTTCCTCCTCTCTGTTGCCAGATGCCGCGCCCCCGCACGACCCTCCGGTGCCCGAAACCAAGTCGAGCTTGATCCGTTCCAGTGTGTTCCGCAGGTCCACCGTCCCGACACGCTGCACGTCCGGGTCGAAGAGCACCGTGAGCGGGGCGACCGCCACGACGCTGATCTCGGCCGAGATCCCGCCTGCGGCGACCTTCTTCCGCAAGAGGTGGAGGTGAAGGTCGGACTCCGCAACACGCTCCAGGAAAGACTCATCGAGGTGCTGTCGGATCGTGCGCTGCACGAGCCCCTGCTCCTCGGCCCGCGCCAGAGCGCGCAGCTTGCCGACGACCGCGACGCAGAGGGCATCGGCAATGCTCATCGACCTTGCCCCGCGGAGATCCACCCCGCACTCGCGGACCGCCGCCTCGTCGAACCACGTCGCGCGACGCAGCTGCTCCACGGCCACCTGCACCTTCGCGGTCACCTGCTGCGTGATCGCGTCAGCGAGGTCATCGAGGGGAAGCGTGTCCTTCATCGCCTTGATCCGCCCGATGCGTTCAAGAATCTTGTCCCGCGGGAAGAACGTTTCCTGCCCCGTGAACGTCGACTTGCGCACAAACCAAGCCTCGGGGATGAGGCCCTTTCTCTTCCAGCGGTAGAGCTGGCCGTACGAGATGTCGGTCTCGCGAAGGACCTCTTTCTTCGCAATCAGGTTCTCTTCGTCCATTGTAGAGACACCTCCCCCTCCTGATCTGGTTTGCCGGACCCTGTTACGGGCTCTAGCTCGCCCCTCTGAGGAGACGGGCGCATTGTAACAACACACTGTGACGTTTACAAGCGCTTGTGGAGACGCCACGGGACCACGCTACGCGCGCGGCAAGTCCTGGCAGCCACGGGCACAGGGGGGCCCTGACCCCGAGGTGTTCGCTAGGCAATTGACCCGAGCCGGGCGACGTGGCGAAGCCAGCCAGCGTCCGGGGCTTCGCCCCTCCGCGAGTGACCGTCGGGAGATGACAAGGCGAAGCCACCCGTGTGTCGTGGCTTCGCCCCTCCGCGAGTGACCGTCGGGAGATGACAAGGCGAAGCCACCCGTGTGTCGTGGCTTCGCCCCAGGTGCCCGCCCTCGTTTCCGCCGCGGGCACCCGGTGTCTGACGCTACG
>JBFYQX010000026.1:0-3071 GCA_041302525.1 Candidatus Bipolaricaulota bacterium | reverse complement strand
CATCGGCGCACGGGTCACGTCTTCCAGGGCCGATTCAAGGCCATTCTTGTCGAACGCGACGCCTACCTCCTCGAGCTTGCGCGCTACGTCGTCCTGAACCCGGTGCGAGCCAAGATGGTTCGCCGTGCACAGGACTGGCGGTGGTCGAGCTATCGCGCCACAGCCGGCCTCGAGGACGCGCCTTCGCTTCTCACCACCGACTGGATCCTCGAGCAGTTCGGGCCATCGAAGCCAAAGGCACAGAAGGCGTACCGCACGTTCGTCTCCGAAGGCCGCGGGGTGAGCGTCTGGGAGAACTTGCGGGGCCAGATCTACCTCGGAAGTGAGTCCTTCATCGAGGAGCACGCGCCCGCGCTGTCTACGGCCCGTGAGGTGCCGAAGGCCCAAGTCGAAGTCAGCCGGCCGCCGCTGTCTGCTATCGTCACCGACCCCAAGGATGCCGCCGGCATCGCCCGTGCCTACCTCGAGCATCGCTACACCCAGCAGGAGATCGCCGATCGCCTCGGCGTGCACTACTCCACAATCAGCCGGCGTGTCCGCGCGGTCAGCCCCTTGCGTGCCCGCAACCTCGTGCGTGATTACAGGACCTGACCCTGCCAGCACTGAGTCATCGTCCAGATGCACGCCTCTCTCCCCGTCGACAACGTCCGCGACATCGTGATGAACGATCTCGAGCCAAACGCCTGAACGCGGAGCGCCGAGGCAGCGCGTCACCACGGCGTGAACCTGCAGGCGCTGGACCCGGGTTCGCCGCTGCCGGGCAGCGGGGTGACGACGCGGGCGAAGCATAGGGGAGGCACTCCGGGCACGCAGTACGGGACTCCGCGCCGATCGTGATCCGATTCAGTACTGCGTCCCCAGAGTCCTCCATGCCACGCTCTGCAGAGAGCGGCACCCGGAGTCCGGTGCGTCCGCTACCTCTCGACGGTCACAGTCAGCGTCGCTGTCCCGACGTCCGCTCCGTCGCACGTGGCGCGGACGGTGAGGGTCGCGCTCTGGCCGACCCCCGCGCTGGCGGGCGGGGTGATGGCAACGAGGACGTCCCGCGCGTGCGCGACGGGGTTCGAGTCGAGCGTCACGCTCGCCTCGGACAGCGTGCCGGTCCAGCCGGACGGCAGAGTTGTGAATGAGAGCGCGACGGTCCCTCCCTCCCCACTCGGCACTTCGACGGAGCATGCCCAAGCCACGGTTTCCCCAGCCCGACAGGTCGCCGAGACGGACTCCTTGCGCTCGGGGCGCTCAAGGATGCTGAAGGTCGCATGGTGCTCTTCGGAGAAGGGAGCTGTCGCCACGCCTCTCTCTTCGGCAACGTAGGACGTGATATGCTGCGGCATCAGCAAGCTCCGAGGTGCCTCACCGTACGCCGGCATCCAGTCCGACGACTCGAACTCCACCCAGCCCCACGTGGGGAAGTAGACGGAGATCCAAGCGTGGCTTGCATGGGACTCCTCGCGGTCGGCCACAAAGCCATTGGCCGCCACAGCGGGGACGCCTGCCGCGCGCAGGAGCGCAAGCGCAAGGTTGGCGTACGAGACGCAGTTGCCCTTCCCTAACTCGAGGGCGTAGACAGCGTCGACTCGGTACACGGGTTCACAGAGATCGGCGCTGCAGGCGTAGACGACGCGCTGGCCGACGAGCGCGAGGATCCGCGCCACGGCCTCGAGCTCGGAGACGCAGCCCTTCACGGCTTCGCCGGCAAGCGCGACGATGGTCGCGTCGTCCTTCTGGATGCTCTGCGTAGCGCTGAGGGCGCTCCGCGGCACGGCAGACCGAGCGGCCTTCGTCAGCGGGTACGGATCGCTCGTGCGCACGGCTCCGTAGACGGCTTCGCTCACAACGACCGCACGTCGCTCGAGGGTCAGCGCCTCCGCGAGCTGCGGCCAGTAAAGCGAGCGCCACCGATTGCCCCAGGTGTCTTCCTCGGCCCACTCGTTCGACGGCGCCGTGCTCGCCTGCACGCTCGCCTCTTCCACACGCACCGTGTACCAGGGCTGCGCAGTCTCGCGCAGCTCCGGCAGCGTGGCCGTCACGCTCCACGCAGGATCCATGAGAACGCGGTACACGTACTCGGTCTCCTGAACGAGCTTGCCCTCAAGAACGTAGAGCCACGGCAGCTTCGGCGCCGGCGCTGCCCCCACCGCGAACGCCGCGAGCAGGACAGCGGCCACAACCCCAAGAGCCCACTCACTTCTCATGGCATCTCCTTGCCTCGTGTAGGCATCACTCTACCCCCGCACGGGGCGGCGAACCAGCTCCGGCGCAGCACGGCGCACTCGCAGCCGCCCGTTCACGCGGACGGTCCGTCAAGTGGCCCGCACGAGCGTCAAGATCCCGACGCAGTCGGAAGGCGCGACTTCACATGCCCGAGGCGCGAGGTGTAGGCTCTCTGCGATCCGCGTCTCTCCAGCCAGGAGGTGGTGATCGCGATGCACAATCGAAGGATTAGCCTGGTCTTGCTGGTCGGTGTGGCTGTGGGCGCCCTCTGGGCTTGCTCGGCGGGGTGTCAGTCCCTGTCGGCAGGTTCCCCGGCGGTGGTGACGATCGACGAAACCGGCGCGATGCGCGTGGACGGCAAGCTCTTCTTCCCGATCGGCCTCTACCAGGTCCCCTACTGGGACATGGCCGATGTAGAGGCTCACGGATTCAACATCGTGGACGAGATCCAACCGGTCTCGCACTACCTCGACCGCACGTTCCTTGACGCCGCGTATCAGAACGGCCTCAAGGTTCGCGTCGCGATCTTCTCCGGCTTTGGCTGGTGGAACGGCGACCACGGCCCCTGGGAGTCCACGATGAGGGACGCTCTCGACTGGGCGTTCTTCAAGGACTACCCAGGAGACCATCTGTCGCCCAAGCATCATCCGGCGACCGTGATGTGGTACCTGGAGGACGAGCCGCGCTTCGCGGAACCTCCGATCGAGCCGTACTTCAGCAACCTGCGCGCGGCGAAGCGCCGGGGTCAGATCTTCAGTCTTCGCATCCTTGAGACAGCCGCCGCGCACGCCGGTCGTCTCGCTCGAGTGCTCGGCTACCTGGCGTTCTCGATGACCTCGCGGGCAAAGGCACGGGCA
>JBFYQX010000025.1:0-56301 GCA_041302525.1 Candidatus Bipolaricaulota bacterium | reverse complement strand
GAGAGGGTCAACAGCTGCGAGTCGAGCGTCGTGATCAGCGCCGCGAGACCTGCGCAGACGACGAGAGCCTCGAGCCAGGGCGGCGCGACCTGGTGCAAGACGAGCGGCAGGATCCGGTCGGACGCGACCCCGGCCGGCAGGGTGGGGAAGGCGAGGCGACCGAGGACGCCGATCGAGACCGGAAGGAGGAACAGGAACCCGGTCACGAGCGGGTACAGGGCGGCCGTCACCGCGAGGCCGCGCGGACTCTTGGCGGCGTATAGCCTCTGGAAGAGCTGCGGGAACATCGGATCGCACAGAAACCACAACGCCATGTAGCCAAACCACACGCCGGGCGTGAGCGCGCCGCCCAGGCCCGGCCGGGCGAACAGCTCGGGACAGCGCGACGCGACCTCTGCGTGCGCTTCGGGCAGGCCGCCGTAGGCTGCGGCCACGGCCGCGAGCGCCAGAACCATCGCCGCGACGAGCATCAGGCCCTGGAAGACGTCGGTCCACACCTCGCCGCGCAGGCCGCCGAGAAGGACGACCGTGAGTACGACGCCCGTCGCGAGGGCCGCGCCGACGTAGTACGGGATCCCGAAGAGCGACTCCAGCGCGTAGCCTGCGGCCATCGGCTGGATCGCCAGGTACGGCAGGGTAAACGTGGTCATGACGAGGAGAAAGGCGAGCCGCAGCGTCCGGCTTCCGGAACGGTGGAAGGCGAACTCGGGCGGCGTGACGAGACCGTGAGCCTTGCCGAGGCGCCAGATCGGCGGACCGATAAGGAGGAACGCCAAGGCCATGAACCCCGTCCCGAACGCCATCACGGGGTAGAACGCGTAGCCCATGCTCCACCCCGCACCCGAGAAGCCAAACACGGTGAAGGCGCTGAAGTTGGTCGCAGCCATCGTCAGGAACAAGACCCAGCCTGGAAGCGATCGCGACGCGAGGAAGTAGTCGTCGGGGTGCCGCTGGGCGCGCGCTCGCGCCGCGAGGCCGATCGCGACGAGGGCCACAAGATAGAGGACCAAGATCAGAATCTGCGTTGCCACCCCACACCTCCCGCCAGCCGACGCGCCGGCCGAGGCGGGATGGCGAACGGATCGCCTGGCATACCTCGCGGCGAGTATAGCGCGGGCGCGCTACGATCTCGCCATGACCCGCGACACCGACCTCGCCGCCCTGCACGCCGCGATGCGTGTCTGTCGCCGCTGCGGCGAGGCCGGCTTCCCTGTGACGCCAGGCGCGGTGTTTTCGGGCCGCGCGACGGCGCGCGTGATGGTGGTCGGCCAGGCGCCGGGCATCACGGAGGCGGCGTCGGGGACGCCGTTCTTCGGCCCCTCGGGCCGCCGGCTGTTCCGCTGGCTCGCCGAGATCGGCTGGGACGAGGAAACGTTCCGCGCCGAGCACTACCTCACCGCGGT
Organism: Candidatus Bipolaricaulota bacterium; assembly: GCA_041302525.1. GTDB lineage: Bacteria > Bipolaricaulota > Bipolaricaulia > UBA7950 > UBA9294 > CAIOGO01. Next base: position 54,898 of record JBFYQX010000025.1, on the reverse strand, counting down.
GACGAAGTGCTTCCCGGGCAAGGGCAAGGGCGGCCGCGGCGACCGCGCGCCCTCGCGCGCCGAGCAGGCGCTCTGCGCCCCGTTTCTCGCCCGCGAGCTGGACTTCGTCGCGCCCTGCCTCGTGCTGGCGGTTGGCGGCGCGGCGATCCGCACGTTCCTCGGTGCCCAGCCGCTCGACGCCGTGGTGGGGCACACATTCTCAACGCCCCGCGGCCTCGTGGTCCCGCTTCCCCATCCGTCGGGCGCCAACCTGTGGCTCAACCTGCCGGCGAACCGGGACAAGCTCGGCCGCGCCCTCGCCGCGGCCCGCGATGTGCGCGACCGCCTCGCGCTCTAGGCCGCTTGCCTCGACCCCGTCCATCCCGTATCACTACGGACCATCCGGCAGGTGGAGGGAGGATCGATGGCGTGGAGGGGGAGAACGCGACGCGAACGCAAACCGGCGCTCATCCTTCGGCTCGCTGAGCGCTGGGGCTGGACGCCGCGCGGCGCTCTGCGCGAGGCGCTTGAATGGGCCGAGGTGCTCGTCGTTGCCGGCGCGCTGGCCGCCGTCATCATGCTGTTCGTGACCGTCCGGATGCACGTCCCGACGGGCTCGATGATCCCGACCATCGACCCGCACGACTCGTTCTTCGTCGACCGCATCACGTACTACTTTCGCGACCCCAAGCCCGGCGACATCATCGTCTTCCGCCACACTGACCGCGTGTTCGTGCAGAGCGTCACGCCCGGCTCGCCGGCCGCCACGGCCGGCCTTCCCAAGGGCGTCCAGATCACGGCCCTCAACCAGGAGCGCGTCCACACGACCGCGCTCATCGACGACGAACTCGCGACCTGGTCTGTCGGTACGGCCCTCAGCCTGACTACGGCCGGCGGGAAGCACTACGACCTCGGCAAGAAGACGGCTGCGACGACGTCGCTCCGCGCGCTCGGGATCGTTGCGCGCGAGGAGCGCATGCGCTACGTCAAGCGCTTGATCGCCGTCGGCGGGCAGACGGTCCAGATCCGCGAAGGCGCCGTCTTCGTCGACGGCAAGAAGCTGACCGGGCCGGAGTTCGCGCGCGTCTACTACGCGACGGACCCGCAGTACCGCTTCGGCATCGAGCCAACGCTCGTGCCGCAAGGCACCTACTTCGTGCTCGGCGACAACTCGCGGGAGTCGTACGACTCCCGCTACTGGGGCTTCGTCGACGATCGCGACATCCTCGGCGTCCCCTACCTGCGCGTCTGGCCGCTGTCGCGCTTCGGGCCGATGTAGGCGACAGCGACGGCTCCCTCCACAACTCGCACACAACCGGCGAGTACCCTTGCGCCTCACCGGCGTGACCGACGTCCTGACCGGAACGCCGGCGAGGCAGTAAGATCGCGCCCACTGCTTCGGTGAGGGATTCCTATGGATCATGCATTGACGATGGGGGGGTGGCGCACGGCCGCTGCAGGGGTCTGGCGCGCTGTGTGGTCTCTGGCCTCGCGACCGTGGGCGCTCGCCCGCCGCCACGAACTCAACCCATGGGTGTTCGTGGCGATGGCGGCGCTTGGCCACACGATCGAGGCGTTTGTCTTTCTGCCCTGTTTCCAGACCGACAACTGGCAGCTCGGCTTCCTCATCGCGCTGCGCCTCGTGGCCCTCGTCGTGCCGCTGTACATCTTCCTCAAGGGGCGCGGCATCGCCGTCGCCTTCAACGTGTCTGTCGCGGTCATGTTCGTGGTCAACACGACGTGGCACGTCTGCTACTACCTCTACGTGTAGGGGGAGGACATGGATCGAGACTTCGTCTGGAAGGATGAGACTGACCTCCTGTGGGGCGCGTTGTCAAGCGGCGGGGCGCTGCTCACCGTGCTGGACCCGCGGGGCCGCCCGAACCCAATGACCATTGGCTGGGGGCAGCTCGGGATTGCCTGGAGCCGTCCGGCGTTCACGGCGCTTGTCCGCCAGAACCGCTACACGTACGAGTGCCTCGTTGCCGCCAAGGAGTTCACGGTCAGCGTGCCGGCGCCGGGGTCCCTGAAGGACGAGCTCCTGCTGTGCGGGACGAAGTCAGGCCGCGATCTGGACAAGTTCGCCGCCGCGCACCTCACAGCACGGCCGGGCCGCGCCGTGGAGACACCCGTCGTCGGCGATTGCCTCGCCCACTACGAGTGCCGGCTCATCGCCCGCGCCCTCGTTGGAATGTCCGGCGTCGTCGACCCGGACATCGTGACCACGTTCTCGTACCGCGACGGCAGCACGCACGGGCTGTTCGTCGGGGAGATCGTCGCCAGCTACCAAACCCCGCATCGCGCCTAGCGACCGCCGACGGTCTGAATCCGTCCTTCGATCTCGATCGCCACCGGAGACTGCGCCGCGACGTACTCGGCCAGCGCGTCGGACAAGAGCCAGCCCGTGTCGTATCGGCTTCCGGAGGCCAGCGCGTCGTACCCGTCCCCGCCGCCCGCGAGGAAGTCGTTCGTGGCGATGACGACGCCCTCGTCTGGCAAGACGGCGCGGTACGCCTGCGTAGCGCGATCCCACAGCTCGACCGCTCGCACGCGGCCACCAGCGGGTGCGGCCGGGTCGTACGTGAAACGGACCCCGGCGACCTGCGGGAACCGCCCGGCGCCGCTCTCCGCCTGGCTGACGCCGTTCTCGAGCGCGGCCGTGAGATCGCGACCGCGAACGCGGACCGTTGTGATCTGGTTCCCGAACGGCAGAACCTCGAGGACCTTGCCCATCGTGATCTCGCCGCTGGGGACCGACGCGCGGATGCCCCCGCCGTTCATGAGCGCCACGTTCGCTCCGAGCCCGCGGGTCTTGGCAAGCATGGCGTCGGCAATGAGGTTGCCGAGGTTGGTCTCCGCACTGCGCACACGCGCGCGCTCGCCGTCGAGGTCGACGCGCGAAGAGCCCACCGTCTCCGCGAGAAGCCCGTCCGCCGCCGCCGCGTAAGGCGCAAGCAACCGCACAATTCCCGGGTCCTCCTCCACGTCGGCCGACAGCAGGATCGGCGCGCCGGTTGCCTCGGCGATGTGGCCCGCCTCGTCGAAGACGAGATCGAGCCTGCCCAGCGTCTTCCCTCCCGTTCCGGCCGTGACGATCACGACGGGGTCGCCGGTCGACGACGTCGCCCAGGTCGGGTATCCCCGCTCGGCGGCGCCGGGAACGAGTTCCGTGTGGCTGTGCCCCCCGACGATGACGTCGATGCCGGCAACGCTCGCCGCCAGCGCCAGGTCCTCCTCGTACCCAAGGTGCGTGACCGCGACGATGCGGTTCACGCCCTGCCGCTCGAGCATCGCCACAACCGTCCGCGCGCGCCGCGCGATCGGTTCGAAGACGATGTGCTCGCCGGGGCTTGAGGCATAGGCCGTGTTCTCCGTGGTCAGTCCAAACGCGCCCACCAGCTCTCCGTCCAACAAGAAGACGTCAAACGGTCGGATCTTCCCGTCGAGCAACGGCTCGGACGTCGCGTCGGTGTTGGCGGAGAGGACGGGGAACGGGACCTTGTCGATGAACGCCGCCAGGCCGGCCGGCCCCAGGTCGAACTCATGGTTCCCGAGGGCCATGACGTCGTAGCCGATGGCCTTCATCACGTCGGCCACGACCACCGGCCCGCCCACGGTGAACAAGAGCGTCCCTTGGAACTGGTCGCCCGCGTCGACGAGCAGCGTATGCGTGGCCTCCGCGCGCACTTGCCTGACGACGGTCGCCAGCCGCGCCGCACCGCCGGGCCCGCCGTCCGCGGGCGGCAGGTAGTGGCTGTGAACGTCATTTGTGTGCAGGATTGTGAGTTCCAGCCGCGGCGCCTCTTGGGGCGACCCGCCGCTCAGCCACAACAACAGCGCCAACGTAGCCCCGACCAAGACCAGCTTCCACGTCATCTCCGCCGACCTCCCGCCCTCGCGCAACACGAGACTCCCGCCAGTCTAGTCGCGGGGCTGGAGGCGTCAAGCGGCCGGCGGCGGCATGGCGCTTCGGCGCCCGGAGACGCGGGGCGGTCAGCGGACCCAGGCGAGGTGACGGCGGCGAATCTCAGCGGCCATCTTGCCCAACCTCGCCTCGTTGGACGCCAGCAACTCCGCAACGACGAGAACAGGGTGTGCTAACCGCGGCGCCATGAGATCGCTCGGCCGGCCGATGTCGCCGGCGAAGGCCTCGCACAACTCGATGTTGCCCTCCGGCGACGGCACGAGCTGAAAGGCCCGCTGGATACGCCCTCGCTCCTCTTCCGGGACGTACAGCTTCAGCGATTGCGCGCGCTGTCCGTCCGTGAGTAGGTCGGCCGCGTACTCGCCGCCCACGGTGATGTGGGCGAGGTCCATCTCGTCCGCGGCGGCCTCGATGAGCGTGGCGAAGCTGAGCCGGCCCGTCGCCCGGTACCTGCCGAGCGCGATCTTCGGCGCGAGGGTGTCGGCGTACGCGCGCACCCACATGTCGAGAAGGCGGGCCCCGTGCACGATCTCGTACGTTCCCCGCCCACGGCGCTCGAGGATGCCGTCCTTCACCCAGTCGGAGACAAGCTTCGAGATCAGGCCCAGCGACACGCTCGTGCTCTCCTCGACGTCGCGGTAGGTCGCTTCGACGAGCGGGCCGCAGGCGAGGAGTTCGTAGAGCACCTTGGCCCCTTGCTCGCTCATCCAACGCGCCTTCGTCGCTCGCTCCGGCGGCCTCTTGCCCACGGCGTACACGTAGAGCGCGCCCGTGATCTCCACGTAGGCGTTCCCGGCAGAGTCGGCGAACCACACGCCGCGCCGCCGCAGCTTCTCGGCAAGCGACTCGGAGACGTGGGTCGAGGCGATCAGCACACCCTCACAGCGCAGCTCGGCCGACCAGCGACCGATCTCCGCCTCGACCGTCGGCAACAGCGACGGGCGCAGGGTGGGCCACGCCGCAACAAGCAGCTCGACCTCCCGTCCTCCGCGCAGCGAGAGCCGGTACGCGGCGTCCGGGCCGCCCGGCGCGAGCTGGCGACGCAGCTTGCTCAGGGACGCGCCCCGCCCGAGCAGGCCCCGCAGCAGGGCCATGCTCTCGTTCACAAGGTCTTCGTGTCGATCGGTGTTCACCATGGTGGCTCGTTCACGTAGCGTGAACAGAGTGTATGCGTGAACAAATGCTTTTTCAACGCTGTTCTGTAGTGACGTCCGCTTGCATCCTCTGGCGCCTTGGGATGACCGCGCGCTACATTGCCGTTCGGGAGCGGTCTCGCGCCTCATGCGCCCGGACGTCGAGGCTGTACTTCGCCATGTCCATCCCAAAATACTCCGCCTGACAGCGAAAGCGCATGCCGGCCTTCTCCATCACGCGCCGCGACGCGAGGTTCTCGGGGTGGGCGAGTCCGATGATCTCCTGCCGGCCCAGGTCCTCGAAGCCGTAGCGAAGGCTTGCGCGCGTCGCCTCGGTCGCCAGGCCCTGGCCCCACCACGGGTGGTCGAGGAGGTACCCGATCTCCGTCTCCCGCGTCTCGGGCAAGTACTGAAGACCATTCCAGCCCAAGAGCGCCCCCGTGGTCTTGAGTTCGACAGCCCACCACGCGTAGCCGACAGCGTCCCATTGGTCGATTTGGTTCCGCACGAAGGCCTCGACCCGCTCGCGCGACGGGCCCGCCGGGGAGGGGAAGTACCGGAGCATGCCCTCCTGGGTCAGAATCCGGTGGAGCGGCGCCGCGTCGGCGGGGCGAAAACCGCGCAGGCGCAGCCGCGGGGTCTCGAGGGTCGGGATCTGCATCGGTCGCTCCTCTGCGGCCGGATTCTCCCCCACGCCGCTCGCTGCGGCAACGCCGTGTCGTGTCACGCCTCCGAGGTGGACACCGGGCCGCGCTGAGGTACGCTTGCCGTTCTTGGATTCCCGCGCGCTGCCTCGGGGTGGGAGCGGCGCGAAGCATGGAGGAGGACCGATGGGTCACAAAGCATGGGCTCGCATCTTGGCGGGGGTCGGCGCTCTCGCTCTCGCGCTCGTTCTCGGGCTCGCCGCGTGCGATCCCGAGGACTGGTTCGCGGCGCGGTTCCAGGCCGAAAGGACAGAGACAAAGGCGTTCGCCGCAACGGGAGTCCCGGTCCTCACCGTGGAAAGCTCCAACGGAAGCGTCTCGGTGCGTGGGGTCGCTGGGCAGGCGGACGTGCGGGTGACGGCGACCGTGCGCTCGCGGGGAAGGTCGCAGACCCAGGCCGGCGAACGCGCGGCCGCGGCGATCCTGCGCATGGAACAGCAGGGCGGGCGCATTGTGTTGGCATATCGCGGCGCCGAGCAGACAGATGATGTGCGCCGCTTCACGGGCGTGGCGTTCGAGGTCACGACGCCGCCGATGCTTGAGCTGACCGTGGCGACGAGCAACGGCCACGTCACGGCGGCAGCGGCCCAGGGGCGGTTCCGCATCGACACCTCGAACGGCGCGCTCACGCTGACCGACCTTGTCGGCCAGGTCGACGCGCGAACCAGCAACGGGCGCATCGACGTCGAGCGCTGCCAGGGCGTGCTCGACCTGACGACGTCAAACGGCGAGGTGGCGATGGCGGCAGTCAACGCCGCACTGGACGTCGACACCTCCAACGGCCCCATCGCCTTCAGCGGCACGGTCATCGGCGACGCCAATCGCCTGGCCACGAGCAACGGCAAGATCACGGTCGCATTCCCCGCCTCGTCGTCGGTCGAGTTGGACGCGCGCACGTCGGCGGGCGCGATCTCGTCTTCGCTCCCGCTGGTCGGGGACACGCAGGGCAAGGAGTGGCTGGCGACGTTGAACCCGCCGGCCCAGGCGAAGCTCCGTCTGATCACCAGCAACGGGGCGATCGTCATCTCCCCGAGTCCTTGAGTGCCGAGGGTGATCTGGGTTACCGACGGCGGCCGGACAATGCGGCAGAATGGCTGCGCTGGTACGCCTCTCTTGAGAGGAATTGCGGCCGCGGTTTCTTGTACGCGGCCGCTTCATTCTGCCGGCGGCGGGCACGCGGGATCCCGATGACGCGGACGCTTCCCCCAGTGGGCGCGCGCGTCAGCGTCGTCGGGACGTGCGGCTCCGGCAAGACGACCCTGGCCCGCGCGTTGGCCGACCGGCTCAGCGCGCCATTCGTTGAGCTTGATGCGCTGTCCTGGGGACCGCGCTGGACGCCTGTGCCCGACCCAGCCTTCCGCGAGGCCGTCGCCCGTGCGGCGGACGGCGCGCGCTGGGTCATCGACGGCAACTACAGCAAGTGCCGTGACCTGATCTGGTCGCGCGCGGATACCGTCGTCTGGCTGGACTACCGCTTCCCGCGGGTCTTCGCGCGTCTCCTCCGTCGCACGCTCGTGCGGAGCCTGCGCGGGGACGTCTTGTGGAATGGGAACCGCGAGCGGCTCTTGACATCCTTCCTCTCGCGCGACTCGATCCTCCTCTGGGCGATTCGCACCTACGCCCGGCGGCGGCGCGAGATCCCGAGGCTTCTGGCGCGCCCGGAGTTCCGGCACCTCACGACGATCCGACTGCGGTCGCCGCGCGAGGCGTCGGTCTGGCTCAACGGCCTGGCCGGACCGGGCGCGGCCGCGTAGGCGGCATAACGTCCGCCGGTAGCGCGTTCGCTGGCATCACGCCCGCCCGACCCATTGACTCCGACTCCCCTTTGCCGTTAGGTTGTCCCAGCAAGGAGGTGCAGCAGGATGAAGAAGCTTCTCCTCGTGTTGGGTCTTCTCGTTGTGCTGGGTCTTGCCGTCACGGCCGAGACCTACAAGGTGGCATCGGACACAACGTGGCCTCCCTTCGAGTGGCAGGCGGGTACCGGCGAATTGATCGGCTTTGACCTTGACGTCATGCGCCTGATCGGGATTCTCGAGGGTTACGACGTTGAGATCGTCAGCTACAGCTGGGACATCATCTTCATCGACGTCGGCAGCGGCAGCGTCGACATCGGCGCGTCCGGCGCGACGATCACGGCCGAGCGCGAGCAGATCGTCGACTTCTCGATGCCGTACTGGACGTCGAACCAAGCTGTCATTGTGTTGGGGAGCTCCGGCTTGAACATCGCGAGTGCTCTCGGCGCGGGCAAGAAGATCGGCGCGCAGGTTGGAACCACCGGCGCCAAGTGGGTGCAGGAGCAGCTCATCGACAAGGGCGTGGACGTCCAGCTTGTCGAGTACACGCTCTATCCCCTGGCCGTGCTCGATCTCGTGAACGGAAACGTGGACGCGGTCGTCCAGGATGAGCCCGCCTCACGCGCGAGCGCAGCCGCGGACTCCCGCCTGGCGATCGTCGGAGTCATCGAGACTGGAGAGGAGTTTGGGTTCTTCGTGACGAACGGCGATCCGAAGGGGGTACTCCCGAAGATCAACGACGGCCTCCAACAGCTCAAGGCTTCGACCGCGTGGGCCGACCTGATCACGGCCTACATGGGCGGTGCTGAGCTGGCGAAGATCGAGGCAGCGTGGACTGCCGCGGCTCCGCTGCTCGCGGCCAAGGACGTCGTCGGATTCGCGAGCGCGCTGGCTGCTGGCGCGACGTCGCCCTAGGAGAGCCGAATCCGCGAACCGAAGAGGGCACGAGGCGCTTGCCTCGTGCCCTTTTCGGATCGTCTCCCGCACGCGGAGGTTCATTGAGCGCTGGCGAGATCCTCTGGCAGAGCGTCGTGCCGTTGTTCTCGGCGCTGCCCGTGACGCTGACCGTGCTGGGTCTCCTGCTGGTCGTGGGGTTGGCGCTCGGGACCGTGCTTGCGTTCGCCCAGACCTACGGCCGCCGCCCGATCCGGGCCCTCTGCGTCAGCTACGAACAGCTGTTCCGCGGCATCCCGCCCATCGTGGTCCTCCTCTTCTTCTGGAACGGCCTGTTCCAATCGATCGGCATGCCGCGCGTTCTGGTCGCGGCGCTCGCCTTGGGGATGCGGTCGGCGGCGTACCAGTCGCAGATCTTCCGTGGCGCGATCCAGGCGGTCCCTCCCGGCCAGATGATGGCCGCCCGCTCGCTGGGGATGAGCAGGTTTCAAGCGATTCGCAGCGTCATCCTTCCCCAGGCGTTCCGCCTGGCACTCCCGCCGTGGTCCAACGAGTACTCGAGCGTGGTGAAGGACACCGCGTTCATCTGCGTCATCGGCGGGCTGATCGACCTGACGCGGCAGGCGATGATGAAGGTCGCGCCGCTCTCCATGCGGCCGGGCATCGGGACGCAGCTCGTGCTGCCCTATCTCATCATCCTCGGTCTCTTCTATCTGGTGCTCACGTTCAGCGGCACCGCACTCTTGTCGCTTCTCGAGCGGCAGCTGCAGATCCCCGGCTTCGAGATGAAAGGGAAGGTGGAACGCTGATGGCCGCCGCGAGAGAGAAGAACCTTGGCAACGTCATCCTCCGGGTTGAGGGCCTGCACAAGCGCTACGGCAAGGATGAGGTGCTGAAGGGCGTCTCATTCGAGCTCCGCCGCGGGGAGACGAAGGTCGTCATCGGCCCGTCGGGGACGGGGAAGAGCACGCTCTTGCGCTGCATCAATCAGCTCTCCGTGCCCGACCAGGGGCGCGTCTGGCTTGAGGACATCGAGATCACCCACGCCCGGACGAACATCAACCACATGCGGGCGCAGATCGGGTTCGTGTTTCAGGACTTCAACCTCTTCAGCCATCTGACCGCGTTGCGCAACGTGAGTCTCGGCCTGGTCAAGGTGAAGCGGATGCGCAAGGAAGAGGCGCTGGCGCGCGCGCGGCAGGAGCTTGCGCGCGTCGGGCTCGTGGCCAAGGCCGACGCCTACCCGGCCGAGCTGTCGGGAGGCCAGAAGCAGCGCGTGTCCATCGCCCGCGCGCTGGCGATGGATCCGAAACTCATCCTCTTCGACGAGCCCACCTCGGCCCTCGATCCCGAACTGATCGGCGAGGTGCTCGAGGTCATGACGCACCTGGCGGAGAGCGGTATGACGATGATCGTCGTGTCGCACGAGATGGGCTTCGCCCGGGCCGTGGCCGACCGCATCATCTTCATGGAGGGCGGCGGCATCCTCGAGGAGGGGACGCCGGCGGAGATGTTCACGTGCCCGCGCTGCGAGCGAACGGGCCAGTTTCTGCGCAAGATCAGCGAGCTGTACGGGGAGACGGAGAACGGATGACGACGTTCGAGTTCGCGGGATCTGTCCTGCCGCGCTTCCTGAGCGCCACGGTGATCACGCTCGAGCTCACGGCAGTGGGCATCTCAGGCGGCCTCATCCTGGGCCTCTTGCTGGGGCTCACGCGCGTGTACGCCCACCGCGCATTGAGCACGGTCGCCAACGTCTACATCCAGTTCATGCGCGGCACGCCCCTTGTCATCCAGGTTCTCGTCATCTACTTCGGCCTGCCGCCGTACTTCCACGCGATGGGGCTGAAGCCGCTCAATCCACTGGCCGCCGGGTGCTTGGCGATGGCGCTCAACAGCGCCGCGTACCAGGCGGAGTACATCCGCGGCGCGATCCAGGCCATCAGTTCCGGTCAGATGCAGGCCGCGCGCTCGATGGGAATGACCAAGCTTCAGGCTGTCCGCCACGTGATCCTGCCGCAGGCGCTACGCATCGTCCTGCCGTCGTGGTCGAACGAGGTGATCTATACGCTCCTGTACTCGTCGACCGTCTACTTCATCACCCTCGAGGACTTGTCGTTCGCCAGCATGAAGGTGGCCGCGAAGACCGGACGGGCGCTCGAGGCCTACGTGATCGCCGGCGTCATGTACCTCGTCATGGTGGTGTTCCTGTCGCGGCTCTTGGCGTACGCCGAGACGCGCCTGCGCATTCCTGGGTTGTCGCTCGAGGAGCGGAGCCGATGATCGTGTCGGGCCAGGCGAACGCCGTCGACGCCGTACGGCGCCGCGTCGCGGCGGGCGGCATTGAACGCGTCGTCGTCGCCACCAACTCCGGTGCCACCGGCGTGCGCTTCCTCGACGCCCTCGCGGGCACTGACGCGCGGATCGTCTGTGTGTCCCATCATGCCGGCTTTCGCAGCGGGGACGCGATCGAGCTCGGCGAGGAGCACGCGGCGCGCCTCCGCGCCGCCGGCGTGCCGATCTTCGTCGGCACGCACGCGCTCTCCGGCGTCGCGCGCTCGATCTCGGCCCAGTTCGGCGGCACGTCGCCCGTCGAGATGATCGCCCACACGCTGCGCCTGTTCGGCCAAGGGATGAAGGTCTGCGTCGAGATCGCCGTCATGGCCGCGGACGCAGGACTTCTCCCCACCGACCGCGACGCGATCTGCGTCGGCGGCACGGGGAACGGCGCGGACACGGCCGTCGTCCTCCGCCCCGCGCACATGAACCGGTTCTTCGAGTTGCGGATCCGCGAGGTTCTCGCCATGCCGGGCGGCGGCGCCTAGGGGCGCGCTGCGCGCACAAGAGAACCACCGCGACCGGCCTGCACGCTATGGGCCCGGAACGCCGCCAGAGCGGCAGCAAGGACGGGGTCCGCGTCGACGTCAGCCTCCCGCTGGACGCGCCGCGGCGTTAGGCCCAGCGGTCGACGAGCGCGGGCAGTTCGCGGATCGAGCCGATGCCGGCGTCTGCGTCCGCCAGCTCGCCGTCGCGCGCGTAGCCGTACAGCGCGCCCACCACGCGGCAGCCGTTGGCCCGCGCGGCCTCCAGATCGTGCGAGCGGTCGCCGACGACGATCGCCGGGCGCGGCGCAAACTCCACGAGGAGCTCGCTCACACGAACGGTCTTCGACGCGCCGTCGTCTTCGAGCGGGCGCAGTCGAGCGAACCGCGCGGTCAGCTCCCCGCGCGCCAGCACCGCATCGACGTACGGTCGGTCGCCGTTCGTGCACAGCGCGAGCGGGCATCCGCGAGCGGTCAGGGCGTCGAGCGTCTCCGGCACGCCGTCGTACAGCGCGCCGTGCGCGGCAATCCCCACCAGTTCCAGTTCGGCGATCTCGCGGCGGAGAGACGCCGCATCGCGGTCGAAGCCGTGTCCGAGCACCCACGCCACGAAGGCCTCGAACGTCTCGCCAACCCTGGCCAGCACCGCGGCGTCGCCCGGGTACGGTCGGCCGTGGTTGGCGTACACTGCCCGCATTGTCGGCACGAACGACGATTCCGTGCGATACAGGGTGCCATCGAGGTCGAAGATGAGAAGCGGCGGGAACGAGCGGGCAGTCGGAGTCATCGCCACAGACGGTACCGCAGCAGAACGCTGGGGACAACGCCCGCGCCGGTGAACCTCCGCAGCGGCGGGCGACACCCATTCCTTGGAGGTCATCATGAGGCTGGCAGTCCCTTGGCGCGCTGAGCGGTGGAAGGTGCGGTTCTTCACGATCTGGACGGGGCAAGCATTCTCGCTCTTCGGCAGCCAGCTCGTGCAGTTTGCGCTCGTCTGGTGGCTGACAGAGAAGACCGGGTCAGGCGTTGTCCTGGCCATGGCGACGATGGCCGCTGTCCTGCCGCAGGTCGCCCTCGGGCCGTTCGTCGGGACGCTCATCGACCGCTGGGATCGCCGTCTGACGATGATCGTCGCCGATGGCCTGGTCGCCCTGTCCACGCTCGTCCTCGCCCTCCTGTTTGCGCTGGATGCAGTGCGGGTCGAGTTCATCTACGCGCTGCTGTTCATCCGTTCGATCGGCGGCGGGTTCCACTGGCCGGCGATGCGCGCCTCGACCAGCCTCATGGTGCCTCAGGCCCAGCTCGGCCGGGTCGCGGGATTGAACCAAACGCTCTTGGGCACGATGTCCATTGTCGCCCCGGCGGCCGGCGCGGCCCTGCTCGCCCTGGTTCCGATGCAGGCGATCCTGGCCGTCGACGTCGTGACGGCCGTGCTGGCCGTCGTTCCGCTCTTGATCCTGGCAATCCCGAATCCCGAGGCGGGGGCAGCGAGGCAGAACACCTTCGTGCGCGACTTGGCGCTCGGCTTCCGCTTCGTGCTCTCGTGGCGCGGCCTCCTTGCGGTCGCCGCCATCGCCGCGTTGATTAACTTCGTCTTCGCGCCCGCGAGCTCGCTCTTGCCGCTCCTCGTCGCCGAGCACTTCCGCGGCGGCGCGGCGCAGTTCGCCGCCGCGAACATGGCGTTCGGCGTCGGCGTCGTTGCCGGCGGCGCGATCCTCACCGCGTGGGGCGGCTTCCGGCGGCGCATGCTCACGTCGCTCCTGGGCATCGCCGTCCTGGGGCTCGCGACGCTCGCCGTCGGCCTCACGCCAGCGTCGCAACTCCCCCTGGCCATTGGGGCGATGGCCCTCACGGGGATCGCGCAGTCGATGGCCAATGGCCCGATCGGCGCGGCGCTGCAGGCGAGCGTCCCGCCGGACCTGCAGGGCCGGGTGTTCACACTGGTCTCGGCCGGTGCCGGGGCGATGATGCCGCTTGGCCTGGCCCTCGCCGGCCCGCTGTCGGACATCGCCGGGCCGCGGATGTGGTTTCTCATCTCCGGCGCCGCAGCCCTGGCCGTCGGCATTGGCGGCCTGTTCGTGCCGAGCATCCTCCGCCTCGAGGAGGACGGCGCGCGGCTCACGGCCAGTCGGCTCGCCGCCTCGGCGGCCGGCGAGGCCGACGCGGGATCGTCTGGCGCGGCGTGAACCGCCGCGCCCGCTGGCACCACCCATAGATGTGAGGTCGCGCCCAGCGCGCGACCCAAGGAGGCAAGCATGTTCGATCGGGAGGATGGGACGGAGCGGAAGGAGGAGCGCCTCGTCGAGGCGTTCGATCGCGTGTGCCTCGACGGCATGGGCGAGGTCGACATCACCTTGGGCGACGTCCATCGCGTGGTCGTCGAGGCCCCGCAGCGGCTCCTCGACGTCCTCGAGACCCGCGTCGAGGACCGCACGCTCCTGCTCGGCCCGCGCCGGGGCTTCTCCCTGCGCAGCTGGCGCGACGCCGACGTCCGCTACCACGTGACGGCGCACGAGGTGCGCGGACTGGCCGTGGACGGACAGGGCAACATCACCGCGCCCGAGCTTCGCGCCGAAACCCTCAAGCTCGAGATCGACGGCGCGGGACTCATCCGCGTCCGCGGCGCGGTGGCCGAGCGGCTGCGCGTGGACATCGACGGCGCAGGGCGCGTGGCGCTGGACAACGTGACGGCGGGAGCCACGCGCATCGCCATCGACGGCACGGGCACCGTCGAGATCGCCGCCCTTGAGACGGGCGAGGTCGACGCGAAGATCGACGGCCGCGGTCGTCTGACGGCCGCAGGCAAAGCGACCCGCGTCACAGTGGACATCGATGGAACTGGAGAGGCGGACCTGCTCGAGCTTCGCGCTGAGGCCGTCGCCGTCGGCATCGACGGGGTCGGCAAAGTGAAGACGCACGCCGAGAAGACACTCGACATCCGCGTCGACGGGTACGGGCGCGTCGAGTACGCGGGCGACCCCGCGATCCACCAACGCATCGACGGCGCGGGCCGGGTCGTCCGCGTCTGATGGCTTGGCGGCCGGCGCGCCGCGCGCTTGCGCCTATAATGGCATCGGAGGTGACCGACGATGCGGCGCGCCGTCGTGCTAGGGTTCTTGCTCTTGTGGGGAGTCTCGTGGGCTTCGATGGCGGCGCTGAAGGAGTTGCGCGCCAGTTCCGATCTCGGCGTGGATCCGAAGACCGGGAACGCGGCCGTCTTCTTCAACGTCGTCCTCGAGTACGACCCGCGGCCGGAGCGGGCCGACCTCTCGTTCTCCTGGTCGCTCTACGTCCTTGAGGGCGGCCGGGAGGTGACCGTCGAGACGAGCGCGCGGACCTCGCTTCAAGATCCGGCGCCCGGGAAGGTCTACTTGACGTCGTCTCCGCTGCCCGTCGAGCCGGGCAAGACCTACGGAGCGCACCTCGTGTTCCAGGACACGGCGAACAGCTTCAGCTACCGCAAGGACTTCCGCTACCTGGCGCCGCTCGTGGTTCCCATCGGCCTTCGCCTGGAGGGCTGGGACGGATCAAGCGGCGTGGATCTCACTGGGGTGCCCGACGAAGAGCTGGAGGACCTTGTGACGGTCTACCAGCACCTTCGGCAGTACGTCCAGACGGCGTCGGAGCAGGCGTTCGAGACATTCCTCACCGCCCAGATTCCGCCCGAGCAGGCCTATCCGGCGGTGGCAATGCTCATCCCGACCGCCGGTCTGTCAACCACCTACGGCGGGACGAAGGGCGTCACCCTCACGGTGGGCCAGTTCTTCGTGCTCTACGTGATCCCGAGCGCTGACGGCGTGGCCGCGATGCGCGCCCAGGTGGCGAGCTTCGACGGGCCGATCACGGGTGCCGTGTACGTGGGCAACGGCGATCTGGGACTCGTCACGGCCGTGCGCGCGTTCGTCGACGAGATCGCCTGGCTCGTTCTGCAGGAGGCGTCCGCGGAGTGGACGCGTCGCACGAAGTGACGCCGCGTTAGGAGTTGGGGGCGTTCTTCGTCGCGTCGGCGAACACCCAGATGGGGAACAGACTCGGATCTCCGCCGTCCGGGAACCGCTGCCACGTCTTGCCGTTGTCGGCGACGTCGCGCAGGGCGCCGGCTTCGTCGACGACGGCGCCCGCAGCATCGAGCAGCCGGATCACGATCTGGTCGTCGTTGCGCAGCCGCAGTCCCGTGTACGTGAAGACGTAGCGCTGCCCTGGCCGAAGGATCAGGCTCGTCTCGGCGATCTTGAGCGCGCCGTCGATGGGGTAGTCGTACGTCAACGACCACCCCGCGAGATCGATGGGCGTTGTGCCGACGTTCAGAAGCTCGACCCACTCCGCGTCACGATCGAGGCCGTTGGGATTGAGTTCCACCTCGTTGATCACCACGGTGCGGGCCGGCGCGGCGGCCGCGGGATCCACTGTCTGAGCCTCATCCTGCGCCCACGCCCCCAGAGTCAAGGCGCCGATCCCTATCGCCAGCGCCGTCGCCACGCACGTCCGCCGCTTCGACTGCATGCCGCCTCCTTCCGCCTCACTGCACGGGATTCCGCAAGATGCCAATCCCGTCGATCTCCACTTCGACCACGTCGCCGCGAGCCAGCCGTCCGACGCCTGCCGGCGTGCCGGTCGCGATGACGTCACCCGGCTCGAGGGTCATGAACGACGTAATCTCCTCGATCAACGCCGGGATCGGGAAGATGAACGCGCTCGTCCAGGCATCTTGCTTGCAGACGCCGTTCAGCCGCAGCTGAACGTGGAACGGCCCCTCGACCTCGTCCGGCGTGACGAGGAACGGACCCAACGGTGCGGACGCGTCGAACGCCTTGGCCCGCACCCAGCTCTTCTCCCACTTCTGAGCCACGCGGTCGGAGATGTCGTTCAGGCACGTGTAGCCGAGGATGACGTCGGCGGCACGCGCCGCCGGCACGTTGCGGCACCGTCGACCGATGACGATCGCCAGCTCGGCCTCGTAATGCACCTCGTCACTCGTGGGCAAGACGATGGCCTCGCCGTGGGCGATCACGGCGGAGGGGGGCTTCAGGAAGAGGAGCGGCCGCTCGGGGACCTCGTTGCCCAACTCGGCGGCGTGCGCGGCGTAGTTGCGCCCGACGCACACAATCTTCGTCGGCGTGCAAGGGGGAGCCAACAGAACGTCCCGCAGCGGGCGACGCACCGCACCGGCGCGCGCGACGTCGCCCTCAAGCACCCCATCCAGAATCTCGCCTCTCTCCTCGACGCGGAACCTCACCCGTCTCATGCCGCCTCCTTGGCCTACACCGTAGCGCGAGCGATGCCCCTCGTCAACGCGCGACCCTGACCCTGTCTTGACGCGCGCTCACACCTCGGGTACGCTCGCCGGACCATGCTGCACGCCGCGTTCGTCGTTCTGGCCGCACTCCTCCTCGCTGCGGACCGCGTCACCAAGGCCTGGGCGACGGCGACCCTGTCGCTCGGCGATCCTCAGCCGCTCCTGGGAAACGCGGTCCGGCTCACGCGCGTGCACAACTCCGGCGGCGCGTTCGGCGTGCTCGCCGGCGCACCGTGGCTGTTCATCGGCGTGTCGATCGCCATCGCGCTCGCCGCGGCCATCGCCTTCGCCGTCGTCCGCGGACGCAGGCCGTGGCTGCGCCTCGCGCTGGTCCTCGTCTTCGTCGGCGCGGTGGGAAACCTGATCGACCGCCTGAGCCTCGGCTACGTGGTCGACTTCTTCGAGATCGTCGGGTTCCCGGTGTTCAACGTCGCAGACTCGTGCGTGACCGTCGGCGCCGTGCTGTTGGCCATCAGCGCGTTGTTCGGGGGTGAGCGCCCATCGATCTCGCAGGCAGGCTGATCGTCTTCGAGGGACTGGACTTCACCGGGAAGTCGACGCAGGTCGTCCACCTCGGCGCGGCGCTCCGCCGCGCGGGCTACACGCCGCTCCTCACCGGCGAGCCCGGCGGGACCGAGATTGGCAACGGCGTGCGCGAGATCCTCCTCACGCCGAGCCACCGCGGGACCCTCACGCCGCTCGCCGAACTGCTCTTGTTCATGGTCAGCCGTTCGCAGCACGTTGCCGAGGTCGTGCGACCGGCGCTCGCCGGCGGCCAGACGGTAGTGTCGAGCCGCTACCGCCTGTCAAGCCTGGCGTACCAGGGCTACGGGCGGGGGCTCGATCTCGCCCTCATCCGACGTCTGAACGCGGAAGCGACGCAGGGACTCGAAGCGGACGTCACCCTGCTCCTCGACGTGCCCGCCGAGGCGGCCCTGGAGCGCCAACGCGGACCCCGGGATCGCATCGAGGCCGAGACGCTCGAGTTCTACAAGCGCGTGCGGCAAGGGTTCCTCGACCTCACCGCCGGCGACCCACGCGTCCACGTCGTGGACGGAACCCTGTCCGTCGGCGCGATCGCCGCCGCCGTCACCCGCCACCTCGGACTGGACACGACTCAGGGAACGCACAGCGCTTGATGTCGCGGCCTGTGGGCTTTGTCGCCTCCAGAACCGATCGAGTATGATGCAGCGGTCGGCTCGACAAGGGAGGTCGGGGATGGACTTCGTTTGCGCGAAGAGCGATTTCGTGTTTGGAGTCAGGCTCGCCAGTTATGCCTTGGGTACACGGACCAGCATGCCGATCCTCGCCGGTCTCAAGATGGAGATCGCCGGATCACGTCTCCTCCTCCAGGCGACGGATCTCGAACGCGCCGTCCGGTGCGAGATCCCGATCGAGAACAAGGGCAAGAACGAGTCCGCTGTGCTGAACGGCACGATCCTCAATCAGATCGCCTCACACCTCCCAGCCGATGACAAGATCACGTTCCGCACCCAGGGCGACGGCGGAACGACCGTTGGCCTGCGCTGCGGCGAGACCTCGTTTGACCTGCCGACCCTTCCGGTCGAGGACTACCCTGAGATCGCCGCCCTCCCCGCAAGCAAGGTCGCGACCATCGGCATTCAGGACTTCCATCACGGGCTCGAGCACACGGCGTTCGCGGCGCTGAAGGCGGGCGAGACGACGCGGATGAGCCTGACCGGCGTGGACCTCGTTCTGAAAGGTAACCAGCTGCGGATGGTTGCCACCAACGGCTACCGCCTGGCGGCCAAGACGCTCGACGTCGCCGAGTGCGCGGAGGAGGGCGAGTACCTCGTCGAGGCCAGCGTGCTGTCCGACCTCGACCGCGTCCTCGCCCAGGTTGACGCGCCGGCCCTTGACCTATACCGCGGCGAGGGCCAGCTCTTCTTCCAGGCTGGTCCGGTGACCTTCATGGCGCGCACGATCGGCGAGGAGTTCCCCGACTTCGAGCGTGTCATCCCGCGCGACAACCCCGTGGCGTTCACGTTCGACCGGCGGGCGCTGCTCGAGGCCCTGCAACGCACCCAGATCACGGCAGCCGAGGACTCGGGGGCGATCACGCTGCGCGGCGAGACCGACGAGACGGCCGTGCGCATCCACTCCTCATCGAAAGACAAAGGTCAAGCCGAAGAGCGTGTCCGACTGAAGAAGGCGCCGGCCAAGCCCGTCGAGATCTCGTTCCGGGCCGAGTACGTGATCGACGTCCTGAAGCGCGTGGCGTCGGACACGGTCACGTTCTGGCTCGCCGACAGCCGCAAGGCCGGGCTCGTCGAGCCGGCAGACCCCATCGCCCCGGCGGATCAGGGCTTCCTCTACGTCTGCATGCCGGTGCTGTTGACGGCCTAGCCAGCGCGCAGCGCGTCGCCAGCCAGCCTTCGCCCTTCGGCGAGCGCGTCGTCGACCTTGCCGGTTTCGGGTCCGCCTCCCTGGGCGAACGCCCTGCCGCCCCCGCCGCCGCCGCCGAGCGTCCTGGACATCGAGCGGACGATGCCGCCCGCGTCTACGGCCTTCAGGTCCTTGGACGCCTTGCACACGACCGTCGCTCGGCCATCGGCCGCCCCGACAAGCACGACAACGGCCGGCTGCGCGCGACGTTCGATCTCATCGGCCAGCGCCTTCATCGCCTCCGCGGCGAGGTCGACGCGCACCGCAACCAGCCGAACGCCGCCAATCGCCTCCGCCCGGACAGCCAACGCCTCTCCCTGCTCGGCGACCGTCCGCGCTGTGTGCGACGCCATCTCGCGTTCGAGCGTCGCGACGCGGGCGCGTAGCTTCTCGATGCCCGCCTCGGGGTCCTCGCCAACCGCGGCACGCAGGCGCTCGAGCCGCGCCAGGCCCTCGCGCAGGCTGGCGAGCGTGCCGTCACCCGTCACTGCGCGGATCCGGCGCACGCCGGAGGCTACGCTCTCCTCCGACAGGATGTGGAGGAGACCGATCTCGCCGGTGCGGCGAACGTGCGTGCCGCCACACAGCTCGTGGCTCACGCCCTCGACCTCGACGAGCCGGACCTCTTCCCGCCCGCGGTACTCGTCCTCGAACAGGCCGATCGCGCCGCGTGCACGGGCCTCCTCGCGGGACACCTCGGCCGTGGTCACCGGGCGGTCCGCGAGAACGGCGGCGTTGGCGAAATCCTCGACGCGCGCGATCTCGTCGGGCGTCATCTTGGCGAAGTGCGAGAAGTCGAAGCGCAGCTCGCGATCCGTCACCTCGGACCCGGCCTGCTGCGCGTGCGGACCGAGCACCGCGCGCAGCCCGGCGTGCAGGAGGTGCGTCGCGGTGTGGTTGCGCTCGATTCGGCGCCGCCGCGGCGCGTCGACCACGAGCCGGCACCGGTCGCCGACCTCAAACGCGCCGCCAAGGATCTCCACGCGGTGCACGAAGACGCCGCGTGTGTTCTTGCTGACGTCCAGAACGCGCGCCGAGCCGTCGCGGCTCAGATTCTCGAGGCTCCCGAGGTCGGCGATCTGGCCGCCCGATGCGGCATAGAACGGGGTGCGCGCAAACACGAAGCCGGCCTCGCCGGGCGCATCTCCCTCCACGACACGCGCCAGCGGCGCCTCGTCCACGAGCGGCGCGCGCGTCGTCTCCGTCGACGTGTCGTAGCCCGTGAACTCGGTGGCCGGTCCGCCGACCTCGGCGCGCGGTCCCAACGCCTCCGAACGGGTCTGGGCGCGCGACCGAACCCGCTGCGCCTCGAGCGCGCGGTCGAACCCAGCTCGGTCGATGGTGATGGCCCGCTCGGCCAGGATCTCCTCCGTCAGCTCGAGCGGGAAGCCGTACGTGTCCGTCAGCTCGAACGCTAGCTCGCCCGGCATCACGCGGTCACCCGCCTGGATCAGCTCGCCAACGATCTTGTCCAAACGCCGCTCGCCCTCGCGCACGGTGCGGCGGAACGCCTCCTCCTCGCGGTCGATGAGGCGCGCGGCCACGTCGCGCGCAGCGACGATCTCCGGATACACGGCGCCCAGCGACTCGATCACGGGATCGACGAGCGCGCCGAGCGAGCCCGGCGCAAGCCCGAGCCCCTCGCTGGCACGGATCGCCCGCCGCAGGATGCGTCGCAAGACGTAGCCCTGCCGTTCGTTGCCTGGCATGACGCCGTCGGCCACCAGGAAGAGCGTGCCGCGCACGTGGTCAGCAATGGTGTTCCTTCGCGCCAGGTCGGCGCCCGACAGCCGCCGCCCGGCGCGCGCGGCGATCGCCTCGACGAGCGGCGCGAACGCGTCGGTATCGAAGTTCGTCGCCACGCCCTGCAGGACCGCGGTCGCCCGCTCCAGGCCCATCCCGGTGTCGATGCTCTTGCGGGCCAACGGCAGGAAGCCGCCATCGGGTTGGGCGTCGTACTGCATGAACACAAGGTTCCAGATCTCGGCGTAGCGGTCGCAGTCGCAGGCCGGCCCGCGGCAGTCGGGGCCGCAGGCGCGCTCTGCGCCGGTGTCGTAGTGAAGCTCCGAATCTGGGCCGCACGGGCCTCGATCGCCCACCGGGCCCCACCAGTTGCTCTCCTTGCCGAGGCGCACGATGCGCGCCGTGGGGACTCCGACGACGTCGCGCCAGATGGCGTACGCCTCGTCGTCTTCCTCGTACACGGTGATCGCGAACCGCTCGCCCGGGATCCCCAGCTCGCGCGTCAGGAACTCCCACGCGAGCTCGATCGCGCCCTGCTTGAAGTAGTCGCCAAACGAGAAGTTGCCAAGCATCTCGAACAGGGTGTGGTGGTAGGCCGTGCGCCCGACCTCCTCGATGTCCGTGGTGCGGAAGCACTTCTGGCACGACGTCGCGCGGCGAGACGTCGGCTCGACGCGGCCCCAGAAGTAGTCCTTGAACTGCACCATGCCAGCCGCCGTGAACAGGAGCGTCGGATCGTTGGGCACGAGCGGCGAGCTCGGAACGAGCTTGTGGCCACGCTCGGCGAAGAAGCCGAGGTAGCGCTTGCGGAGTTCATGGGACTGCATGGGGCTCTCCTTCGGTCCGTCGAATGGGGCAATGATAGGGCGTGCGATGCAGCGCTTCAATAGGCCTGACATGCGTTTCCGCTCTTTGCTGTGGGCTTGGGCCGTGGCTATACTGGGCCGGGATCCAAGGGAGGGGGGACTCATGTACATCGACGCCATCGAGGCGCGGATGATCTTTGACTCGCGCGGCCAACCGACCGTCGAGGCCGACGTCTACCTGGAGGACGGCGCTTTCGGCCGCGCCGCGGTGCCATCCGGCGCGTCGAAGGGAACGCGCGAGGCGCTCGAACTGCGCGATCAAGACCCGGACGCATACCTTGGCAAGGGGGTCGACCGCGCTGTCGAGAACGTCCTGCAGGAGATCGAGCCGGCGCTCCTTGGCCGCGACGCGCTCAACCAGGCGGAGATCGACCGTGTCCTCATCGAGCTGGACGGCACGGACAACAAGCGGCGGCTCGGCGCCAACGCCATCCTCGCCGCCTCGTTGGCCACGGCGCGCGCTGCGGCCGACTCGCTCGAGATCCCGTTCTTCCGCTATCTGGCCGGCGCCCGCCGCCCCCTCCTGCCGCTACCGATGATGAACGTGCTCAACGGCGGCGAGCACGCCGACAACAACGTCGACATTCAGGAGTTCATGCTCCTGCCGATCGGCGCGACGTCGTTCCGCGACGCGGCGCGACGCTGTGCTGAGGTCTTCCACACGCTGAAGGCCCGCCTGCGCGAGCGCCACCTGACGACGGCAGTGGGCGACGAGGGCGGGTTCGCCCCGGACCTCGAGGACAATCGAGCCGCGCTCGCCCTCCTCGTCGAGTCCATCGACCGCGCCGGGTACCGCCCGGGGGTCGACGTCGCGATCGCTCTCGACGCTGCGGCGTCCAGTTTCTACAAGGACGGCGCCTACCGCTTCACGATCGCCGGCAAGATGGCGACCTTGTCCACAGATGACCTCATCCGCACGTACGTGGATTGGGTCAAGGCGTTCCCCATCGTGTCCATCGAGGACGGCCTGGCCGAAGGCGATGCGGACGGCTGGCAGCATCTGACGCAGACGCTCGGCGGCAAGGTCCAGATCGTCGGCGACGACGTCTTCGTCACCAACCCCAAGATCCTCGCCGCCGGCATCGAGCGCGGCATGGCCAACTCCATCCTGATCAAGCTCAACCAGATCGGCACGGTGTCCGAGACTCTCGAGACGATGGACCTCGCGCACTCCGCGGGTTACACGAGCGTCGTGTCGCACCGCTCGGGGGAAACCGAGGACACGTCGATCGCCGACCTGGCGGTGGGCACGGCGTGCGGGCAGATCAAGTCCGGGTCGATGTCGCGCAGCGAGCGCGTGGCGAAGTACAACCGGCTCTTGCGCATCGAGGGCGAGCACGAGCTTGCGCTGGCGGCGTGGCCGGCGCGGTTCACGCCGTAGGTCGGCCCCGCGGCGGGCGGAGGCGAGATGAGGGGATGGCTGCGGGCGAAAGCCAGAGCGAAGGACCTCTTCGACCGCCTCGGCGGACGTCGCCACCGCCGGTGGATGGTCCTGGGGCTGACCGCCGTTCTCGTCGCCCTGCTCGTCGCAGTGTTCGTGCGCCGTGAGGTCATGATCGCCGGCCTGCGCCGGCAGATCGCGCAGCTCGAAGCCCGGCAGGCGGAGGCGGCCGCCGCCGAGAAGACGCTCCGCGCCGAGCTGGCGTCGACACGCGATGACGCCACGCTCGAACGCGCGATCCGCGAGCGGTTGGGGCTTGTCCGCCCGAATGAGGAGAAGGCGTTTTTCGTCGAGGAGCCGTCGCCATGAGTTCGCGTTTCGTTCACCTCCACGTGCACTCGGAGTACAGCATCCTCGACTCGTCGTGTCGCGTCCCCAACCTCGTCGAGCGGGCGGCGCGCTACGGCATGACGGCACTCGCGCTCACCGACCACGGCGTCATGAGCGGCGCCGTCAAGTTCTACCGCGAAGCGAAGGGTCGGGGCATCCACCCGATCCTTGGCTGCGAGGTCTACGTGGCGCCGGGCGACCGCCGCGACCGCTCCCCGTCCGACGGCAGCCGCTACTACCACCTCGTCCTGCTTGCCGAGACGACGACCGGCTACCGGAATCTCTTGCACATCGTCAGCGCGGCGCACACCGAAGGCTTCTACTACCGTCCGCGCGCCGACCGGGAGCTGCTGGCGCGCCACGCCGAAGGGCTCATCGCCCTGACGGCCTGCGAGTCAGGCGAGATCCCGCGGCTCCTGCAGGCCGGCAAGGACGCCGAGGCCGAGCGCGCGGCGCGCGACCTGGTGTCGATCTTCGGCCCGGAGAACGTGTTCATCGAGATCCAGCATCACGGCACCGAGCGGGACGCCCAGTTGCGTCGCCGGCTCGTCGCCTTCGCCAGCAAGCTCGGCCTGCCGCTCGTCGCGACCAACGATACGCACTATCTCGACCCCGAGGACAAGCTGGCGCACGAGGTGCTGATCAACATCCGGGCCAACCGCACGCTCTCCGATCCCGAGCATCGAACCTTCGAGGGCGACGGGTACCACTTCCGAACGCAGGAGGAGATGGAGGCGCTGTTCGCCGACACGCCGGAGGCGATCGAGAACACCCAGCGCATCGCCGAACGCTGTCAGGCGGGCATCGAGTTCGATCGCACCCTCACGCCACCGTTTCCGCTGCCTGAGGGCGTCAGCAGCCCCGACGCCTACCTGCGCAAGCTGGCCACCGCGGGGGCGCTGCGCCGCTACGGCGAGATCACGCCGCCGGTCCGCGACCGGATGGAGTACGAGCTGGGCGTGATCGCGTCGATGAAGTACAGCACGTACTTCCTCATCGTGTGGGACTTCGTTCGCTACTCGCGCGACCACGGCATCGCCGTCGGCCCCGGCCGCGGCTCGGCGGCGGGGAGCATCGTTTCCTACGCGCTCGACATCACGGACGTCGACCCCCTCCGGTTCGACCTCCTGTTCGAGCGGTTCTTGAACCCGGATCGCGTCAGCATGCCGGATTTCGACATCGACTTCTGCATCCGCGGCCGGGACCGTGTGATCGACTACGTGAGGGCCAAGTACGGCGGCGAGAAGTGGTGGGAACGCATCGCGCAGATCGCGACCTACGATCGAATGGCCGCACGCAGCGTGGTTCGCGACGTCGGCCGCGTCCTCGGAGTTCCGCACGTCGAGACTGACCGCCTGGCGAAGCTCATCCCCTTTGGGTGGAGACTCCAGGCGGCCGTCGACGGCGTCGCCGAGTTGCAGGCTGTCTACAAGGAGCGCGACGAAGTCCGCCAGATCATCGACATCGGGCTGCGTCTCGAGGACCTCCTGCGCAACATCTCGACCCATGCCGCGGGCGTCGTCATCGCCCCCGACGCGCTGGCAAACCACGTGCCGCTGTTGCGCGTCAGCGAGGGCGAGTACGTCACCCAGTTCGACATGACCGACATCGAGGCGATCGGACTCCTGAAGATCGACTTCCTCGGGCTGCGCAACCTGACGATGATCGAGGACGCGGTGCAATCGGTCGCGGCGCGTTCCGGCAAGCACGTCCAGCTCAACGCCACGTCGTTGGACGATGAACCCACCTACGAACTCCTGCGGGCCGGCCGGACCGGCGGGGTGTTCCAGCTCGAGGGCTCGGGAATGACCAACCTCATCCGACGGGTCCAGCCCCAGCGCTTCGCCGACGTCGTCGCGCTGCTCGCCCTGTATCGCCCCGGCCCGCTCGAGAGCGGGATGGCCGACGAGTACGTCGAGCGGCGACACGGGCGCCGCGCTGTGCAGTACGCCCACCCGAGCATCCGCCCGATCCTCGAAGACACGTTCGGTCTTCCCATCTACCAGGAGCAGATCCTCCTCATGGTGCAGAAGCTCGCCGGCTTCTCGCTTGGCGAAGCGGACATCCTGCGCAAGGCCATGGGCAAGAAGAAGAAGGAGATCATGGCCAGCCTTCGCGAGAAGTACATCCGAGGCTGCCTAGCCAAAGGCCACACGAGGGAACTCGCCACTGCGACGTTCGACGACATCGAGAAGTTCGCGCGCTATGGGTTCGGCAAGTCCCACTCGACCGCCTACGCGGTGATCTCCTACTGGACCGCCTACCTGAAGAGCCACCATCCGACCGACTTCATGGCCGCGCTCCTGACGAGCGTACAGGGCGATACCGACAAGGTCGCCGAGTACGTCGCGGAGTGCCGACAACTTGGCATTGCCGTTCTCCCGCCGGACATCAACGAGAGCCAGCGCGAGTTCTCTCCAGTGCGCGACGGCGTGGTCCGTTTCGGGCTCGGGGCAATCAAGTACGTGAGCGATCACGCCATTGCCGCCCTCGTCGCGGCGCGCGCTGCGGGGCCGTTCGCCTCGTTCTTCGACGCCTGCCGCCGGATCGACGCCGAGGGCCTCGACCGCGAGTCGCTGGAAGCGCTCGTGCGGGTCGGCGCGTTCGACCGCTTCGGCGCCTCGCGCCGCGGGCTCCTGCGGCGTCTTCCCGAGGGCCTGGAGCTGGCGCAGATCACCCGACGCGAGCGGCAGACCGGCCAGCAGTCCATGTTCGGCCCGTTCGGCGGCAGCACCCCGACGGACCCACCAACCGTTGAGGAGGAGTTCGCCCGCGCCGACCTGTTGGCGTTCGAGAGGGAGCTGCTCGGCCTGTACATCACGGCGCACCCCCTCGACGAGCACGCCGAGCTCCTGGCGGCCTACTGCCTGCCGCTCCGCCAGCTCGCCGACCTCGCCGAAGGCCAACTCACGCTCGTCGGCGGCCGCGTCAAGGCGTTGCGCCGCGTCGACACGCGCCGCGGCGGGCAGATGGCCTTCGTCACCCTCGAGGACGGCGCCGCACAGGTCGAGCTGACCGCCTTTCCGCGCGTTCTCGAGCCCGCGGGCGCCCTCTTGTGCGAGGACAGCCTCATCGCCGCGCGGGTCCAGGTCACCCAGCGCAACGGCGACCTGAACTTTGTCCTCGAGGACGTGTTCCCGCTTCAGGACGTCGCTCGGCACAGCACCGTGCGCATGACGCTCGTCTTCGACAGCGCACTGCTCAGTGCCGCGACGCTCGACCCGGTGGTGACGCTGCTGGCGCAGCATCCCGGCCCGACGCCGGTTCGGCTGTGCGTGGCCGACCCAGCGGGCGGGGGTGCGGTCATCGTCTCCGCTGGCCAGGCGTTCTCGGTCGCCCCGTGCGCCGCCCTCCGCACGGCGCTCTCCGCGCTGGCCGGCGTGCTCGACGTCGCGCTCGAAGACCAGGGGGAGACGTGACCTGGCGCCCGCGCGGCGTGCTGCGGTGGCTCTACCCCGGCATGCGCGTCAAGCGCTGGCTGGGCATGGCCTTCCTCTCCATGGCCCTGATCACGCTCGCCCTCCTCTACGCCTTCGGCATCGACCTCATGCGCTTTCTCTACCGTTCGCTCCCCCTGACGCAATCCGCCCGGTACGGGCTGACCGGGGCGGCCCTCATCTTCGGCGTTGCCGCGTTCCTGTTCTCCATCCTCAGGCTTGTCCGTTCGGTGGCGATCGGCGTTGCGCCGGCCGCTCAGGACAAGGTGACGTCGACGGTTTTCCGCGCGCGCGTCCTCGAGCGCGCTCCGCGCGTCGTGGCCATCGGGGGCGGCACGGGACTCTCCACCCTCCTCCGCGGCCTGAAGCAGATCACGGCCAACATCACGGCCGTGGTCACCGTGACCGACGATGGCGGAAGCTCGGGACGGCTGCGCGACGAGATCGACGTCTTGCCCCCGGGCGACGTGCGCAACTGCCTGCTCGCACTCGCCGAAGACGAGACCCGCTTTGCCGACTACTTCCAGCACCGGTTCAACGCCCCGCCGGAGATCGCAGGCCACTCCCTCGGAAACCTGGTCCTCGTCGGCCTGGCCGAGGCGACCGGCGGGTTCGACCGTGCCATCGAGGCGATGAGCCACTTCCTCAACGTGCGCGGCCGAGTCCTCCCGGCGACGTTGACCAAGGCTCGCCTCGTCGCCGAGTACGCAGGCGGAGAGACGGTCGAAGGAGAGAGTCGGATCGGCACGCACGGCCGCCGCGTCGAGCGCCTGTCGCTGTCAACCTCGCCGGTCCCCGCCTACGAGCGAGTCCTCGCCGCCATCGCCGAGGCCGACCTCATCCTCCTCGGCCCAGGCAGCCTGTTCACGAGCCTCGTGCCAAACCTCCTCGTCGACTCGATCGCTCAGGCCATCGAATCCTCGCCCGCCGAGAAGGCCATCATCGCCAATCTGATGACGCAGCCAGGCGAGACGGACGGTTTCCGGCTCTCGGATCATCTCCGCGCGCTCGACCACTACGTGCGCGTCGCGGAGTTCGACCTCTTGTTCGTGAACTCCGCCCGCCCGACGGCCGGGCTACTCGACGGGTACCGCAGCGAGGCCTCGGTGCCTGTCGAAGACGACCTTCCGTCTCCCAACGTGTACGGTCTCACCATCGTGCGCGACGACCTCTTGGGCGTGGCCGCCGTGGGGGGAAAGACGACGCTCAAGCACGATCCCGACAAGCTGGCGCGCGCCATTCATCGTCACGCGCGCGCCTTCTCTCGTCGCAGCGGCGGCGACTAGCCCTTGATCACGACCAGCGGACGCAACCGCGCCACCGCTCGCGTCAAGCCGGATGCCACGGCGGCCTCGACGACCTGATCGACGTCCTTGTACGCGCCCGGCGCCTCCTCGGCCGCGCCGCGCGCGTCGTGCGCCCAGACGCGGATCCCGTCGCGACGCAGCGCGGCGATCACGTCCGCGCCCCAGTACTTCTTCGCCGCCTTCTTGCGCGACAGAGCGCGACCGGCCCCGTGGATCCCGCTCCCAAACGCCCGTTCCATGCCCCGCGCGGTCCCGCGCATCACGTACGACGCCGTGCCCATCGTTCCTCCGACGAGGATCGGGTGGCCGACGGACCGGTACGTCTCCGGAACCTCCTCGCGGCCCGGCCCGAACGCGCGCGTCGCGCCCTTTCGATGCACGAGCAGGCGACGCGACACGCCGTCGACGACGTGCGTCTCGACCTTCGCGTTGTTGTGCCCGATGTCATAGACCGTCTCGACCTTGTCCGCCGGGAGACCGAGGCTCCGTTCGAGCGACGCGCGCACGAGGTGCGCGATCACTTGCCGATTGGCAAACGCGCAGTTCGCGCCGGCGGCGACCGCGGCCAGATATCGCTGCCCCTCCGGGCTGGACACCGGGGCGCACACCATCTCCTGGTCTGGAAGGTCGATCCCGTAGCGCGCGCTGGCCGCGCCGAGTTCCTTCAGGGAGTCCTGGCCGATCTGGTGCCCGAGTGCCCGCGAGCCGGTGTGTATCGCGACGACCACCTGTCCTTCGCTCAGCCCATAGGCCGCAGCCGCCTCAGCCTCGATCACGCGCTCGACCCACTGCACCTCCAGGTAGTGGTTGCCCGACCCGAGGGTTCCCACCTGTTTGAACTCGCGCTGCTTGGCGAGTGCGCTCACGACGGCCGGGTCCGCGCCCGCCATGCGCCCGCCTTCCTCCGTGTACGCGAGGTCGGCGTCCGTGCCGAACCCCCGGCGGACGACGTACGCCGCGCCCTCCTCCAAGACCCGGTCGATCTCGGCCATCGACAACCGCAGGCTGCCCGACGAGCCCAGCCCGGCCGGAACCGTCTGATAGAGGTCCTCGCCAACGCGCTCGATCTCGCGGACGATCCGCGCGCGCTCGAACGGCGTGCGCAGGAGGCGAACGCCGCAGTTGATGTCGAAGCCCACCCCGCCGACCACGGCGACCCCGTCAGCGAGATCGAATGCCCCCACACCGCCGATCGGGAACCCGTACCCAGGGTGCACGTCCGGCAGGGCAATCGCCGCGGACACGATGCCGGGCATCGACGCCACATGCTTGACCTGACGCAGCGCACTCCACGCCGACTCCTCGCCCCCCTCGCGCCGCAACTGCTCGAGGGTCGAGCGATCGGCGTAGATTCTGCCGGGGACATGCATTCGACCGTGCTGCGGAAGAAGCCACTCCACCTCGCCAACCTGCTCGAGCCGATCGAACTCGTCCACGCACGCCTCCTACACGTCGGCAACGTACCGCGCGACCCAGCGCCCCTCCTCCTCCCGCACCGAGAGGCCAAGTCGCGTGATGCCCTTGACCTCCAACCGCGGCGCGTGACGCACCCTGTCCAGCGACTCCCCCCACGCGCTGGCCGTGAGTTCCGCGCCGCGCACATGCAGACGCACGTCGACGGAGAACTGCGAGAACACGCGACCCGAAAGGTCCTTCTCCGCGACGAGTGCGGCCAGCCAGTCAACCAACAAGAGCTCGACGGAGTCGGCCGAGAGCCGGACGCGCATCGCCTCGGCCGGCGCGACGCGTTCGACGTCGATCATCGCCGCAAACAGCCCCCGCGCCGCTTCCGCGAACGCCTCGCCGGTCGTGCGACCCCACGCGCGCACCGCGAGGTCGGCGGGATGGTCGACGTACACGAAGCCCGCGTCAGCTCCGGTCATGGCCGATCGGCACGGTGAACAGGGGCGCGTAGCGCGGCCCGCCCGGTCGAAGCTCGCTCTCGACGAGCGCGACCACGGTCGGCCGCACGGCGCGGAGAGCGAGCGGCCCAGCTCGCGTGACGGCCTCCCGCAGACGGTCGTCCGGGGGAGACTTCAGCCGGGCGATCGTCACGTGCGCCACCGCCGGCTTGGGCTCGGGGGCGAAGCCCTGCGCAACGAGCCCGCGCTCGATCGACGCCGCCAGGGCGCGAAACGCGTCGGGCGTCGCGCCGCCGACCCAGAGGACGCGAGCCCGCTCGACGGACGGAAACGCGCCCAGTGTCTGGAGGCATATCTCGAACGGCGGACACGAGGCCGCCGCCTCGGCGGCGAGCGCCTGGAGCGCGACCGTCGACTGCGGATCGATGTCCCCAAGGAAGCGCAACGTGATGTGGTAGTTGTCCGGACGGACCCACGTCGCCGCCGTGCGCGTCGCGCGCTCGAGCGGCGCAGCCACGCGGCCGACGGCAGCGCGCACGTCGGCATCGAGTGGCAGAGCGAAGAACGCGCGCATGTTCCCTCCCGTGCCATCATATCACGGGCCGCGTGACGGTTGGTGCCGCCCGCCGCGGCCACTACAATCGCCGCATGCCGTCTGCTCGCGGTCTCGTCCTCTCGCTTCTCGCCGTCGTCGGGGTCTCGGCCTGCGGGGCAGGAGCCGCCCAGTGGGTTGTGGCCCAAGACGGCAGCGGGTCGTTCCGTTCGATCCAAGGCGCTCTGGATGCGGCGAGCTACGGCGATGTCATCTATGTTTCTCCCGGCACCTACAACGAGCGCATCGTCCTCAAGGACGGCGTCCGCGTCGTCGGCGCGGGTGCAGACCGCACGACGGTGCGCCACGCCTACGGATTCGACGAGGTCGTTCGCATCCAGCACATGGCTACCGGGTCGCTCGAGCGGGTGACCATCGAACGCTTGGCGTCTGTCCTGCCAGGACCCGTCGTCGCCGCCGACTCCGCCGCCGCCGCCCTCATCGAGTGCCGGGTCCTGGGCGGCCAGGGAGCGGGCGTCCTCGCCACCGGCGCGGTCTGTACGCTGACGCTCGATCGCGTCACCATCTCGGGAAACGTCGGCTACGGGGTTCACGTGCGCGACGGCGCGCGCCTTGCGGCCACGGCCTGCCAGATTGGGGACAACTCCGCCTCGGGACTCGTCGTGGACGGCGGGTCGACTGCGCGCCTCAGCGCCTCGACCCTCGCCGACAACGGACGCTGTGGCGCTGCGCTGGAAGCGACAGCGTCGCTGACGCTCGAGGCGTGTGCGCTGCGCGACAACGGGGAGTGGGGCCTCCTCGCGCCGGCGCACTCGACGGTCGTCGTGTCGCGAACCGTCTGCGCCAACAACGCGGCGGGCGGCCTGTCCCTCGCTGGGGACGCGCGACTCACCGACGTGGACGTCGAGGGCGGTGCGGAGGGAATCGCCGCTGGCGGGGACGCGCGCGTCGAGGTGGTCGACGTGCGGGTACGCAACGTCGCCGGCGACGGCGTGCGAGCGTCCGGCCGCGCAGCGCTCTCGGCGACGGGGTTGTTCGTGGATGGGGCCGCGCAGTCCGGCGTCGTCGTGGAGGGCCAGGGGGACGTGCGCATCGTGCGCTCGACCGTCACCGACTGCGGTGGCGACGGCGTGGCCCTGCGGGCCGGCCCGGCCAGCGTCACCCTGTCGGTGCTCGCCTACAACCGCGGTGCGGGCGTGCGCGTGGACGCGGCTTCGATAGCGTGGTCGCCGGAACTGGGAGACAACCTCGTGTGGGGAAACGGCACGGACTACGTCGGCGTCGCTCGCCCGGCCACCGATCTCGCGCACCCGCCTTCGGTCGCCGAGCGCGACGGCCGCCCGGTCCTCTTGCCGGGCTCACCCTGTCGAGACGCCGGACCCAGCTTCGGCCCGATCGGCGCGGGATCTGACGCCGAGGCGATGAGCACGGTGAGCGTGACCCTGACGCCGATGTGGGATGGGTGGCTGGGCGCGACGTGGCGGTCGACGCTCCGCGCTGGGGGCCCACCGCTGGGGCTCGAGACGTTGGGCGTCGGCTGTGAATGGGCGAGCGCAGGCGGCACGCTGGACGTCGACGTGACCCTCCTCGGGACCTGGGGGCCGCGCGCCGCCGCCGATGGTGAGGGCGGGCTCGCCTGGCGATCCGCGGGCAGCGACGAGACAGCGTCGCTCGCGTACGGCGGTGCCGCGCGCTGGGAAGCCGGCCGCGGCTGGGCCGACGGCTGGCTCACCGGAGCCTACGACGGCGGCGGCCTGCACGTGGACGGCCGCGTCGCGCGCGTCTGGCCGCACGGCCCGTGGACCGCCGACCTCGCATTCGGCCTCGCTGAGCCGCTTCCGCTGCGCGTCGCCGTCGGCACCGTCGGAACGACGCTGCGCCGCCTGTCCCTGACGGGCGCCGTCTCGGCCGCCGCCGCGGGCAGCGCGCTTCGCCTCGATGGCTCGGTATCGCTCTTGCCACGCCTCGAGGTCTCGGCCGACCTGACGTGGACGCGCGGCGCGCAGGCGGGGGATGCGCGCGCCACGTTCCGGCCCGCCGAGGGAGCCCTCCTGCTGTCGCTCGGCCTCGGCGATGCGCGCGCGCGCCTCGAGGGGCGGGCGCTTCTTGTCGCCGCCGCGCCGGTCTCAGGCGAGGTCTCGCTCGTCGTCGGCGGCCGGCCGCTGCGTGCCACCGCAAGCGTCGCCCTCGACGCCTCGGGACCGCGCATCCGCGCCGGACTCGAGATCGTCTTCGGCTCGACGCGCGACGCGCCCAACATCCCGCCGGTGCCCGCATTTCGCACCACGCCGCCCGATCCCGAGGTGGGCAAGCCGATCCGCTTCCTGGCCGACGAGTCCACGGATCCCGACGGGCAGCTCGTCGAGATCTGGTGGGATTTCGGCGACGGGGACGTCGCCGAGGGCGTTGCCGTCGAGCACGCTTTCGCGGCGCCCGGCGACTACGACGTGGTGCTGACCGTCTCGGACGACCGCGGCGCCGCGGCCTCACGGACCCAGAGCGTGCGGGTCTGGCCTGCCGACACCGCGCCGATCGCGACGTTCTTCGGCCAACCGGTGAGTCCGGGCGGCGCGCGCCTGCCGCGCCCGCTTCGCGCCGGCGATCTCGTCCGGCTCGACGCGAGCGCCTCGTCGGATCGCGACGGGAAGATCGTCGAGTACGCGTGGGACATCGGCGCAGACGGGACGTTCGACGTCGTCTCGGCCGACTCGGTCGCGACGGTCGGGCCGTTCGAAGCCGGCCCGTTGCCGGTCACACTGCGCACGGTGGACGACGCCGGGCGCTCCGATGCGGTGATGCGGGTCCTCGTGATCGACAAGAGCGAGCCGCCGCTCGCCGCGTTCACGTTCGCGCCCTCCACGCCGGCCGTGCGCGATCCCATCCGCTTCACCGATCGCTCGACCGACACCGACGGCGCCATCGTGGCGCGGGAGTGGGACTTCGGCGACGGGACGACGAGCCGCGAGGCGAGTCCGACGCACCGCTACGACAGCGTAGGCCGCTACACGGTGCTCCTGCACGTGATCGACGACGACCAGCTCTCGGCTACTGTCTCGCGGAGCGTCGACGTCACCGCGGTGCCTGGCATCGCCGACGTCGACGGAGTCTGGGCCGTGTTGATCGGGATCTCCGACTACGCCGAGGTGCGCGACCTGCAGTACGCGTCGGACGATGCGCTCGCCATGGCGCGGTGGTTCCTCGACGCCGGCGTCCCCGCCGACCACCTCCGCGTCCTCCTCGACCGCGACGGCCCCCAAGACGGCCTCGACGGGCTCGAGGCGCGGCGCGCGACCCTCGTGAACGTCCGCGAGGCCCTCGGCTGGCTGCGCCGGGTCGCGCGGCCCAACGACTTGGTCGTCATCCACTTCTCCGGCCACGGCGTGCAGGGCGCCGACGACGACGGCGACGAGAAGGATGGCCTGGACGAGTTCTTCGTACTCTGGGACACGCGCAGCGGCGCCGAGGAAGACACGGCCCTGCGCGATGATGAGTTCGGCGCGGCGCTGGACCGCATCGACTGCGAGCACGTCGTGGTCTTCTTCGACGGCTGCTACTCGGGCGGCCTGTCACGCAGCCTGGAGGGTCCAGGCCCGACCACCTCGGGTCAGTCGGACCTGTTCACCGACTTCTCGGTCGAGGGCCGCATCGTCTTCTCCGCGTCGGCCGAGTCGCAGGACGCGTTCGAGTCCGACGAGCTGCGGCACGGGATCTTCACCTACTACATCCTCGACGGCCTCGCCGGAAGCGCCGACGCCAACGGCGATCGACGGATCACGGCCTGGGAGCTGTACGAGCACGTCGCCCGCCAAGTCCCCGCGCGCGCCCTGCGCGAACGCGGCGCGCGTCAAGACCCGCAGCTTCTTGGCGAGGGCGACGCGCGCGTCCTACTCGCTGAGGCTCCGCCACCGCCGGCCGCCGACTTCGGCTACCGGCCGACTGTGCCCTACGCGGGGGGGCCCGTCGCGTTCGTCGATCAGTCCGGCGGCGGGCGACGCATCACGCACCGCACCTGGACCTTCGGCGACGGAGCGACGGCCGCCGACGCGGCGCCCGTTCACGCCTACACCGATCCCGGCGCGTACACGGTCGAGTTGCGCGTCGCGCGCGAAGACGGCACGGAGTCCGTCGCCCGACAGGTTGTCGCCGTCGACGCACCCGCCACGGTGACCGGCGTTGACCCCACCTCGGGGCTGCTCGTCCTCTCGGTCGGCCACGACCAGGGCGTGGCCGTGGGTGATCGCTTCGCCGCGGCGGAGCTGGACGGATCGGCCGAGAGCCTGATCGAGGTCGTCGAGAGCGTCGACGCGCGCACGTCGGTCGGCCGGCTCGTGCACGGCCCCCAACCAGCGATTGGGGCTCGCCTGGTACCCGTCGCGGCCGACTAGAAGTCCCCGCTTGCGCCTAGTCCTCGACCTCGAGCATCACGAGGAAGTCGCGGCCCTCGCGGTGCACCTTGAGCACCACGCGGTCGCCGGGGCGCTTCCCGGCCAGCGCTGCCGACAAGTCGCCGCACGTGTTCACGGGCAGCGCGTTGAGGTGGGTGATGACGTCGCCGGCCTGGAGACCGCGCAGCTCGGCGATCGTGCCCGCGAGGACGCGCGTGACGCGCACCCCCACACCACCCGTCTCGCCGCAAAGGATGCCCAGCGGCACCGCCGTCCGCGTGGTGCTCAGGCTGAAAACGTCAACCGGCGCCGACGTGAGTGACGAGAACGGGACGAGCACCGTCGGCTGATCGACCACACTGCCCGCGCCCGTGCCCCTCGTCCCGTCGACGGACGGGTCAGGCAGGTACACGTCGACGCGGAGTGTTCCCCGTGCGGCAGGATCGTCGCCCTGCGACCGGCTGGGCGTCTCGAAGCGGAAGGCGAGCGCCTGATCTGTCGAGACCTGCCAGCCCACGATGCGCGTCGTCTGGCGCGGCGCGAGGACCCACTTGCGATCCTCCGCCGTCCCGGTGGCCGTCTGGCCGCCGTTCGTGTTGAGGCCGTCGATCGACAGGACGACGCCGAGCGGCGCGTCCGTCTTGTTCGTCAGCGCGACGCGATAGGTCGAGCCGAGGATCGGATCGGCCGCGTAGCGGCGGAGGAA
Source organism: Candidatus Bipolaricaulota bacterium (assembly GCA_041302525.1). Classification (GTDB taxonomy): domain Bacteria; phylum Bipolaricaulota; class Bipolaricaulia; order UBA7950; family UBA9294; genus CAIOGO01. The sequence goes on along the minus strand of JBFYQX010000025.1, from coordinate 19,316 downwards.
CGTCTGCTCGAGCGTCGCGAGTGCCGCGCACTCGGGGCTCGCCGTGGCTGTCTCGCCGCAGGTCGCCGTCGCCTGGCGCAACGCGGCGGCGTCGTCGGCGCCTAGGGAGCCGATCTCGACGGTCAGGAACCGCGCGTCAAGCGGCACGTAGCGACCGATTCCCAGGATCCCGAGCGGGCGGAAGACTTCGATCTGCACGTCCAGGGTTCGGCTGGTCATCGCCGCCGCGCCCGCCAAGAGAGACAGTGTAAACAAGAGGCCCAACGCCAGCGCCAGGCTGCAGAGTCGCCGCGGCATCCTTCCCCCTTCTCCGTCCGCCTCGGCGGACGGATCCGAAGAGCAACTGCATGACGCCCAGTATACCCGCGTCCTGCGCAGGGGTTCCGCACCCGCTAGCGCGGCAACGTCGCGCCACCCTGATCTTGGTACCCGCCGCCGGCCTCCTTCTCGGCGTAGGTCCGCCGCGGTCGCCGGCCTCGGAAGAAGACGACCTGCGCGATCCCCTGCCCGACGTGAAGACGGATCGGCAGCGGGGACACGTTGGCCAGGTCGATCGTCAGGACGCCGCGCCACCCCGGCTCGAGGGGCGTGACATTCACAAGCAGCCCGCAGCGCGCATACGAGCTCTTGCCCCAGCAGACGCCGCAGACGTCGTCGGGCATCTCAAACCGCTCGACCGACTCGGCGAGCACTTGCGCGTTGGGCGCCAGCTCGAACGCCGACTCGGCCTCGATCGTGCGAAAGTGCTCCCGGGGCGACCGGAGCGGGTCGAGGACCCTACCAGGTTCGACAACCGGCACCAGCATGCGGCTGCCGAGACGGAGATCGTAGCCGTAGCTGCCGAGCCCGTAGGACGGCTTCCCCTCCTGGCGGGGCACGAACGGATCGAGCATCGGCCGCACGCCGCGGCACAGGTCGACGATCTCCTGATCTGACAAGATCCCGTAGGTCATGGCAGTTCCCTTCCTTCACGCACGCCAGACGCTCGACCGCGCGGACGAGTGGATGGACGTACCCCTTTCCCAGCGGCGCGACGGCCGGAGCCTCGCGATCCACGGGGACCGCGCTCCGCGCGCACCTGCCAGCCTCGTGGGAGCCCCGATCGAGCGCTCCCAGACACGAGAAAGCGGCCCGCCGTGGCCGAACGCGGCAGAACCCGCACGGGTCCGGCCGGCATCGCCCTCTCTACGCAGCGTCCTGCGCCTTCGCCCACGTGTCGCGCAACGTCGCCGTCCGGTTGAAGACTGGGTGTCCCGGGCGGGAGTCCGGATCGCAGGCGAAGTAGCCCTTCCGCTCGAACTGGAAGCGATCCCCAGGCTTGGCTTCGCCGAGCGCGGGCTCGAGCTTGCAGCCGCGCGCGTCAACGCGCGATGCGGGGTTCACGCCGGCGAGCCAGTCGTCGCCCTCCTCGACCGCCTCGGGCTTCTCGGGCAGAAACAAGACATCGTACAGGCGCACCTCGGCGTCCACGGCGTGCGGCGCCGAGACCCAGTGGAGCGTGGACTTGACCTTCCGACCGTCGGGCGAGTCCCCGCCGCGTGTCGCTGGGTCGTACGTGCAGTGGATTTCGACAACGTTCCCGGCGTTGTCCTTGACCACGCGCTCGCAGCGGACGAAGTACGCATAGCGCAGTCGTACCTCGCGGCCCGGCCCCAGGCGGAAGAACTTGGCCGGGGGATCCTCCATGAAGTCCTCGCGCTCGATCCACAGCTCGCGCGAGAACGGGACCTTCCGCGTGCCAGCCCCCGGATCCTCGGGGTTGTTGACCGCCTCGAGCCATTCGCCCTCGCCCTCGGGGTAGTTGTCGAGGACGACGCGCAACGGATCGAGGACGGCCATCGCCCGCGGCGCGCGGAGGTTCAGATCCTGCCGCACGCAGTGCTCGAGGAAGGCGAAGTCGACCATGCCTTCGGCCTTGGTCACCCCCACGCCGCGGATGAACGCATGGACTGCCGCGGGCGTGTAGCCGCGCCGGCGCATCCCGCGCAGCGTCGGCATGCGCGGATCGTCCCACCCCGCCACGTGCCCCTGTTCGACAAGCCGCCGCAGCTTGCGCTTGCTCATCACCGTGTGCGTGACGTTCAGGCGGCTGAACTCGATCTGGCGCGGGCGGTACGGCACCGGCAGGTTGTCGAGGAACCAGTCGTAGAGAGGCCGATGGTTCTCAAACGCGAGGTCGCACAGCGAGTGGGTGATCCCCTCGATGGCGTCAGACTGCCCGTGCGTCCAGTCGTAGGTCGGGTAGATGCACCAGGCGTCGCCCGTGCGGTGGTGCGTCGCGCGAAGGATGCGGTACATGACCGGGTCGCGCATGTTCAGGTTCGGGTGCGCCATGTCGATCTTGGCGCGCAGCGTCCGCGAGCCATCGGGGAACTCGCCGGCGCGCATGCGACGGAAGAGGTCAAGGTTCTCTTCGACCGAACGCTCGCGGTGCGGGCTGTCTTTGCCCGGCGGCGTCACAACCTGACCTCCACGCTCGATCGCCGTGCCGCGGTAGGCGCTGATCTCGTCCGCCGTCAGGTCGCATACGTAGGCCTTGCCGTCGCGGATCAACAACTCGGCCCACGCACAAAGCTGCTCGAAGTAGTCGGAGGCGAAAAACAGGCGGTCCTCCCAATCGACGCCCAGCCAATGCATGTCCTCGATGATCCCATCGACGAACTCCTGCTCTTCCTTGGTCGGGTTCGTGTCGTCGAAGCGGAGGTTGAACTCGCCCCCGTGCTCTTGCGCGACCCCGAAGCTGAGCAGAAACGCCTTGGCGTGTCCGATGTGGATGTACCCGTTTGGCTCCGGCGGGAAGCGCGTGTGAACGCGCCCGCCGTTCTTGCCCTCCGCCACATCGACGGCCACGATCTCGCGGATGAAATCCGATCCTGCGCCCTCTCGGCGACCCTCTACTGCCCCATGGCACCGACCTCCTGGTGGTCCTTGCGCCCGCCCCGGCGGCGAGCACAAGCGGTGAGTCTACCTTGCGTCCAGCGCGCTGCCTAGTGCCCGCGTTGCGAGCGCTTCGCCCCTCGGCTCGATGCCGTGACGCAGCGGAGACGCCGGCCGGGCACACTGCCGGGACACCCCCGGCGGAGCGAGAGAGCCATGAAGAAGCCGATCGGCGCCGTGCCCTACCTTGCGCCCATTCCCATCGTCCTCGTCGGTGCCGTCGTCGACGGGCGTCCGAACTTCGCCACCGTCGGCGACTGCGCCGTGCTCGGCCTCCACCCGGCCTTGCTCGTCGTGTCCCTGCATGCCGATCACCACACGACGCGCGGCGTGCTCGCGCACCGCGCGTTCAGCGTCAACGTCCCGACCGAGTCGATGGTAGAGCTGGTCGATGCCTTCGGCATGGTCTCGGGTCGCGATGTCGACAAGAGTCGGCTCCTCGCCTCGACGCCGGGCCCGCATACCGGAGCGCCGCTCGCCACGCTGTGCCCGATCAGCCTCGAGTGCCGCGTTCACACGACGGTCGAGGTCGGGCGCCGGCGCATCTTCGTGGCGCACGTGGTCGAGGCCCACGTCGAGGAGGCGCATCTCACGGCCGCCGACGGGACGACGACCGTCGCGCCGCTCACGACCTTGCGCCCGATCCTGTATGCGCTCGACGGCGCCTACTACGGCGTCGGCCGGCGCCTGGGGACCTCCTATGACATCGGCCGCTCGGTGCCCCGCGTTCGTGACGCATGAGGGAGACGCCACGTCGGCGTTCGGGTAGCCTGATCGCATGATCCTGCGCGCGTGGCGTCTCCGGCGGATCCTTCGGCGTGGCTTCCCGGCCACGTGGCGGGCGACCCTCGAGCAGACGTGGCCGCGGTTCGCCCGCCTCCCGTCAGACGATCGAGCGGCCCTCGAGGGCCGCATCCTCCGCTTCGTGTCGGAGAAACGATTCGAGGGCGCCGCCGGCTTCCGCGTGACCGACGAGGTCCGTCTCACCCTCTCCGCCCAGGCTTGTCTCCTCATGCTGCGGCGAGATGGCCCCCTCTACCCGGGCTTGCTCTCGGTCATCGTCTACCCGGCCGAGTACGTTGCCCCGCACCGCGCCCGGGACGAGATTGGCCTGGTCCGCGAAGGGCCCCAGGTTCGCCAGGGCGAGACCGCCGCGCGTGGCGCGGTCGTCGTCGCGTGGGCCGCCGCACGGCAGGGTGCGCTCGGACCGAACGGCGGGCGCAACGTGGTGTTTCACGAGTTCGCGCATCTGCTCGACGCCGAGCAGGGCGGGTTCGACGGCGCGCCGCGGCTCTCGCCCGCCGACGCCGAAGACTGGGCGCGCGTCATGGCGCGCGAGTACCAGACCCTCCGCGGCCAGGTCGACGCCGGGCTCCCCGCCGCGCTCGATGCCTACGCGGCCGCCAGCCCGGCCGAGTTCTTCGCCGTCGCCACGGAACGGTTCTTCCAGGACCCGCACGGGCTGGCCGACGACCTCTCGGCCTTGTTTAGAGAACTCGCGGGCTTCTACCGCCTCGACCCGCGGGCGTGGGAGCCGCCGATCGCTGTGACGCATGCGGGACGGCCCGGCGCTATGATCGCCCGCCCGTAGAGGAGGTGGCGAAGTGCCCGAGCTGCCGGAGATCGTCTGCCGAGCCCGCGAGATGAACGAACGCCTTGTCGGACGCTCGATCCAGGCGATCGACGTCCTCCAGCCGAAGTGCCTCAACGTGTCCCCGGACGCGTTCCGCCGCGCGCTCGAGGGCGCCGAGATCCGTGGCGTCTCCCACCGTGGAAAGTGGCTGGTAGTCGAAACGTCGAGTGGGCACCTCCTGCTCAACCTGGGGATGGGTGGCGAGATCCTGCTTGTCGCCTCGGCCGAGCTTCCCGTCAAGTGGCGCGTGCGCTTCGACCTCGATCGTCGCCAGAGTCTGACCGTCAACTTCTGGTGGTTCGGCTACGCCCACTACGCGGCGCCCGGCAGGCTGCGCGACCACGCGATGCTCGCGAGCCTCGGGCCGAACGCGCTCGACGTGCCGCTGGCCGAGTTTCACGCCCTTCTGGCCCCGCGGCGCGGCGCGATCAAGGCCTTCCTCCTCAACCAAGCGAACCTCGCCGGGATCGGCAACGCGTACATCCACGACATCCTGTTCCGGGCGCGCCTCCATCCGCTGCGCGCGATTCCCTCGCTGACGGCACACGAGGTCGCGGCGCTCCACGCCGCGATCCACGCCGAGCTCGAGCGCAGCATCGCCCTCGGCGCGGCGGCTTACGAGGTCGGCCTCGACGGCAAGGCCGGTGCGTTCACGGCCGCAGACCTCTTGGTCGGCTACCGCGAGGGCAGGCCGTGCCCCGAGTGCGGGACCTCGATCGAGAAGACGAGGACGGGCTCCACCGCGTCGTTCCTCTGCCCGCGTTGCCAGCCGTTGTCGCGGCCCGTTGCCGGTCGGCCGTCGGGCAGGGTGCCGCGCCGCCCATCGGCCAGCTGACCCGCGCCCCCGCCTCGCTGGGAGCGCGGCCGCGCGAGCTGTGGGACCTCCCTCGCGCGGCAGAATCCCACGCGCCCCCGAGACAGCGCGCCGTGAACGGGGTCTGGCACGAGAGCCAGGAACCGCGTACGCTTCGGCCGTGAGTGCAGAAGCGGACCGTCAGGCGCCGGCATCCATGCGCGTGAGTTTCTCGCTCGCCTCCTCGGCGATCCTGGTGGCCACAGCAAGCGGCGGTCTCGGCCTTCTGGTCCAGCTCTTCCTCAAGGAACGCGGCGCAAGCGTCTTCCTGATCAGCGTGGCCACCAGCCTCGGGTCGGTCGGCGTCCTGATCGGGAGCTCGCTGTGGGGGCGTCTCTCCGATCGCTCCGGCCGCCGTCTGTCACTCGTCCTGACTGCCCTCGGCGTCGGCGCATCGATCGCCGTTCTCGTCCCCTTGCCCGGCAACGGCGTCGTCGTCGCGAGCTCGTTCGCGCGCGCCTTCATGGACGTCGGTTTCGCCTCGATGAGCCTGGCCATGATCTCGGCGGCAAGCCAGAGCGCAACGCGGGCGCGCGGGATGTCGTACAACTCCTCGGCGCGCTCGCTTGGGTACGCGCTCGGCGCGATGGGGGCCGGCGCGGTCCTCGAGCAGCTGGGCTTTCGCAACGCCTTCCTGGTGATGGCCCTGCTGCCGGTGGCGGCTGCCCTTCTGTTGCTGCGGCTGCCGCGCGAACCGCGTCCCACCCCCGTGCCGCGCCAGGTGGCCTGGCGCGCCTTGCGCGAGGCCGGGCTCACCCGCCTGTACGTCGCGACCATCCTCCGCCAGTTCGGGACGAACGGCGCCTTCGCCCTGCTCTACGTCTACATGGACGAGCTGGGGATCCCGCCGATCCTGATGGGCACCGTGAGTTCGCTCAACACGCTCACGCAGGTCGTGGCCCTCGTCGGATTCGGTTGGGTCGCGGACCGCGTGGGCCGGCGAAAGGTCTTTCTCCTGGGGTTCGGCATGTCGGCCCTGCTCCCGTGCGTGCTCGCGCTGGCACGCAACGCGCCGATGATGGCACTGTCCTACGTCGTCCTCGGCATTGGCTTCAGCTCGCTGTACATCGGTTCGACCGCCCACATCGGCGACCGCGTGCCCGTCGAACGGCAAGGCACGATGCTCGGGCTGTTCGAGATGGCGCGAGGCCTGGGAGGCCTTCTGGGCCCTCTCCTTGCCGGGGCGCTCGTCCCGGCCCTCGGGTTCCGCGGGATGTTCCTAACCATGGCCGGCTTCTCGGGCGCGGCGTTCCTCCTCGTCATGGGCGAGCGTTTCCCGTTCCTCGGGCTCCCAGCCACGAAGCCTGCCGCCCGCCCGCCGGCCGTTGACGGAGGATCGACCTAGCGCGGCGAGGACCGTACACTCGCCGGAGGAGGCAAGATGAGAGATAGAACCTGGTCCCTCGTCGTGCTGGCCGCCGGGTTGGGAAGCCGGTTCGGCGGACCTAAACAGGTCGAGGCCGTTGGCCCCTCGGGCGAGATCCTGCTCGACTACTCGATCTACGACGCGCTGCACCACGGCGCCACGCGCGTGGTGCTGGTCGTTCGCGACGAGGTCGAGGCCGTCTTGCGCCCACGCCTCGACGCCGCGCTCGCCGGCCGCTGTGACCTGGCCTTCGTCACCCAGCGCCAGGACGACCTGCCGTCGCCGTTCACGCCGCCGGCCGGGCGAACGCGACCGTGGGGGACAGGACACGCCATTCTTGCGTGTCAGGCCGTGCTCGACGGTCCCTTCGCCGTGCTGAACGCCGACGACTTCTACGGCGCCGACGCCTTTGCCCGCGTGGCGGCCCTTTTCCGAGACGCGCGCGAGCCGGACGCCGCCAACGCCCTCGTCGGGTACACGCTCGACCAGACGCTCACCGAGCACGGCACAGTGTCGCGCGGCATCTGTCAGGTCGGTCCGTGTGGGACCCTGACGTCGATCGTTGAGCGGCACGGCGTGTCGCGCGAGCCGGACGGCCAGATCCGCTACACGACGGCCGACGGCACGCGCCATCCGATCCCGCGCGACGCGGTCGCGTCGATGAACTTCTGGGCCCTCGACGCCTGCGTCGTGCCCCGCCTGGAACAGGGCTTCCGCGAGTTCCTCGGCGCTGCGCCCGGCGACCGCGACGAGTACCGGCTTCCCACCGCCATCGGCGCTCTCATCGACCGTGGCGCCCTCTCGGTGCGCGTGATCTCGACCGCCGCCGAGTGGCTCGGGGTGACGCACCGCGACGACCTGGCGTGGGTGCGCGCCGCGTTGCAGCAGCACGTCGAACGCGGCGACTATCCCTCGCCGCTCTGGCCGCGTCGCCGTTCGCCCTAGGTCGCGCCGCGCGGCCGCGCCGCGTGGCGACGCTTCCGCCCGAGCGGTCGCGTGAGCACGTAAGCGAAGGCGTATCCCGCCGTCGCGAGTACGGTGAGCGCCGCGCCGAGGGCGCCCACGCCGCGTGGGTACGAGAGGAGATCCATGCCCCGCCGCGCCTCGACACGCTCCGAGCGGTAGGACACACCGCGGATCAGCGCCGCCGGCGTCAACTCCGTCGTCTGGCCCATGATTGCGCCGGCCATCGCCGCGGTCGAGTCGACGAGGAGGTTGGCGTCGCCAAAGCGGAGATCGCCGAACAGGTCGCGAGCGAACAACCTCCGCTCGACCGGGTCCAGGCCCGAGAACCCGATCGCCAGGTCCAGCGTCCCCAGCCGGCCGAGCGGCGAGTAGGTGTCGGTCACGATCACCGGAAGATCCAGCCCGGAGAGCTCTCGCAACGCCTCGCGCAGTCGGCGCGCACTCGCACACGGGTTGATGGGGAGGCGCGTGACGTAGCCGTCCGGCGAGTTCATGATGTCGATGCCCGCCTCGTTGAGGAAGGTCGCGTGCATCGCGTGGTAGAACTCGTACCGCTCGATGCGGAACCGCCCCATCTCCGTCGGGAGGCCGTCTGCGGCCAGCCCGTCGGTCACGTCCTCGGTCGCCCGGCGGCGGGAGAGGAAGCGCAGCGGCACCAGGCCGAGGACGCGGCCGTCTTCCATCATGAGCTGCATCTTGCGCGGGTCCTTCGCAAAGAGCCGCGCCAGGACGCGCGCCTGAAGCGACGGTCCGACCTCATCGAGCCGGACCGTCCGCCCCTCGAACAGAGAGACCACCTTAGAGGAGACGACGAGGATGTCGCCAGCCTGCGGCACAAGGCCGCTCCGCCCCATCGCCTCCCACAGGACGCGCGCCAGCGTCGTCCGCGCCGCGTCCTCCGGGACGAGCGGCCGATCCACCGTCACCCCGTATCCAGCCAGCGTCCGGACGGCCTTCGCCGCCCCACTGGGCGCCTTCGTCTCGGTCATCGAACTGCCCTCCGCTCGAGGCCCCTTCTGCCGCCGCCCCGCCGCGACGCCGTCTCGAGGAACCTCTGCCCCAGGCTCGCGGCCGCGGCCTCGCCTTGCCGCCAGAGGATAGTTCACAGGCCGGCCGGGGTCACGAGGGCGGGGGCGACGCCCCCGCGCGTGGGGAAGACCGCGTCGAACAACGCCCGTTCGCGCACGTCTGCGGCGTCAAGTCGACGAAGCCGCGCCTCTCGCTCCCGTCGCTCGAACACGAACGGGATGACCTGGTAGGCCAGCTCGCGCTCTGGGTCCACCCCGAGGTCGACGAGCCACACGAGACCCAGGCGGCACGCTCGTCTCCACGCGCAGCCGTCGTTTGAGACTGCGTTCCCGGCGCTGTAGAGCACGAGCGTCCGGCCGATCTCTTCCACGCCCTGGACAACGTGGGGGTGGTGCCCGCACAGGACGCCGAACCCCCGCCGCGCGAGTTCGCCAGCCGCGCGACGCGTCGCCGGGGACGGCACGTGGCAGAACTCCCGGTCCCAGTGGGGAAAGCCAACGAGGCGATCGATCCGTAGGTCCCGGCGCAGGGCCGGCCAGTCGGCCCCGTCGAGATCGGCCGCCGTCCACGGCCGCGGGTACTCCGCGTTGGACGGGCGGTTGCGCCACGCCGTCCACGCCACGATCCCGACGCGGGGATCCGACCCGACAGCCGTCACGAGGTCGTCGTTTTCCTCGCCCGCCCGCAATCCAATGACGCGCGCGCCTAGCCTCTCGAGTCGCCGCGCGGTCCCAGCCAGCGCCCTTGCCCCCTGGTCCTCGGCGTGGTTGTTCGCCAAGGACAACACCCATCGCTCCGGCGGCGGCCCGAAGGCCTCGAGCATCCGGGCGAACGTCGTTGCAGACAGCTGGAACCGGATGCCGCGCACGCGCGAGGTCTCGGCCAATGGCGCCTCGCAGTTGGCCACGATCCAATCGGCCGACGCAATGGCATCGCGCAACGACGGGTCGACGACGTAGCGCAGGTCGTCGCGCGTCGGCATCAGGTCTCCGAGGAAGGCGATCGTCGGCCCTCGCCGGACCGCGGCCGGATCTAGGCGGACTGGCGGAAGCCCCGCGAAGCGCCGGCTTCGCGGTGACGGCGCGACCGCGAACCGCCACGCCCACGCCAGGGCGCCCGGCCACGCGTACGGGATGCCCAGCGCGCGGCGCAGCGGACCTACGCGCGGGCCATCGCAGGATGTCGAGACGCGCGGCCCCATCACTCGCCGAGCTGGCGCCCGCCGTCCGACGACCCGAAGACGTCCTCGAACGTCTCCGCGCGACGCCAGACGTCCACACGCCCGTCGCCGGCGAGCGCCACCTTCGCCGGTAGCGGGAAGCCGCACGAGTTCGACGCGAAGTGGTCGGCCGAGTAGGCGCCCGTCAGGTAGATGGCGAGCCGCTCGCCGACACGCGGAGCGCGGTTCAGGCGCACCTTGACCTTGCTCAGCATGTCGCCCGAGAAGCACAGGCGCCCGGCGAGAAAGGTCTCGACAGGGTCGTCGTCCTCTCGCTTCGGCAGGACGGCCGCAGGAAAGATGTCGGGCGAGATGAGGTTCGTGCCGTGGTTGGTGATCCCGAGGTCGACACCGACGACTCGGTGGCCGAGCATCTCTTTCGTGCCGCGCACCTCGGCCAGCGTCACGCCGGCCGGAGCCATCAGGCTGCGTCCGGGTTCGACGATGAGCTCGGGCGTCCCGAGATCGATCAGATGCTCGCGCGTCGTCCGCCCGTCCGGGTGCACGAATGTGAGCAGGTGCTCGAGCATGGCGGCACCGGGTCGCGCAGACCAGTACGCCTTTCCCACCCACGTGGGCTTCGCGGCCGCCGCACTGCCTGCATAGCCCATCGCCAGGTCGTTCCACGTGACGGCCGGGAGCGCCCCCGGACAGCGGAGTCGCTCGAGCAGCCGAGCTTGGAAGTCGCGCCACGCCGACTCGCCGACAAACGAGACCGGGTACCCGCCGCCGAAGTCGATCCGCGACACCGCGAATCCGCGCGCTGCTGCCCGGCGCGCAAGCGCGATGAAGTGCACGGCCAGCCGTTCGTACGCCACGGGATCGGCGATCTGCGTCCCGATGTGCGCCGAGATGCCCTCAAAACGAACGCCCGGCGCGCCACCGACCCGCGCCAGCACCTCGTCCGCCTCGTCGATCGGAAACCCGAACTTCGTCCACTCCGAGGCCGTCGTCTGGTCGTCGGCCGTGAAACCAGAGAGAGGCATGCCGCGGAACCGGACAAGGGCCGGCGTGCGTTCGCCGCGCTTGACGGCCGTCCGCGACAGCTCGTCAAGTTCGTCGGCGTTGTCCAGAGCGCAGATCGCGCCCGACTGCACGATCGCCTCGATGTACCGCGACGTCTTGGCGTTCCCGTTGCAGACGATCTTCTCGGGGGGCACGCCCTCCTCGAGGGCGGCGCGGAGCTCGTGCTCCGACGCTGTGTCAGTGCCCAGGCCGAGTCGGGCCGCCGCGCGCACCGCCCCGCGGCACGGGTTCGACTTCGCGGCAAACAAGACGATCCCTCGCGGATAGAGCCGCTCGAGAACGGTGCGGAACTCGGCCGCGGTCCGTTCCATCTCCTCCACGAAGAAGACGTGAAGGGGCAGGCCGTGCCGCGCCACGGCGCTGTTTACCGTGTCCTGATGGCGTGCTAGCAACTCGTCAAGGCGTTCCATAGGGACTCCGTTCGGTCATCAAAGAATGGTACCGGATCCGCCCGATGAGCAGCCACAGCCGCGGAGGCGGGACGCGGCGCCCGGTATCCCATACTCTTGACCTCAGCATGCACGCAGAACAGGTGAGGATCGTTCTCGCATCGGCGTCGCCCCGCCGCGTGGAGCTTCTTGGCCGCATCGCCCCGGCGTTCGACGTCGTGCCGAGCGCCGTCGCCGAACCGACGAGCGGCCAGCCGCGGCGGCGCGTCCTGGTCGCGGCCCGCGGCAAGGCCCACGACGTGGCCGCCCGCGAGCGCGGCATCGTCATCGGCGCGGACACAGTCGTCGTCCTCAACCGCGACGTCCTCGGGAAGCCCGCGTCGCGCGACGAGGCGGCCGCCATGCTCGGCCGACTGAGCGGGTGCACGCACACCGTCCTGACCGGGCTCTGCGTCCTCGACCCCGCCCACCGCCTCGAGCGGACCGCCGTCGAGCGGACGCGCGTCCACTTCCGGCGTCTCTCCCAGCGCGAGATCGAGCAATACCTCGACACGCGCGAGCACGAGGACAAGGCCGGCGCCTACGCGATCCAGGGCCGAGCGGCGCTGTTCGTCGACCGCATCCGCGGCGACTACACCAACGTCATGGGCCTTCCCATCGCCCGCCTCGCCCTCCTCTTGCGGGACCTGGGCGTGGACGTGTAGGGTCTACACACCATGGCAGGGACCGCCGCGCGGCCTCGCGCGCGGCGCTCAGGAGGAGGCGTCATGACGACGGACAAGAAGAAACACTCGATCCACACGCTCTCGGAGATGAAGCGTGAAGGGAAGAAGATCGTGTGGCTCACGGCCTACGACTACCCGACGGCGCAGTTCGCCGAAGCGGCGGGCCTGGACATGCTCCTCGTCGGCGACTCGCTGGGAATGTGCGTCTACGGCTACGAGGGCACCGTCCCGGTCACGATGGACCAGTGCATCGCCCACTCCGAGGCGGTGCGCCGCGCCGCGCCGAACACGTTCGTGGTCGGCGACATGCCATTCCTGAGTTACCAGGTGAGCGACGAGGACGCCGTGCGCAATGCCGGGCGCTTCCTGAAGGAGGCAGGCGTCGACGCCGTGAAGCTCGAGGGCGGCAGGCGCATCACGCCGCGCATCCGCGCGCTGCTCGACGCGGGCATCGTCGTCTGCGGCCACATCGGGCTCACGCCGCAGAGCTCGGGGCAGCTGGGCGGGCACAAGGCGCAAGGGCGGACGATCGAGTCGGCGAAGCTCTTGATCGAGGACGCGATCGCCATCGAGGAGACGGGCGCACAGCTCCTCCTCCTCGAGGCCGTGCCGCCCGAAGTGGCGGGATTCATCGCACAGAAACTGCGAATCCCCGTGTTGAGCATCGGCGCGGGACCCCTGTGTGACGGCCAGCTGCTCATCGTGTCGGACCTCATCGGCCAGTTCCAGGCGTTCACGCCGAAGTTCGTCAAGAAGTACTGCGACGTCGCGACGACGGTGACCGAGGCGATGAAGGCCTACGCCACAGACGTGCGGGCGGGCCACTTCCCGGCTGACGAGCACTGCTACCACATGCTGAAGGGGGAGGCCGAGCGGCTCCCCGAGCTTCTCAAGGCGTACGAGTAGGCGAAGGCGAGGAGGACAGGATGGACGATCTGCGACAGAGGCTCACGATCTCTCCCGCGCGCGTCGGCGAGATCAACGCCATGATCCTCGACCCGAAGTGCGAGGTCGTGAACGCGTTCCTCGACGTGGTGCGCAAGCACGGCGGCCCGGAGGCGGTCAATCGCAAGGCGGCGCAGGCCCGCGAACTCCCCAACCTGCTCGCGCGTCTGAAGGCGTCGGGGTCACCGTACGCGGCCGACGTCGAGTGGCTGACCCGCGAGCGCGATCGCGGTGCGTTCGTCACGATCGCCGACTTCCGCAAGAGCGTGCTGGGTGACCGTGCGAAAGGCATGGCGTTCGACGAGCGGCACCCCGTGACGCTCGAGATCAGTGCCCTCCAGTTCTTCCCCTGGCTGATCGCCGAAGCGAAGCAGGCCATCGCCGGTCGAGAGCTGATGCCCGGACGCTACATCCGCGTGCGCAGCATGGCCGAGCAGGTGAAGGATCAGGGCGACACGCTGGCCGTCGCCGCGGCCATGCAGATCGTCGGCGCGAGCTACGTCGAGACGCTGGATACGAAGGGAACTGACGGGTCGAACATCCACCTCGGGGGTCCGGCGACGATCACCGGGTACTTCGGCGGCGTCGGCCAGCCGAACGAGCATGCGCTCCAGTGGGTCGACGAGTTCCTCGGCTACTACACCGAGTACGGGATCCGCCAGGTTCTGAACGTGAACCCGGGAACCGTGCTGCTTGCGTACTTCCTACACAAGCTCGGGGTCGATATCGAGTTCAAGATCTCGGTGTACATGGGCAACGACAACCCGTACGCCGCCTTGTGGACGCTCCTCGGGGCCAAGCTCTTCTCGCGCGACGACGGCACGACGTCGCTCATCGGCTTCAACTGGGCCAACTCGGTCACGAACGCCACGATTGAGAAGGGCGCCGGTGTGCGCAGGGCCCTCGGCCTCGAGGACAACGTGCGCTTCGAGCACCACATCACCGAGACCTGGAAGTCGATCGTCATCCAGCCGTACGACCGCACGCAGGAGCTCGTCGAACTGGCCGAACGCGTGGCCAACGTGTCGGCCAAGCACGAAGGGGGGCGCCCGAGTGTCGAGACCACGCGCGAGCACCCGTCCGACATTCTCGACTACTTCCTGCCCAAGGCCGACATCCTGGCCCAGGGCCTCATGCCGGCGATGGAACGCAACTTCCTCGACAAGCACCAGGCCGTGAACGACACCGCGAACGCGCTCACAGAGCGCGGCTTGTCGTTCGTGGCCGCGCGACATCTGCACCGATAGTCTCCGAGCTTGTGGGGGTGAGAGGGACGCGATACCCTCTCGCCCCTTTCGATCGACGACAGCGAGGTGTCCATGGCTTCTTTCGCGGATCTAGAGCGGCGCATCGAGGATGAAGAGATCCAGTTCATCGACTTCCGGGTGGTCGACCTCGCCGGGCGCTGGCGCCACATCACGATCCCGGCCGAGCGGTTCACCGAAGGCCTCGTGCGCGACGGGATCGGGTTTGATGCCTCAAACTACGGCTACCGCGGCGTGGCGGGCAGCGACATGGTGCTCATCCCCGACCTCTCCACCGCGTTCTTCGAGGAGCGAGAGGGCGAGGAGATCCTCGTGTTCATCGCCGACATCCACGATGCCGTGACGCGCGAGCGCGCGCCCGTTGACCCGCGTGGGATTGCGCAGGCGGCGGTCGCCGCCATGCGCCAGCGCGGCGTCGCCGACGAGATCCTCGTCAGCCCCGAGTTCGAGTTCTACGTCTTCGACAGCGTGCAGTTCGCCAGCGGCCTGGGGAACCAGTACGTCGAGATCGACGCGCTGGAGGGCGCGCTCTACCGCCGCACCGCCGAACCCTACCCCGGCGCGCGCTCGGCGTACCACGCGGCGCTGCCCGAGGACACGCTGTTCGGCCTGCGCTGCGAGGTCACCCGCCGCGCCATCGCTGCCGGCGTCGAGGTCAAGTACCACCACCATGAGGTCGGCCCGTTCGGTCAGCACGAGATCGAGCTCGGCTTCGCGCCGCTCGTCCAGATGGCCGACACGACGCTGTTGATGAAGTCGCTCGTGCGCAGCGCGGCTGACGAACTCGGCTTGACAGCGACCTTCCTCCCCAAGCCGATGGCCAACCAGGCGGGCAGCGGCATGCACCTTCACCAGTACCTCGTGAAGGGCGGCAAGAACCGCTTCAAGGGCGCCGGGGCGTTGTCCGACCTCGCGATGTCGTACATCGCCGGCCTTCTCGTCCACGGGCGGAGCTTGATGGGGCTGACGAACCCCTCGACCAACTCGTACCGCCGCCTCGTGCCCGGCTACGAGGCGCCCGTCAGCTTCACGTTCGGCTCAGCGAACCGTAGCGCCGCCGTCCGTATCCCGTCGTACGCGCGGGGCGACGACATGCGAATGGAGCTGCGCACCATGGACGCGACCTGCAACCCGTACCTCGCGTTCGCGGCGATCCTCCTCGCGGGCCTCGACGGCATCGAGCGCAAGCTCGACGCGCAGGCTCTTGGGTTCGGCCCCGTCGACAGCGAGGCCTACGAGTACCAGGGCGAGCGAGCGCCCCGCTCGCTCGACGAGGCGCTCGACTGCCTGGAAGCAGATCACGAGTACCTCACGGCGCCCGGCGTGTTCACCGAGTCGGGACTTGAGGCGTGGGTACGCGCCAAGCGTCAAGAAGCCGCGGCTGTGGCACTGCAGCCGCATCCGCACGAGTTCTCGCTGTACTACGACCTCTAGAGACCCGCGCAGAGAGACCCAAGGAGAGACCTACGGTTTCTTCTTCTCCTCCCTATCGAGGTACTGCACGATGGCCTCGACCACGAGGTAGTTGACAGATCGGTCGAGCTTCTTCGCGAGACGCTCCAGGCGTTCGATGGGCTTGCGCTCCATCTTGCTCTTTGGGATGTAGATCGACAGCGTCGTGACTTCGCTCTTGCGCACCATTCGCGCCACCTCCTTATCACCTAGAGGTCCTTGTGACATCGTGTAGCCTACAACAAATGCCGCGCAATTGCCAAATCGGCGACGGGGAAACGCACCCAGCGCCAACGAAGAAACGGGGCTCCCGAAGGAGCCCCTTCCAACCTGCTCATCGTCACGCGGTACAAGCGCTAGCGGATGACAAAGCGGAACGTATAGTAGACGACTTCGCGACCGCCGGCGCACGCCTTCGGGCACGGCACCGGGCACGGCTCAGGCATCGCCGGGCATCCCGGCTCGACTTTGACCACCACCGCATCGCATCCCGGGCCAACCATCGGCTGCATGACGCAGACGTGCTCGGTCGGCTTCGCCCGTTCGATCGCCAAGACAATCGTGAAGATCCCCTTGTCCAGGACGCCATAGGAGAACTCGAAGCCCGACTCGGTCCACGTCACCGCCGACATCGGGATCAGCGCGTCGAACAGGTCGCCGGCCGGCGCGACGGAGATCGCCGAGCCCGTTCCGAACGTGAGCCCCTGTTCGCTCATCACGCTGACCGTGTTGCCTTCCGGAAGCTGGATTGAGCAGCGTTCCCACAGAACGTTGATGACCTCCCGCGACGTGTTGTGGAGCCAGAACGGGATCCGGGTCTTGACGCCGGTGCCGTCCTGGGTGATGTCGAAGGCGATCCGAACCGTGGCATCCTGGAATACCGCCTTCTCCGAGTAGATCGGGTCGAGCAGCTCGAGCGACTTCGACTCCACGACCGTCACGACCGGAGCTGGAACAGGCGCCGGTACGGCCTCATCCTCCTCCACCTTCGCCGGCATCATGAGCAGGCCGACGAGGAGGAGCGCTCCCATGATCGCGCCGACCACAGCGAACTTGCCCAGATCGTTCACTCCTCTCACCCCTTTCTGGCCGCCGTCATCGGCGGAATCAGCGCTCGAGTGTAGTCCCGTGCCGGCCTCTCCCGTGGGGCTCCTGCCCCCTGCGAAGTGGACCGCTGTCCACCCCGAGCGCGCCGGGCGCCGCGGGCGCGGAAGACCTGGGAAGGGCCGAAAGAGCGTCAACGCAGAGCACGCAGAGCGCGCAGAGGGATGCGCTGAGGACGCAGAGGCTTACGACGCCAGGACCGCGAAGAACACCACCACAGAGAATGCAGAGAGCGCAGAGGAGTGCGCCACGACCGTGGTAGCGTCGGAGCTTGCCCGCGGTATCGGCGCCGCGGGAGCCTCCGACGCCAGGCCCGTGAGGAGGATCACCGCAGAGGACGCAGAGGGCAAGGAGAAGGCGGGCAACCGCGCCGCTCTGTCTGCCCACTACAGCCTGACGAACGGCGTCGGCAGACCGGCGCCCCGAACGAGGAACCCCTCGGGGTTGGGGCAAGGCCAGCCGAGCTTCTCGAGCCAAGAGACACCGCCCAGCGTTGGGTCCGCCACCTCGACGTCGCGGGCTCGCGCGCACCACGCGGCCTTCCAGGCGAGGTCGTCGTAGCCCAGCGCGAGGACGTGCGACGACGTAGGGCGCGCCTCGGTGACGTCGCGCGGCACGCGGCGACGGCGGTACGAGAACTGAACGACGTGCTTGGCCGGCAGGATCCCACGCCTGGCTAGCTCCAATACGGCTTGAGCCGCTTCGGCGTGATTCGGGTGCGGGCCGTACTCGCCGCGCCGATCGACTGCATGCGTGAAGACCCAGTCGGGTGAACCCGCGTCAGCGGCCGCGCCGACCGCCTCGATGAGGACCTGCCGGCCGTTCCGCGTGAAGAGGCCTCCGTCAGGATGGTCGACGAACTCGAGAGCGACGCCCCGCGCTCCGACGGCGTCGCACGCGGCCAGGAAGTACTCGCGCCGCCGCGGCTCCGCGGCGCACGTGCAGAGGATGGTCCAGTCCCAGCCGAGCTGGCGCGTCGAGCGAATCGCGCCGCCGGCCCAGATCACGGCATCGTCGAAGTGCGCCACCACGGCCAGAGCTCTCGGCATCGCGGGTCTCCTCCCTCATGCGTCGGCTAGTCTACCTTCGCCGCGCAAGCCGAAGAAGAGAGAGCGCCGGAAGGCGCTCCCGAGGTGTGGCTGGAGCCGGCGACTGGACTCGAACCAGTGACCCACAGTTTACGAAACTGTAGCTCTACCGACTGAGCTACGCCGGCGATAGAATGGCCGCATTGTAGCTGCGCGTCTGGGGGACTGCAACCGGAGGGCTCATGGATGGTTTAGCGATTGCCGCATCGCTCGTCGAGATCCGGCGGGTCGCCGAAGGGGCGCTCGTTCGCTCGATCCACGAGCCGGAGCCGGGCACGTTCGTCCTCGGCGTGTTTGGGGAGGGCGGGCACTCGCTCTTGGTTTCCCCGCGCCACGCGGACATCCACCGCACGGCACGCTCCTTCCGCAACCCAGAACGCCCGTCGAGCTTCGTGATGCAGCTGCGCAAACACCTGCGCGGCGCCCGCATCCGCTCGATCCGTCAGGCCGGCTGGGAGCGGGTTGTCTTGGTCGACGCCTCGCGCGTGGAAGCGGGGGAACGTCACGACACGCTGCTTGTCGCGGAACTGACGGGCCTGCGCGGCAATCTGCTCCTGCTCGACGGGTCGAGGACGGTGGTTGGCGCCCTGCGGCGCGACCCGCGCAACCCGGTGGGCGGGCCGTACACGTCGGTGTCCGACCAGCGTCGGCGCGACCCCCGCACCGTCACGCCCGAAGTGCTCGCCGAGCTGCTCGCCGAGGACGCGCCGACCCGCGCGTTGGCACGGGGCATCGACGGGATGGGACGCCGCACGGCCGAGGACGTCGTCGCCTTCGCCGCGGCGTGCGGCGACGCGGACGATCCGATCTGCGTCCGCGAAGCACTTGATCTGGTGGTTGCCTGCGCGGAGGCGCCGCGTCCGCACGTGGTGCCCGCGCTGGGCCTCGCGCTCTTCTACCCGCCGGCTGCTGCAGACCTCGGCGCCGTGCCGGCCGCGTCGTTCGGCAGCGCGCTCGACGACGCGCTCGCCTCGATCGTGCGCCTCGCCCCCGCAGCCGGCGACCCAGCGGCCGTCGTCGCGCCCGCACGCGTCGCCCGCGATAGGGTCCTCGCGGCCATCGGCCGCGCGGCGCGGACGGAACGCGCCCTGACCCAGTGGCTCGCCGCGGCGGCCTCGGCCAACGTCTTTCGTCAGCACGCGAACTTCCTGCTGCTCCACGCCGCGGACCTCGGCCGCGGGACGATCGCCGTCGCGGGCGCGGATCCCGAAACCGGCGAACCGCTCGCCTTCGCGGTGGCCCCTCGCCTGAGCGGGATGGAGAACGCCCAGGCCCTGTTCCGAAAGGCACGCAAGCTCGATCGCGGCCGCCCGACGGTC
>JBFYQX010000021.1:0-3641 GCA_041302525.1 Candidatus Bipolaricaulota bacterium | reverse complement strand
AGCGGGAGGGCTCCCCGTGAAGAGGAGCCCTAGCCCGGGTGTCTCACTTCTTCCGCCACTCCGGCGCCGCGAGTCTAGCACGTTCAGAGGCAAGAACGAAGTCTTGTAGCCCGCTGCAAGTTGTAGTTCGCCTCCGGGACTCACCGGACCCAACGAGCTGGGCGGACTCAACAAGCCCAATGAGCCCCACAGACTCAACGAGCGGACCTGTGGCGATGCCCGTTTCGCGCCCCCGAGAGCGGTCTCCGGTACGATGAAGCCGATCGAAACGGAGGAGCGCCCATGAGCCAGCAGGAGTTCTATCTCTTCGTTGTCCTGATCTTGACGATCATGATGCTTCACGTCTGGGGCGGCATCTAGCGAGTGGCCACAGAGCAGCCTAGCTGCCGGATCATGAAGGATGTCCGACAGCCACGGACTACGAACTGCGAACTACAAGCTGCGAACTCTCCTTCGGTTGGAGATCTACGATCTCAAACAGCTCCTCGAACGTCTTGCCCACGGCGTTCGCGATCTTGTGCGCCGTCGTCACGCTCGTGCTCGCGCCGTTCTCGATCGCAGAGAGCATCGGCCGAGACACGCCGACCGCGGTGGCGCAGTCGGCCGACGTCATCCCGGCGACGATCCTTGCGCGGCGGACAGCGTCTCCCTTCGACACGATGCGGTAGTACTTCTTCGGCATGACGTGAAGACTGTACATTCGCAAGCGATGGGTGGAGAAGACACGCGAAGGCGCGCGAAGGGACACCCAAGGGCAATAGGTATCACTCTCAACGAGCCAAGACTTGACATAGGCCGACCAACGTGCTAGGGTGTCGCGGATTCCACCTGGCGCCCCGGGACGGAAGAGCGTGAGACAAGATCGGCCCGCACCGGGTGGTAGTGAGTGGGGAACAAGGGATGGTCAACTCCTTGCGCCTACGACCCGGGGCGCCGAGTGAATTCGCATCCGAACACCTGTCCGAAGTCCGAAGCTCGCCGCTCTTCACTCGTTGCCCAGACCCGCACCCGCACGTAGGCGGATCGCGTGCTGCCGTTGGTCCGCCGATTGTCGGCCCCCGGACCGCGTCCATGCAGTGCGGGCCATGGACCACGGACTGTGCTTTCGAATTGCCGAAGAGCGTCCACTCCGTGCATGATCGCATCCATGTCCCCCGACACCGACCGGCGTCCCGCAGTGTGCGAACCGTCCCACAATGGGATTCACGTGGGTCCCAGTGCAATCGCGGACCGCAGCGAGGCGGGACTCTTTAGGCGAAGGCTTGGAGCGAAGCGGCGCATTCTCGAGCGCTACGCACGGACTCATGACGGCCGCGTCGTCATCGACATTGCCGCCGAGAAGATCGCTGACCTCTACGACGACTTCGACAAACACGCGTCGTATCTCAAGAAGGAACTGGATCCAGAGCTCGCGGACTACATCATCGACTCCGTGCGTGAGATCGGTCGAGAGCCGTTTCTCGTGCAGATCAGTCTCGCCGCGCCGATGGACGCCAGCGCTGTGTGTCGCGTCCAGACGAGCCTGCACAACTACTTCCTCTACTTGAAGGAGCTCGAGGCACGCGAGATGCGACGGCTCCTGCGCACGTCGATGATCCTGCTTGTCGTCGGGGCCGCGCTTCTCACAGCCGCCGTGTGGCTGAACAGCTTGCCTGCGGTTCGCGAGGTCGTTCTCAGCAGCGTGATCGCCGAGGGTCTGACCATCGCTGCATGGGTCTCGCTGTGGGAAGCGCTTGCCATGTTCCTCGTGAACTGGACTCCGCACCGGCGCCTGATCCGCATGTACGAACGGATCGCCGAGGCTGACGTGCAGTTCCAGGAAGCCGAGCACGAGGCCGAGGCGTAGCGGCGTCGAGTTCTGCCCTTCTCTCATCCAGCGCTGTCGACGGCGATCCGGAGGACGAGGCAGCTTGCGCTCGGTTACCCGACGGCGCCCGTTGTTGGGTCGCCACGGAGTTCGGCTACCGGGCGGTCTTGTGGCCGGCGGAGCCGGCGGTCTGGCGGCTCCTGGGGTGTGCAGCGTGGGTGCATGGCGATGGAGATCGCTGCGACTCGGTGCCAGCGCCCCCTGCAGCCGGGACTCCGCGAACGCCTGGCGCACGCTGGCTCTTCCTCGCAAAGATGCCTGGAAGCGAGCTCTTGGCGTCTCCAGCGCGAGGGTCGTCGAGGATGGCCCACGTGGGTCACGATCGAGAGGAGCCTCGGCCGGGACGCCGATACATCCATCCGGTGCCAGCTGCTTCCCACCTCGCTGTAGGGTTCTCCTGTATGCGGCCCGGACTCCCTTGATCATCGGGTAGTGTTTCGTGTTGAGCGTCGCCAGTTCGGCCCCCTCAGACGCTGCCGTGGCAGCGAGCAGTGCATCAGCCAGCCCGACGCCGTGAGATGCTCCGTAATCCCGCCGGAGAGCGCGCAACGTTGGTCGAGTCGGCGGAGCCGACATGTGGGTTAACAACCAGCGAGCGCCGGAGCGGTCACGAGCCGAGCTGCCGACGGTGGCTGGCCAGCAGCTCCGAGGCTTGTCGGTCCTGCACCAGGCTCCGGGGATGCCGCGGCGCCATGCCGGTCACACGGATCGCCTGTCCGTGGCCAGGGGCGCGTCTGTCCTCGGTCCTCAAGCAGTCAACACAACCTGCCCACGTCGGGCACACTCCGAAAGCGCACATTGGTGGCATTGCACTCGATCGAAGGAGCGTGATCTGTGGGAATGCGTACGAAGGGCCTGATCGGAGTGGTAGCCGCAAGCCTTGTACTTGCCGGCATCGTGGCGGTGGCTGTTTCGCTCGGTGGCGCGGCGGGCGCTCGCGGTGGGGAAAGAACGGGATGTACGTCGTCGGCGGGCGACACCTGCACGAAGGGACGGACTCAGTGTGCCGGGAGCGCTGACTGCGATGCGGCGGCGTGCCCGGAGTTGGGTGCGGGTCTGTCTGCACGCGGTGCGTGTAGCGTGCCGGCGGTCGACAACGCTTGCTCGATGCTGCGCAGTGAGACCGGACCCGGCGTGGGCACGGGCTGCTCGAAGGGACGCGGTATCCGCGGCACGTAGGCCCGCGCGCCGCTGCGTGAGGTATTCGCAAGTGAGGTGGGCGAGGCGGGTGGTCTTTCCACTCGCCTCGCGTGTCGTTCGCGAAACGTCGAGGTCACGCGGGAACGCCGCCTCGGGACGGCGGGGTCGCTCTAGCCGGGTCCGCCACCCGAGAAGCGTCTACGGTGCCTTGCATCTGAGCGTGCACGACGCTGCGTGCTAGAGGGGGCTGGCGGTACGCCCCGGACGAGGTGCAGGACGGAGCGACGAGCTGGGCGCTGGTGTGGCGCAGCCGCAGCGCGTCAAGGAGCCGTCGCGAGTTGGGCGGGAAGGGCGAAGTCGACGACGACGGGCCAGTGGTCGGAGACGGCGCCGGGTGCGTAGGAACGGTCTATCGCGACCTGATGAACGAGGGCCGCGAGGCCGGGCGAGACGAGGACGTAGTCGATCTGCGAGTACTCGCGCGCGCCATCGTCGATCCCGTCGCCGTCGCGATCGTACCAGTGGGTGTAGCGTTCGCGCTGTGGCAGACGGGCGCAGACGTTCTCGAGTTCGTCACCCGGCACCGCTGGGTCCACGTCTTTGAGCGTCGCGAGGACGATGGAGATCGGGCGGT
>JBFYQX010000016.1:0-30610 GCA_041302525.1 Candidatus Bipolaricaulota bacterium | reverse complement strand
CGAGGCGACTCTCGCCGGCCAGGCGGAGCGACCGCGCGAGCGGGGCCAGCGAGCCGCCGGGCAGGACGGTGGGCTCGGGGTTGCGCAGGCGGTGCCAGTGCGGCCGGACGCCGAAGGCGAGCGCGATGAGGATCGGCGTGGCGAGCAGGGGCGGCAGGATCCAGACGACGGCTTGCGGCAGCACGGCCAACGCCTCGCGCAGGGTGGCGCCGCGCTGCAGGGGCTCGGCGAGCAGCGCGAGGAAGAGAAATACGAGCGCCAGCACGCAGAGGGCGGGGACGAGGACGATCGCCTTGCGCATCATACGGCGGGAGCTGGGGCGAGCGCGGCGAGGCGCTCGCGCAGCTCGGTCATGCACGAGAGAGCGCGCGGCGCCAGATCGTCGTCTGGACGCCGCCCGTAGCGAACGAGCTCGAACAGGTTGGTCAGCTCTTCGAGGGCCGCGCCGCCCAGCCCGCGGGTCGCGAGGGAACGCGCGAACTCCCGCGGGGTGAGCGCCCGCGGGTCGACGCCCGAGGAGGCGGCGAAGCTGTTCATCATCTCGCGGTAGCAGTCGATGACGATCCCGGCGGCGTCGCGCCCCTGAGCGAGGCCGCGCAACGCGTGGTCGAGGGTCTCCTCGAGGGCTGGCGGCGTGGGGGGCTCTGGGGCCGGCCGCGCCTTGCGCAGGCGCCACGCGGCGGCCAGGAGGATGGCCGACGTGCCTACGGCCACGACGGCCAACAGAATCTCCAAGAGCCGGGCCGCGGCGCTCGCCTCGCCGGCCGGCGTCTCGCCGGTGCCGGCGTGGAGCGTCGTCGGGAAGACGTCGACGCCGGGCTCTTCCTCGGCGAGGGTCTCCTCTGCGACCGCGGCGTCGGCCTCGCCCTCGTACGTCCGCTCGAGGCGGCTGCGGGCGAAGAACAGGACGGGGATGATGAAGAGCATCACGACGACGGCGCCCCACCGCGTGCGCCGCCTCGGCGGGCCGCCCTCCTGCGCGTCGCCGCGATGGCGCATCGACCAGGCGTAGAGGGCCACGGCGACGGCGAACACCGCCATCGGCACGAAGGCCAGCAACTTGACGAACGCGCGCGGGCTGCCGCCGTCGCTCGAGCCGGACGAGCGGGGCGAGGCCCCGGGCACGGCGCGGCCCTCGAACGGGCTGCCTTCGGTCAGCGTCAGCGTCGGGAGGGCGGCGGAGAGGACGATCGCCAGCGCGGCGAGGCCGAGCAGCGCGGCCACGGCGATCCACGACGCAGCGCGGCCGCTCAGCATGCGTTCTCCACGTCGATGCCCAGTTCCTCGAGCTGCTTGCGCGACGCCGGCATCGGCGCCTCGGTCAGCGGGCACATGCCGTTCGCCGTCTTCGGGAAGGCGATGACGTCGCGCAGCGAAGGCTCGCCGGCCATCATCATCACGAGGCGATCCATGCCCAAGGCGAAGCCGCCGTGCGGCGGCGCGCCGTACTCGAGCCCCTGCAGGAACCAGCCGAAACGGAGCGCAGCGTCTTCGGGCGTGATCCCGAGGCGGCGGAAGATCTTCTCCTGAAGAGCGCGGGAGTGAATGCGGATCGAACCGCTGCCCAACTCGGTGCCGTTCAGGACGAGGTCGTAGGCGTACGACGGGATCGCCAGCGGGTCCGTGTCGATGCGCGCGACGTCCTCCGGGCGGAGCGACGTGAAGGCGTGGTGCACGCTGGCGAGGTTCCCCTCGTCGTCCAGCTCGAACAGCGGGAAGTCGGTCACCCAGAGGAACTTCCACCCCGGCTGGGCGAGCGACTCCTGGCGGCCGATCGTGAGGCGCAGCTCGCCGAGCGCCCGGTCGATCTTGTCGCCGGCCAACAGGAGGAGAAGGTCGCCGGCCTGCGCGCCGAACGCCGCCACCAGGGCCGACTGGTCCTGCGGGGTTAGGAACTTGGCGATCGACGAGGTGATGGGGTCGTCGACCTTGATCCAGGACATGCCCTTGGCGCCCGCGGCGACAGCCACGGCCTGCAGCCGATCGAGGTCGGCGCGCGAGGAACGCGATCCGCCCGCGAGGCGCAGGCCCTTGACCGCGCCGCCCGCGGCCACGGCCTCGGCGAACACGCGGAACCCCGAGTGCGCGACCACGGGCGAGACGTCCACGATCTCCATCCCGAAGCGCATGTCGGGCTTGTCGATGCCGAACCGGCGCATCGCCTCGGCGTGCGTCAGCCGCGGGAACGGGGTCGGGAGCTCCACGCCGAGCACCTCGCGGAACACGTGGACGACCGCGCCTTCGACGAGCCGGTAGATCTCCTCCGGGCCGCTCGGGAATGACACCTCGAGGTCGAGCTGCGTGAACTCGGGCTGGCGGTCAGCGCGCAGGTCTTCGTCGCGGAAGCACTTGACGAGTTGGAAGTAGCGGTCGACGCCGCCGGCCATGAGAAGCTGCTTGAACAGCTGCGGCGACTGGGGCAGCGCGTAGAACGAGCCGCGGTGCAGGCGGCTCGGCACGAGGAAGTCGCGCGCGCCTTCGGGCGTCGACTTCGTCAAGACGGGCGTCTCAACCTCGATGAAGTCGTGCGCCGAGAAGTAGGCGCGGGTTGCCTGAAAGGTGCGGTGGCGCAGGCGCAGTGCCTTCTGGAGCCGCTCGCGCCGCAGGTCGACGTACCGGAAGCGCAGCCGCGTGTCCTCGGTCGTGTCGGCGCCCTCGCCGTCGACGAGGAACGGCGGCGTCTTGGAGCGGTTCGCGATCTCCAGTCGGTTGACGAGCACCTCGATCTCTCCGGTCGGCATGTCGGGGTTCAGATTGCCCGGCGAGCGTCTCTGTATCGTCCCATCGACGAGGAGCACGTCTTCACGATTCAGGGTGTGCGCGTCTGAGAGGTCGTCGCGGTCGCCGCCGAACAGGAGCTGCAGGAGGCCGGTGTGGTCCCGCAGGTCGACGAACGTCAGCTTCCCGAGATCGCGGCGGCGGTTGACCCACCCCGCGAGGTGCACGCGTCGGCCGACGTCGGCCGACGACAACTGACCGCAGTACGCAGTGCGCATGGCTTGAGACCTCCGAACAGATCGCGTTGCGGCAATTGTAGTCTGCGTCACCGCCGTCGCAAGGGGTGGCGGCCATCGACGGGTGGAGGGACTGGGTGGGCGACGCCCTACGCGCCGGCGATGGACCCCTTGAAGAAGCGGCGATCCATGTTCCGCTCCCAGTCGGTGAAGTCCCCTTCCTCCGCGTCCATGGCGATGTGGCTCTTGATCATGTTGAGCTTGGCCGAGAGGTTGTCGAAGTGGTAGACGGCCACGGCCTCGGCGCTCTTTGGCACCATTGCCGCGGCGTACTCCAACTCGCCGTGATGGGAGATGAGGATGTGCTCGAGCAGGATGGGCAGGCGCGCGTCCGGCCAGGCGATGCCCGTCGCCTCGTCGCGCACCATGTCGCGGCCGAGCAGGAGGTGGCCGATGAGCTGGCCCTCAAACCCGTAGCGCGGCGCGATGGGGTTCTCGAACTCGACGAGCTTGCCGATGTCGTGCAGGATCGCGCCGGCCACGGCCAGGCCGCGATGCAGATGCAGGCCCTTCTGGTCTTCGGCGAAGCGCGCGACGCCCTCGGCGACCTCGAGCGTGTGCTCGAGCAGGCCGCCGATGTAGGCGTGGTGGTTCGACACCGCGGCCGGCAGCTCGCGAAACGCCTCGGCCTTCTGGGTGAGGAGCCGCGTGGTCAGCGTCCGCAACGGCTCGGGCTCGATCGTCGCGGCGAGGGCGATCAGGGTCGCCCACATCTCGTCAGGGTTGCGCTCTGAGGTGGGCACGAGCAGGGCGGGGTCGAAGCCGGGCAACTTTACCCCTTCTCGTTCCTCCTGGGTCAGGCGGCGGATCGACTCGACGACGAGCTGCAGTGCATTGCGGTAGGTCTCCACGCGCGCCTGGACGGAGACGAAGTCGCCCTCCTCAAACTCGCTGGCGTAGCGCTGGGTCGCCTCGGCCCACGCCCGCGCCGGAAGGGATCCCGTGCGGTCGGCGAGCACGATCTCGAGGTAGGGGTCGCCGGCTCTCGTCGAACGCTGCGTCTTTTTCTTGACGAGGAAGCACTGGGCAACGCGCGTTCCCTCGCGGAGATCGGTGATCGGGACGTGGAGAAGCGGGTAGGGAACCTCGCCGCGGAGCCGGTCCATCAGCCGTTCTTGCGTCATGACATCCTTTCTTGGGCCGACTCAGGGACGACGTCCCCTGGTCCTGCGTCGCGCCGCGCACAGTTCAGCTGCCGCAGGTCGCGGGCACCGTGGGCGGGACGAGAGGGTGTGTCACGAGCGGCAGGAGGTCCTGGTCGCCGTCGACGCGAATGGGGTACGGGGTGTTGCGAATCCCGTCCAGATCGGTGTCAACCGCGGCGAAGTCGCTCCAGTAGTTGCCAGCCACGTCGTCATTCCACGAGTTCGGCTCGTCGGAGTAGGCGTTGTGCAGGTTGTTGACGAACGCGTTGCGCAGGATCGAGTTGTGCGTCGAGCCAAGGTTCAGGTAGACGCCCATCTGCGAGCCCTCGAATAGGTTGCTCCACACCTCGTTCTCGTCCGAGGCGTCGAACCACACCGCGGTGTCGTTGCGGGTGAACATGGAGTCGAGGATCTGGTTGCTGTCGGAGAAGAAGAAGTGGACCCCGTCGGTGTTCTTCTCGAACGTGCAGCCCGTGATGCGCACGAACGTCGAGAAGTTCAGGGTAATGCCCGCCCAGTTGGCGACGAACAGGCAGTTCTCGATCGTCGCGTTGCGCACGTAGCTCAGGGCGATGGCCGCCGAGGACGCGCCGGAGATCTCGAGGTTGCGCAGGATGAACGGGCGCGTCGTGCCGCTGATGCGGATCCCGTAGCGGCTGTAGCCAGCGTCGATCTTCCATCCCTCGATGACGTAGGGGTCCTCAAACGTCCCGCTTCCGGCGCAGACGCCGTTGGCGACGGTGAACTCGTAGTCGCTCGCAATCACGATCGGCGCGTGGTCCGTTCCGGCGCACAAGGCTCCCAACGTCAGGGATAAGACAAAAACAGCGGTGCAGAGAAAGAGGGCACCTTGCTTCATGGCTCACCACTCCTTTTTCGCGTACCCGTCCAGGCGCGTCCTCGTATGATACCCGCAGGGCGCGCTTGGGTGAAGCCAAGCGTGCGTCCTCGATGCGACGCAGTTCCCTATCCAGACGCCCGGCGGCGCAAGAGGTCGAGGAGGCCTATGGGAACGTCCTTGCGGCGAAACGCGAGGATGAGAACCATGCCGGCCGCGAACCCGCCGATGTGCGCGAACCAGGCGACGCCTGTCGACGCGCCGAACGAGGCGGCGCTGTTCAGGAGCTGAAGCAAGAACCAGATCCCCAGCACAATCACGGCCGGGATCGACACCATCCGAATGAAGAACAGGATTGGGATCACGGTCAGAACGCGCGCGGTCGGGAAGAGCATGAAGTAAGCGCCGAGCGCGCCGGCGATGGCGCCAGACGCTCCGACCAAGGGAATCGGCGCCTGCGGGTTGAGCGCGTACTGGGCCATCCCCGCTGCCGCGCCGCACAAGAGGTAGAAGACCAGGAACCGCCCCCGCCCCATCGCGCCCTCGACGTTGTCGCCGAACACCCAGAGGTAGAGCATGTTCCCGAGGACGTGGAGCAGGCCGCCGTGCAGGAACATCGAGGTGAACAGCGTGAGCCAGATCGGGAACCCGGTGAACGGCGGCAGATCGAGCCCGCGGGAGAATTCGGCCGGGATGAACCCGTAGGTGATCACGAACGCGTCATCGGCGGCAACCGACGCGGGCATCGGCCCCCCGGCGGCGCGAAGCAGCTCGACGCGGTAGGCGCGCGGATCAACCCCGGGAGGCGTGAGTCCCTGCGCGGCCCACGGCGCGAGGTCGACGGTCACGGCCGGCTGGCTGGTCAGATACCCCTGATAGAGGAAGACCAGTAGGTTGAGGATGATGAGGCCCACCGTCACGACCGGGAAGCGTGGACTGCGCAGCGCGTCGCGGATCGGGATCATGCGAGCGATGGTAGCGAGCGGGTCTCGTGGCGGCAAGCGATTGACCCTGCTCCCGCGGCCCTTACACTTACGCTGGCGAGAGGAGGATGCATGGAGCTGTTGAAGAAGCTGACGGAAGCGACGGGCGTCCCGGGCTACGAGGGCCCGGTGCGTCGCGTGATCCTCGATGCGCTCGCCGGGCATGCGGACGCGGTCGACGTGGATCTCTTGGGCAACGTCATCGCGCACCGCGCCGGCAAGGGACCGGTCGTGGCGGTGGCCGGGCACATGGACGAGATCGGGTTTCTCGTCTCGTACATCGAGGAGAAAACCGGCTTCCTGCGCGTGCAGCCGCTCGGCGGGTTCGATCCGGTGACCCTCGTGGCCCAGCGGGTCGTCGTGCACACCCAGAGCGGCGACCTCGTGGGGTGCATCGGCCGCAAGCCGATCCACATCCTGACCGACGACGAGAAGAAGAAGCCCGTGGAGATCAACGATCTGTTCCTCGACGTCGGGCTTCCGGCCGAGGAGGTCGCGGG
Organism: Candidatus Bipolaricaulota bacterium; assembly: GCA_041302525.1. Classification (GTDB taxonomy): domain Bacteria; phylum Bipolaricaulota; class Bipolaricaulia; order UBA7950; family UBA9294; genus CAIOGO01. Next base: position 24,130 of record JBFYQX010000016.1, on the reverse strand, counting down.
GCGCGTGGCGCTCGGCGACGTGGTCACGCTCAAGCAGGACTTCCTGCAGTACGGCGACGTGGTGTCCGGCAAGGCGATCGACGATCGCCTCGGCGTCTACGTCGGCATCGAGGCGATGAAGCGCGTCAAGAGGCTCGGCTGCGACCTGTACTTCGTTGCCACGAGCCAAGAAGAGGTCGGCGTGCGCGGCGCGACGGTGGCCGGGTACCGCATCCAGCCGCAGATCGCGATTGCGCTCGACGTGTGCATCGCGGCCGACATGCCGGGCGTGCCCGAGCGCGACCAGGTGTCGCAGATGCGCAAGGGCGTCGCGATCTCGCTCAAGGATGCGCGCTCCATCTCTCATCCAGCCCTCGTGCGGGCGTTCCTCGACCTCGCGGCCAAGAAGAAGATCCCGCATCAGGTGACGCTGGCCACGCGCGGCGGTACGGACGCCGGCGCCATGCAGCTCGCGCGTGACGGCGCGGCGGCGATCACGCTGTCGATTCCTACGCGCTACGTGCACTCGGTCGTCGAGACCGTGCACACCGGGGCGATCGAGGCGGCCATCGCGCTGCTGGCCGCGTTCCTCGAGACGGCGAACAAGGTGGATCTGACGGGATGACGCGCCGCACGCTGTTCCGCGACTTCGACGTGGTGGTGACCATGGATGCCGCCGGGCGGGAGATCCGCGGCGGCTTTGCCCTCGTCGAAGGCAACCGGATCGTCCGCGTCGGTGAGGACCCGGCGGGTGTGCGCGCCGACGAGGTCGTGGTGGGGAAGGGCAAGGTCCTCCTGCCCGGGTTCGTCAACACGCACCATCACTTGTACCAGTCGCTCTTCCGCTGCGTCCCGGGCGCTGCGGACGCCGAGCTGTTCGACTGGCTCATCTTGCTCTACGAGCGCTGGCGGGGCATCGACGAAGAGGCGGCCCGCATCTCGTCGGCCGTGGCGTCGAGCGAGCTCCTGCTCTCCGGCGCGACGACGACGTCCGACCACTGCTACCTCTTCCCGCGGGGCGGCGGGGCGATTCTCGACGCCGACATCGAGGGGGCGAGGATGGCCGGGATTCGCTTCCACCCCTGCAGGGGCTCGATGTCGCTCTCCAAGAAGGACGGGGGACTGCCGCCCGACAGCGTCGTGCAGACCGAGGACGAGATTCTGAAGGACTGCCAGCGGACGATCGAACGGCACCACGACCCCGAGCCTCTGGCGATGCTGCGCATTGCGCTCGCGCCCTGCTCGCCGTTCTCTGTCACACCCGACCTGATGCGCCAGTCGATACGCTTGGCCGACGAGTACGGCGTGCTCTTGCACACGCATCTCGCCGAGACGCGCGACGAGGAGGCCTACTGCCTGAAGCGCTTCGGCCGCCGGCCCGTCGACCTGATGGATGACTTCGGCTGGCTGCGCGACGACGTGTGGTTCGCGCACCTCGTCGTGCTGAGCGACGGCGACATCGCCAAGCTCGGCCGGGCACGGGTGGGGATGGCGCACTGCCCGACGTCGAACATGGCCCTCGGATCGGGGATCGCGCGCGTGGCCGAGATGCTCGAGTCCGGCGTGCGCATCGGGCTCGCCGTCGACGGTTCGGCGAGCAACGACACCTCGAACATGGTCCGCGAGGTGCGGCAAGCGATGCTGCTCCAGCGCGTGCACTACGGCGCCAAGTCGTTGTCGGCGCGTCAAGCCCTGCGGATGGCGACGATGGGCGGCGCCTCCGTCCTGCGGCGCGAGGACGAGATCGGCTCGCTCGAGCCGGGCAAGGCGGCCGATCTGATTGCCTTCGATCTCGAAGACCTCGCCTTTGCCGGTGCGGCCGATCCGGTGGCCGCGCTCGTCCACTGCGCCGCCGACCGCGTCTGGCTGTCGATGGTGAACGGGACGTGGCGCGTGCGCGACGGGCGGCTGTTGGCCGAGGACCTCGAGACCTGGATCGCACAGCACAACGCGCTGGCGCGCAAGCTCGTCGCGTCATGATTCGGGTCGAGGTCGAGATCGGCTTCTCGTTCAAACGCGAGCTGCCGAGCGAAGACCGCCGCCTCGAACTGCCCGAGGGGGCCGACGTCTCTGCCGCGCTGCACGCGCTTGTCGAACGCTTCCCTACGCTCGCCGCGCGGCTTTTTGCGCCGGACGGCGGCGTGCGGCGCGATGTCAACGTCTTCGTGAACGGGGGCAATGCCGCGCGGCGCGACGGGACGCGTACCCGGCTGCGCGACGGCGATCGCTTGGCGATCCTGCCGCCCGTGGGCGGGGGGTAGGGGGCTGTCCACCGGACGGGCTGTGGACAGCTAGGGCCCAATCGCTGGCTTGGCCGTTGCGATGGGGCTGTTCGATTCCGCTTCGCGTACAGCTAGGGACCAATCGCAGGTCGGGAGGCTGCGATGGGGCTGGCCGATTCGACTGCGCGGACGCCTGGGCCGGTGGCTGATTCGATCCGTGCAACTCGGCTGGCTCCTTGGGCCAGTGCAAGCTCGGGGTCAATCGTCGTTCTGGCGGCTGGGATGGGGCAGACCATCCGTCTGAGCACGCTGTCGGCGGAAGCGGAGAGAAGACCATTCCTTCGAGTGGCCGGCTCCGGGGATCTTGCTTCACATCGGTGGCCTCGCGTGGTGCCGGAGCGGTGCCGCCCGTGAGGCCCAGAAGGGAATCGGGGAGTCCCGGAGGGCTCCCCGATCGGTGTGGTGGCTTTCCGCAAGGAGGTTAGCGGAGAGCAGCTCTTGGGCTGCACGAAGAGAATGCCGCCGGGGTGTGTGGTGTGTGTGAAGGGACGGTGGCCGCGGCGTGTGGGTCCCCGGGGCGAGGAGTGACCGATCATCAAGATCCAGAGCGTCGTCTCGGCCTTGCGCGGTCGTTGGCCCCGTTGGTCAGCGGCGGTTCCGCATGCGCTTTTCGCTGAGCTGCTGTCGTCGCCCTGTTGTGTTAGAGGCCAGCGTGCGCGGACTCGCGCTTGGTCGCCACGGTCGGCGGCGGAGGGCGCTTCGGATCAGAGAGCGGGGCGAAGCGCTTGACGTTTTGCATCGACGGCCGCTGCAAGAACGCGGGCGGTCCGTCCTACGACGACGGGCGGACCGCTTGGCGCTTTGCCTCCACGGTGGCCCCAAAGCGCTCCTGGTCAATGATGAATCTCTCGTGCGTGCCGCGGCCGACGAGTTCGACCTCATCGTGGGCTTCGAAACGGAAGGAGAGGCGCCGGCGGTCGACGGCGATGAGCTCCGCGGTCACGGTCACCTTCATGCCCGGAGGCGTGGCGGCGAGGTGTTCGAGCGAGATCGCGGTCCCGACGGTCTTCTGCCCGGGCGGCAAGGTGGGGTCGATCATCTGTCGCGCGCACTCTTCGCAGAAGCCGACGAGCACGGGGGTCGCGAGGACGTCCACGAGCCCGCTGCCGAACGCGCTCGCGAGGTGCTGCGACGAGACGGTCCAGGACTGTGAACGCTTCGTGCCGAATTCGACCATGCGGTCCTCCTGGCCTGCGGCCGGGTCACGACTCCGGCGTGGCGGGGCCGAGAGGGTACAGATGCGGCCGGCGGTCGCCGAGCTTGTCGTTGACGGGCGTGATGGACTTATCGCGCGCCCGATCGAGATCGATCTCGATTGCGGCGGCCTCGGCGCGGTCGTGCGACAGGCGGACGAGCACGTCGCCGCGCGGCCCGACGATCTGGCTCTCGCCGGTGTAAACGAGGGTCTTGTCCGCGCGGGCCTCACGGCCGACGCGGTTGGCGGTGGCGGCGAAGACGCCGTTCTCAAGCGCGCGCACGGCCATGGTGCGCTGGCCGACGCCCGGCAGGACGAGGTTGGAGGGATGGACGAGGACCTCGGCGCCGAGGAGGGCGAGAGACCGCGCGGCCTCGGGGAACAGGTGGTCGAAGCAGATGAGGAGGCCGACGCGCGCGCCAGCGGCCTCGACGACGTGGAACGGGCGGTCGCCGGGCAGGAAGAACGTCTTCTCGAGCGCGAAGAGATGAATCTTGCGGTACGAGGCGACGAACCCTTCGGGCCCGACGAGGACGGCGGCGTTGTACGGTCCGCGGTCGCTCGCTTCAGGAAGGCCGCCGACGGCGAAGCAGCCGCGCGCACGGCAGAACGCAATCAGCTCCTGGGTTGTCGGTCCGTCGGGGATGGGCTCGGCGTGGCGCGCGGCCTCGGCCCGATCGAGGAACTGGTACCCGGTCGAGAAGAACTCGGGCAAGACCCACAGATCGGCCGAGATCCCGTCCGTCAGCGCCAACGCGGTCTCGATGTTTCTCTGTCGCTGCCCGAACTCGGGGCAGGATTGAATGACGCCGAGCCGAAGACGATGTGGTGCGTTCACGACCACGCGCCCCCCACCTGCCGTTAGCGGCAGCCGTTGCCGATGAGCAGCTTCGAAATCACGATGATGCCGATCAAGACGTACACCAATGCCGAGAGGTCAAGGTCCATGAGGGCCTCCTTCCGGGCACGTTGCCCGACGGGATCTTACCCAAGCCTAGGCGCCGACTTCGACTTCCGCGGTCCGCGGCGCGTAGCGCAGGATGGCCTCGGGGAAGGCGAGAATCGAGACGTAGAGCCACGTCTCGCTCCGCGAGACCTCGACACCAACGCGCAGGCAGTCGCCCAGGTCGCGGAACAGGCCGGCCTCGGCGGCGAGCGGCTGGGCGCGTCCGGCAGTGTGGGTCAGGCGAGCGTTCAGGCCCCACCCGCGCGGTGAGGTGAGTTCGGTGTCGACGACCCACCGCGACACGGCGAGGGGATTGAGATCGGTGACGATCTCGAGGTCGAGCGATACGGGGTCGAGCGTGGCCCCGAGGCGCAGGGTCGTTTGCTCGAACCGCCGGGTCGTCTTGTCGAGCGGCAGGAGCCAGCTGACGCGGTGGGCCTCGTCGGCCCACGCGGCGCTGAGGTCAAGGGCGGTGACGCGGCCCTGTTGCGGATCGAGCGTGCCCGCGAGCTTCCACTCGGCGAGCGCGGTCCAAGCGAGTGACACGCGTTCCGGCCCCAGGCCGCGCGCGAGGTCGAAGCCGCCGTCCAGGGTGACGGCGAGCGGCCCGCGCCGGCTGTAGGACCAACGCAGTCCGTGCTCGGCGCGGGCGAGGTCTGAGTCTAGCGGACTGGAACCGAACACCCACGCGCTCGCCCAGGCGAGCGACAGGTCGCCGATCCACGCGGTTGGGGTGAGGGACAGGACGGCCTGCTCGTCTCGTCCGGTCGGGCCGTCGTACAGCGCGCCGCGCAGGGCGACGGCGGGGCGAAGCTCTGCGGCGCCGACGCGGAAGGTCGCCGCCGAGGCGCTGAGGCCGACGGCGAGTCGCAAGGCCTCGACGAGCGGCTGGCCGATGACGCCCTCGCGGCGCCAGCCGGCCGAGGCGGTGGGCTGGACGGTGAGGCCGGCCGAGGTGAAGGCACGGCCGTCGAAGCTCACTTCCGGGACCCGCTCCTCGACGCGCGTCGCCTCGTCTTCCTGCGTTGTCAGCGCGCGCTGCGCCGCGACGGACAGCGTTCCGGACTTGGTCTCGCCGTCGAGGCGGAAGGCATACGACGTGCGCTCCTGGGTTCCGAGTCGCCGCGCGTCGAGGCTCCCTGTGGCCGTCCAGTCCGCGGCGAGGGCTGCCGAGTGCCGCAGGCGCACGGAGGTCTCCGGGTCGGTGACCTTGGCCGGGAACCAGAACGCCGTGAGGTCGCCCTGCTGGCCGGCGAGGTCGTAGCGCACGGTGCCGCCGAGCGCGAACTCGCGCGTCCAAGGATACAGGTCAACGTTGAGCGTGCCGTACAGGGTGGGGCTGGCGAAGAACGGAAGGCTCCACTTCGCGTACCCGCCATGCGTCGCGCTGCGCCCAATCGCTGGGAACAGCGGCGCGTCGAGGGTGTCCTTGAGCGGCTGAAGGTAGAGGGGAAGCCACACGACCGGCACACCGGCTGCGCGTCCGGTGATGCCGTAGGCGACGAACAGCCGGTCGGGGTAGAGCAGGAGCCGGTCGGCGCGCAGGCTGTAGGGCTGGGCACGCAGGTCGACGCCGCAGCACGCGCAGGTGGTGAGCTCGCCGGCGTAGCCCTCGATCAGGTCGACCTCTCCGTCTTTGAGGGTCAGACGAGCGCGGTCGGCGCGAAAGTAGAGGGTCGCCGGCTCCCCGGCGGAGTTGGTGAACGTCGTCGAGCCGGCCAGCGTCGAAGCCTCGGCTGAGCTGGCGACAAGCGCGCCGGTGTCGGCGTCGACGCGCGCCGAGAGCGTCTGGCTCTCTAGACGCAGCGTGTCGCCGGCGCGTAGGGAGACGCCGTCGGCGGCTGCGAGCGTCCAGCGGTCGGGCTCGGTCTGCTCGAGGACGAGCGAGCCGGCCTCGATCGACGTGGCTTCGAGGGTGGCCCGGACCGCACCGCGGGCGCGGATCAGCTTGCCGTCGTCGGAGACGTAGAGCTCGTCGCAGTCAATGTGCACGGGCGTGGCGCCGCGTGTGGCCGGCGCGCAGGCAACGAGCGCGGCGAGCGCGAGAGTGGCGAAAGGGATCCTCGCCCGGACGCGACTCCAGACGTCGCGCGACGCGAGGCGGTCGACGCGCGCGAAGAGAAGCAGCCCGAAGGCGCCGAAGAGGATGTCGGGCAGCCACGCGGCGAGGACCGGATCCATGGCGTGCCGCCGACCGAGCGTCTGCGTCCACCACAGGACGCCCTGGAAGACGGCGACGAACAAGAGCCCGAGCACGATCCCCACGGCGCGGCTGCGCGGCAGGAACGCCAGACTGAGCGAGCCGGCGAGCAGGACGAAGATCACGGCCGCGACCGGCAGCGCCATCTTGAGGTGCACTTCGACCAGGTACTCGTCGGGGCGCTGGCCGTTGGCACGGGCCTGCTCGACGCGTTCGAGCAGCTCGCGGATCCCCATCTCGGCGGTCGTGCGCGACCGCGAGAGAAGCTCAGCGATGCCCTGGTCGATCGGCAAGACGAGGGTGGCGACCACGGCGGAGAAGAGGAGCTTGCCCTCGCGGTCGAATCCGTAGGCGTGCGCGTTCTCGAGCGACCACGCGTCGCCCGTCCACGTGCCCTGGTCGGCGGTGAGCAGAGTCAGCTGGGCGGGTGCGTCCGACGCGGCCTGGGGGAAGACCCTCCCGGTCGTGTCGTAGATGTTGACGTCGTAGATCTTGCCCGTCGACTCGTCGTAGCGGCGGATGTAGACGAACTGCTCGTTGGCGCCCTTGAAGAAGGCGTTGGACGTGATGCGCGGCACGCCCTGGCGAAAGATGACCCCGCGCAGGGCGTCCTGGTACGCGGCCTCTGACGAGGGAACGAGCCAGTTGTAGACGGCGAAGTCGACGACGGCGACGCCGGCCGCGGCGATGACGAGGGGCAAGAGGATGCGGCGAAGCGACATGCCGAGCGACTCGAGCGCGACGATCTCGCGGTCGTGGACCATGCGCCCCAGCCCGAGGAAGGTCGCGAACAAGACGCTCATCGGGATGGCCACGACGAGCAGGCTCGGCACCTTGAGAAGGACGAGGCGTAGGAGCATGGGCATGCTGATGCCGCGATCGACCATGAGGTCGGACAGGGACAGGATGATGTTCAGCAGGATGAACAGGATGAGCCCGGCGAGCGCCAAGGCAAACGGCCCCACCATCTCCCGCAGGATGTAGCGATCGGAACGGCGCAGCATCACGCGCCATCATAGCGAACCGGGCGAGCGGGCCGCCACCGCCGTGGCTGCCTGTTCTGGGATGCGGTAGAATGCCCGCAACAAGCCATGGGAACGAGAGTCTACATCGAGACCTGGGGCTGCCAGATGAACGTCCACCAGTCCGAGGGCATGGCCGGCGTGCTGGCGGAGGCGGGGTTCTCGATCGTCGACCGGCTCGAAGACGCCGACGTGGTCCTGTTCAACGGCTGCATGGTGCGCGGCAAGGCCGAGGAGAAGCTGCTCGGCCGGATTGGCGCCGTGGCCGGGGAGAAGCGGCGGCGCGCGGTGTTGCTCGGCGTGGGGGGCTGCTTCGGCCAGGTGCATGGAGACTCACTTTTCCGACGCTCCGACTTCATTGACTTCGTGTTCGGGACACGCCGCCACGGCGCGTTGCCCGAGCTGATCGACGCGGCGCGGCGAGAGCGCGCGTCGCTCCTCTGTGACGCGCTCGACGACACGCTCGAGGAGACGCCGTTCTGTCGGTCAAGTCCGGCCTCGGCAATGGTCACGATCACCGAGGGCTGCTCGAACGCATGTGCCTACTGCATCGTCCCGCAGGCGCGCGGCCCGATGCGCAGCCGCGAGCCTGGCGCGATCCTCGCCGAAGTGCGGGCGGCCGTTGACGAGGGCCGGCGCGAGGTCCTTCTGTTGGGGCAGAACGTGAACGCATACGGGCGCGATCGGCCGGCCTATGGGACATTCCCCGAGCTCCTCGCGCGCGTCGCGGCCGCCGGTCCTCGCCGCGTGCGCTTCACGAGCTCGCACCCCCGCGACGTCGATGCGCGCATGCTCGACGTGATGGCCGAGCACGCCAGCATCTGCCGTCACCTGCACCTCGCCCTGCAGTCCGGCTCGGACCGCATACTCGCCGCGATGCGCCGCGGCTACGACACCGCGACGTTCCGCGCCATCGTCGACGCGGCGAGGCAGAGGCTGCCGGAGATCAACCTGACGACCGACGTCATCGTCGGGTTCCCGGGCGAGACCGATGTAGAGTTTGCGGAGACCGCGGCGTTCCTCCGCGACGTGCGCTTCGGGACAATCTACGCCGCCAAGTACTCGCCGCGTCCGGGCACGGCGGCGGCGCAGATTGCCGACGATGTGTCGCCGCGCGAGAAGGAGCGACGGCTCGGCGCGTTGCTCGATCTCGAACGCCAGATCGCGGCAGAAGAGAACGCGCGGCGCGTGGGGAAGCGCGTGGACGTGCTGCTCGAGAGCGCCGCCGGCGTCGATCGATGGGTCGGGCGCGCCGACGACCATCGGACCGTCGTTGCGAACGGTCCTGCGCGCGCCGGCGACCTCGTGGGCGTGCGCGTGCTGCGCTCCTCGGCGTCCGGCCTGGAGGGCGACATCGAAGGCGGCGTCGCGTAGCGGCGCGAGGGGGACCGTGGCCAAGAAAGGGACGCCGACTCTGCCGTGGGACGCGCTGGGCCTCGGCCGGTTCGTGGCGGTGGCCGGCGGGCGGGAGGCGCTTTTTGCCGGCGGGGCCTTCGTCGCGTCGGCGGACGCGCCGCCCGCCGACGCCGTGCGCGTGGTCTACGGCTCGGCCGGGGACGCGGCTCCTACGCGGCTCGATCTCGCGCTCCTCTACCGGTGCCTGTTTCCGTGCGAGCCGAGCCACGACCTGACCTCGGCGTGCCGAGCGCGCGGCGTGGCGCTGCGCGAAGACGACGCGGCCGTGGCCGTCGGCGAGCTGCTCGTCGCCGTGCTTCAGGAGGCCGCGCCGCTCGACCGCGTGATGCTTCAGCTCGTGGGCTCGCTCTGCGGCGGCGCGGTGCACGACGTGCTCCAGGCGCTCGTCACCCTCTCGTTTGGCGCGCCGGCGACCGAGAACCTCGCCGAGGAGCCGCAGAAGGCCGAACGCGCCGGCCCGGCGATGGGCTCGGCGCGCGAGGTCCTGGGTCCGGCGGGTCCGATCGCGACCTCGTTTCCGGGCTACGAGGCGCGGCGCGGCCAGCTGGACATGGCGCGCGTGGTTGAAGAGACGCTGGCCGAGGGCGGCGCCGCGTCGGTCGAAGCGGGTCCGGGCACGGGAAAGACGTTCGCCTACCTGGTGCCGGCGCTCGCGCGCCTCGAGGCGGAGGACGGCGCGCGGATCGTTGTCTGCACGCGCACCAAACAGCTTCAGGACCAGATCTTCCACAAGGACCTCCCGTTCCTCCTGGCGCGCACGGGAGCCAGGGCGTCGATTGCCCTTCTGAAGGGGCGCGACAACTACCTCTGCCTGCGCCGCTGGGAAGCGCTCATCCGTGAGCTCAGCGCCGGGTTGGAGCGCGAGCAGCTCCCGTCGCTGGCGGCCCTGGGGCGGTGGATCTTCGACACCGAGACGGGCGACATCGAAGAGAACAGCGCCTTCCTCGCGCAGGAGGACGCGCGCTCGCTGTGGGCGCGTCTCGGCGACCAGCCGGCGACGTGCTCGGGCGCGTTCTGCGCTCACGTCGACGAGTGCTTCTCGATGCGCGCGCGCCGACGGGCCCGCAAGGCAGATCTTGTCGTGGTCAACCACGCGCTCTTGCTGAGCGACGCGGCGGCGAACGGTGTGATCCTGGGCAAGTTCGAGCACCTGATCGTCGACGAGGCGCACGCGCTCGAGGCGGCGGCGCGGCTTGCGTTCACGGCCACGTTGTCGGAGGCGCGCGTGGAGCAGGTGGCCGACACGCTCGGGCCTGGGCGGTCGAGCCGGCGCCACGGCTGGTTTGATCGGCTGTCGCTGCCGCCGAGCGGGGAGACGTGGCGCGAGGCTGTGGAGGCCTCGCGCCTCGTGAGCGCGCTCGTCGGGCGCGCCGTCCGCGCTGTGGGCCTCTCGCTTCCGCAAGAGCGACGCGGCGCGCTGCCGGCGCCGCCGCCGGGGACCGCCGAGCTGGGCGCGCTGCGTGCCGGCCTTCGGCAGTGGGAGCTGGTCGTTGAGGAGGCGATCGAGGAACTCAAGGAGGATCCGGAACTGGCGCGCGAGGGCGAGGCCGGGCGGTCGGCGGTCGGCGAGCTGGTGCGGGTCTGCGACCTCATCGCCGCGCCGGTCGGCGACAACGCCGTCCACTGGTACGAGCGCGATCTCGGTCGCCTCGCACTTCACGTGACGCCGCTCGATGTGGCTCCCATCCTCGCGTCGCGCCTCTACGGGCACCTCGCGTCGCTCGTCCTCACATCGGCCACGCTGTCGATCGACCGTGACTTCTCCTATCTCGAACAGAGCCTGGGCCTCTCCGCGGCGTTCCCACGCGTGCGCTCGGCGGTCGTGGAGAGCCCGTTCCGTTACGAGGATCTGATGCGCATCCTGTTGCCCGGCGACCTTCCGCCGGTCAATGCGCCCGACGGGGCGTATGCGGCCGGCCTGGCGGAGCTGCTCGTCACGCTGCACGAGGCGCTCGATCGGAACGGGCTCGTGCTGTTCACGTCCTACGAGCTCCTCCACGACGTCCACGCGAGGATCCGCGACCGCGTGCCGACCCTGGCGCAGGGCGTGGACGGGTCGCGCACGTCGCTTCTGGAGAGGTTCCGGCGTGAGGAACAGGGCTGCGTGCTCCTGGGGACCGACAGCTTCTGGGAGGGAGTGGACCTGCCGGGCGAGGAGCTTGAGTACGTGGTCGTGACGCGGCTTCCGTTCGCGGTCCCGACGGACCCGGTCTTCGCGGCGCTGTGCGCCGAGCGGGAGAAGAGCGGTCGCGACGCGTTCCTCGATGTCGCGCTGCCGCAGGCCGTCTTACGGTTGCGGCAGGGAGTCGGCCGGCTCGTGCGCACGGCGAGCGACCGCGGGGTGGTCGTGCTGACCGACGACCGGATCCGCACGAAGGGGTACGGCCGCCTGTTCGCTGCGTCCTTGCCCGTGAAGGTCGAGGGCGTCGGTCGCGCCGCGGTGGCCCGCGAGGCGGCGCTATGGTTCGCTCCGGCGACGCGCCGTCGCGGCCTGAATTGACTTGGCTGCGCCGGGTCGGTAGAATCACTTTGCACACAGAACTGGCTGCGTCTCTGTTTCACCGTATTCAAGATCTAATGGCGATTTCCGTGATCGTGCCCGCCTACAACGAAGCTGGCCGCATCGGCGCGGTCCTCGCGCCGGTCGAAGCCAGCTGCCTGGTCGACGAGATCCTCGTCGTCGACGACGGATCGCAGGACGACACGGCCGGGGAGGCAGCCACCCACCGCGTGCGTGTGATCCGGCTGCCGGAGAACCGCGGCAAGGCGGCGGCCCTCGATGCGGGCGTGCGCGAGGCGAGAAACGACGTCTTCCTGTTCTTGGATGCCGATCTGGTCGGGCTGAGAACGGAACACGTCGATCGGCTGATTCGCGCCTACGAAGAGGGGGACCTCGACATGGCCGTGGGCGTGTTTGCGGACGGCCGGCGGAACACCGACCTGGCGCAGAAGATCAACCCGTATGCGTCGGGCCAGCGGGTCTTGCCCCGCCGTCTGTGGGAGCGCGCCAAAGAGAACGTGCACGAGATGAACTTCGGCATCGAGATCGCGCTGTCGCGCCTCGCGGCGCGCGAGGAGTGGAAGAAGGAGTACGTCAAGCTGCCCGGCGTGACCCACGTGCTGAAGGAGAAGAAACGCGGGCTGGCCAAGGGCCTGGCCGAGCGGCTGCGGATGTACGGCGACATGATCAAGTGGTTGTTCAAGAGGGTCTAGATGCGGATTGCGATTGGTTGTGACCACACGGGCGTCGCGCTCAAGGTGGCGTTGCAGGAGACGGTGCTGGCCGAGCACAGCGTCATCGACGTGGGGACGGATTCCACCGGCGCGGTCGACTACCCGGACATCGCGCGCGCTGCGGTGATCCTGCTGCGCAAGGGGGAAGCGGATCGAGCGATTCTCATCTGCGGGACGGGGATCGGGATGGCGATCGCCGCCGGGCGGCACCGCGGGGTCCGCGCAGCGACGTGCTCGGATCCCTACGTCGCCGAGATGTGTCGCCGGCACAACGACGCGAACGTGCTGTGCCTCGGGGCGCGCGTCGTCGGGTACGGGATGGCGGAGAGCATTGTGCGAACGTGGCTTCATGCCGACTTCGACGGCGGAAGACACGCGCGCCGCGTGGAGAAGATCGAGGGATCGGCGTGAGGACGCGAGCGGGAAGAGGGGCGTCCGCGCTCTAGGGGTGAGGAACGATGGAAGTACGAGAACTGCGCGCGCTGAAGATTGACGAACTGGAGGCCTACGGGGAGAAGCTCGGCATCGCCGACGCAAAACAGATCTCGCGCGACGACCTGATGCGCGGCGTGATGGCCGAGCTGTCGAAGGCCAAGGACCTCCAGTTCACCGACGGCATCCTGGAGCTGCATCCTGACGGGTACGGCTTCTTGCGCAGCGACAGCTGCCTCCCGGGCAAGGCCGACGTCTACATCTCGCCGTCGCAGATCAAGCGCTTCGGCCTGCGCGACGGCGATCTCGTGAGCGGCCCGGTGCGGGGTCCGAAGAACGATGAGCGCTACTTCGCGCTCTTGCGCGCCGACGCGGTCAACGGCCGCGACCCCGAGGAGTCACGCCGCCGCGTGCAGTTCGGCGACCTCACGCCGCTCCACCCAGACAAGCACCTGCGGCTCGAGCACGATCCCAACGAGATCTCGACCCGCATCATCGACCTGTTCTGCCCGATCGGCAAGGGCCAGCGCGGTCTGATCGTCTCGCCGCCGAAGGCGGGCAAGACGACCCTGTTGAAGCAGATCGCGAACGGCATCAACGCCAACCATCCGGACGTGAAGCTGTTCGTCTTGCTCGTCGACGAACGGCCGGAGGAAGTCACGGACTTCAAGCGGTCGATCCGAAATGGCGAGGTGGTCGCGGCGACGTTCGATCAGGAGCCGAAGCATCACACGCGGGTCGCCGAATTGGTGACCGACCGCGCCAAGCGGCTCGTGGAGTTGGGCCACGATGTGGTCATCCTGATGGACTCCATCACGCGCCTGGCTCGGGCCTACAACCTGTCGATCCCGGCGTCGGGCAAGCTGTTGTCGGGCGGCATGGATCCGACGGCGCTGTACAAGCCGAAGGAGTTCTTCGGCGCGGCGCGCAACATCGAAGAGGGCGGAAGCCTCACGATCATCGCGACCGCGCTTGTGGACACGGGGTCGAAGCTGGACCAGGTCGTGTTCGAGGAGTTCAAGGGCACGGGGAACATGGAACTCGTGCTGAACCGCGACCTGCAGAACCGGCGAATCTTCCCGGCGATCGACATCGAGCAGAGCGGAACCCGCAAGGAAGAACTGCTTCTGGGCGCCAAGGAATTGAAACGCGTATGGATTCTGCGTAAGATGATCAGCGAGCTGAATGATCTCCAGGCGGCGATGGAGTTCATCAAGGTGAAGATGGAGGGGACCCGGGACAACGACCAGTTCCTCGAGCTGATGAAGGGTGACTAGTCCAACGAGGTACGGGGGTGAGGGGGCACGGCCGATCCGCAAGGACCGGCTCCTGATCGCGGTGCTCGTCGTCGTGGCCGCGGTCGTCATCCCCTTGTTGATCCGCAGCGGGTGCACGCGACGCGGGGAGCCCATGGCCGTGATGTCCGACGGGCAGGCGGTGGGCACCTCCGCATCCGCGACCACGGCGGCGACGCCGTCCACGACGCCCGCAGCCAGCACCTCGGCGGCCACTCCCAGCACCGCGCGACCAGTCGACGACGTGGTCAAAGACATCGTTACGGGCACGAGCGCGACCGCGCCCAGCGCGACGCCCGCCACCACGGCGACGTCCTCTGCGCCGAAGCCGACCACGACGCCGGCCGCGGCCTCGAGCTCCGGCTCGACGGCCAACATCGTCTCCCACACCGTGAAGAGCGGCGAGACCCTCTCGTCGATCGCGTCGACGCTTGGCGTCACCGTGCGCGACCTGCGGGCGTCGAACCAGCTCTACAGCAACGACCCGCCGCCGGCCGGGCGCGTCGTGTACGCATCGCGGAGCGGACTCGTGCACACGATCAAGCGCGGCCAGACGCTGTCGGACATCGCGGCGACCTATGGGACGACCGTGGCGGCGATCACCGCGGCGAACGGCATCTCGGCGTCGGCGACGATCTTCGCCGGCGCGCGGCTGGTCATTCCCGGGGTGAGCTCTGTGTTCTGGGAGACCGTGTCAAACCTGGCCCGCGGCGCGTCGACGCAGTTCATCTGGCCGCTACAGGCGCCGGTCGTCTCGACGTTTGGCTGGCGCCAGCATCCGGTGCTCGGCATGCGCCACCATCACGACGGAATCGACCTCGACGTGGGCGAGGGGACGACCGTGTACGCGTCGGCCGGAGGCGAGGTCTACTTCTACGGCGAGCAGCCGGGTTACGGCAACGTGCTCATCCTCGAGCATGACGGAGGCTTCTACACGATGTACGGCCACCTGAAGAGTTCCTTGGTGTCCAAGGGCCAGTACGTCGAGAAGGGGCAGAAGGTCGCGCTGTCTGGCAACACGGGGATCTCGTCGGGACCTCACGTCCACTTCGAGCTGCGCAACGGCGAATTCCCCGTCGATCCGATGTCGTTCTTGCCATAGCGGCCTACATGGACGTCCTCTCCATCGACGGCGGCCGCAGACTCGAAGGACGTGTCCGCGTCGAGGGAGCGAAGAACGCCGGGCTTCCGATCTGCGTCGCGTCTTTGCTCGTCGACGAGTCCCTCGTCGTGCATCGGGTCCCTCAGCTGCGGGACGTGAGCACGATCCTGTTCACGCTCGGCGCGCTCGGCAAGCGCGTGGTGCGCAACGGCGGGAGCGTCGTCATCTCGGAGGACGGGCCGCTGTCGCAAGAGGCCAGCGCCTACTCCGTGCGCAAGATGCGCGCGTCCTTCCTTGTCCTCGGCCCCCTCGTCGGCCGGCTCGGCCGCGCCGTGGTGCCGCTGCCGGGCGGTTGCTCGATCGGGGCGCGTCCCGTCGATCTGCACCTCCTGGGGCTTCGCGCCCTCGGCGCGACGATCGAGGAGACGGCGTCGTCGGTGACGGTCACGGCCGACCGACTGCGCGGCGCGCGGGTGGAGTTCTCGTTCCCCTCGGTTGGCGCGACCGAGCAGTTGCTCATGACCGGGACGTTGGCTTCGGGCGTGACGGAGATCGTCAACGCGGCGCTCGAGCCCGAAGTGATGGATCTCATCGCCCTGTTGCGGACCATGGGGGCGGAGATTGAGGTCGACGGGCGGACGATCCGCGTCGCCGAGGCCCGTCTGCACGGCGCCGAGCACGAGCTGATCCCCGACCGGATTGAGGCGGGGACGCTCTTGCTCGCGGGCGTGGCGACGCGTGGGACGGTGACCGTCGTCGACGTGCGGCCGGGAGATCTCGAGCCCTTCCTCGCCGTCCTGCGGGCGATGGGCGTGCAGGTCTCGATCTCCGGCGCCGAGGTCACGGCCGGAGCGACGGACGGCACCCGCGCGGTCGACTTCCAGACCGCGCCGCATCCTGGCTTTCCCACCGATCTGCACCCACAGACCGCGGCCACCCTCGCCGGCGCGCGGGGGACGAGCCGCGTGCTGGAGACCGTGTTCGAAGGCCGCTACACGTACGTCGACGGGATGCGGGCGATGGGAGCCCAGATCTCGACGGACGCTCGCGTGGCAACGATCACCGGCGTGCCCGAGCTGCGCGGGGCAGCCGTCGAGGCGCCCGACATCCGGGCCGGCGCGGCGCTCGTGCTCGGGGCGCTGGCGGCGCGCGGGCAGAGCACGCTCTCCGGCCTCGACCAGATTGAACGCGGTTACGACCGACTCGCCGACAAGCTGCAGGACCTGGGGGCTCACGTTGAGCGACGAAGCGCGTAGGGGCGAACGGCGTCCCCTGGTCGAGGACTACCTCGGCACACGGGCTCGCGTGTATGGGACGGAGCAAGCGGTCCTCGTCGGCGTCGACCTCGACGGGCACCAGGACGACCTCTTGGGCGAACTCGAGGCGCTGGCCGACACGGCCGGCATTCCCACGCTCGCAACGGTGATCCAGAACCGATCGCGCCCGGACGGCGCGACGTTCATCGGCAAGGGCAAGACCGAGGAGGTTGCCGCGTTGGCCGACGAGGTGGGAGCCGACGTGGTCATCTTCAACAACGAGCTCAGTCCGGGCCAGGCGCGCAACCTGGAAGAGGCGCTGACGCGCAAGGTGATCGACCGAACCCAGCTCATCCTCGACATCTTTGCCCAGCGCGCCGCGACGAAAGAGGCGAAGCTGCAGGTGGAGTTGGCGCAGCTGCGCTACCTGCTCCCGCGCTTGCGGGGGTGGGGCCAGGCGCTGACGAACGCCGGCGCGGGCATTGGCACCCGCGGTCCGGGCGAGACGAAGCTGGAGATGGACCGCAACAAGATCCGTCGGCGCATCCACGCGATCGAGCGGCGGCTGCGCGAGACGTCCGACGAGCGGGCGGAGCGCCGCAAGCTGCGCGGGAGGAGCGACGTGCCCGAGGTGGCCTTGGTCGGGTACACGAACAGCGGCAAGTCGACGCTGCTGAACCAGCTCTCGGGAGCCGGCACGCTGGTCGAGGACAAGCTATTCGCCACGCTCGACACCCTCGTGCGCCGCGGAGCCGTCGCCCCGGGGCGTGAGGCGCTGTTCACCGACACGGTGGGATTCATCCGCGACCTGCCCCATCCCCTCGTGCCGGCGTTTGCCGCGACGCTGGAGGCGGCGCGCGATGCGGCGCTCGTGCTGCACGTCATCGACGTGGCTCGTACGTCGGCGCGCGAGGACTTCCGCGCGGTGGAGGAGACGCTCGAGGAGCAGGTGTTCTCCAAGCATGGCGAACGCCCGCCGATCCTCAACGTTCTCAACAAGATCGATCTGGCTCCGGAGTTCGCGCTGCGGGACGTGGAAGGCGTTGCGATCTCGGCGCGAGATGGAGTCGGCATCGACGCCCTGCGCGAAGCCATTGCGGCGATCGTCTATCCGGGTGACCGCGAGGTGGAGCTGCTCGTTCCGCACACCGCGGTGCGATCGCTTGCTTTCCTACGTGCCCGTGACCGGATCGTCGCGATCGAATACGCCGAAGACGGGGCGCGGTTCCGCGGTCGCCTCTCGCCGGGCGAGGTCGCTGCGGCCGAGGCCGCGGGCGCGCGCGTCACGTGGGCTTCTTCGGCGGCGGGAGCGGCGTGACGTCGGCCGCGTCGACGTCGATACGCTCGCGGTCCTCGGTGAGGACCGTGACGGTGCGGCGGAAGATGCTGTGGGCGATGACCTTGCCCTGCTTTTCGCCGATCTTGACATGTGCTCCGAGTTTGGGCAACAGCGACAGCTCGGCCACGTAGGCTTCGCGCTCGTAAGCGAGGCAGCACATCAAGCGCCCGCACACCCCCGTGATGCGCTCTGGCGACACGAACAGCTCCTGGTCGTAGGCGTACTCCATCGGAACCGGCTTCGGCTCGCGCAAGAAGCGGTGGCAGCAGACCTCGACGCCGCATCGGCCGTAGCCGCCGCGCAACTTCGTTTCGTCGCGGTGACCCATCTGCCGCAGCTCGATGCGCGTCCCAAACTGGCCGGCCAGATCGCGCAGGAGCTCGCGGAAGTCGACGCGGTGGGGCGAGGTGAAGTAAACACGAAGGAGTCTGCGGTCGAGCGAGTACTCGGCGGCCACGAGGTGCATCGGCAGGTTGTGGCGGCGGACGGTCGCGCGGGTCGCCTTGATCACGCGCTGCGCGTCGGCTTCGTTGTAGTGGTGGGCGTCGATGTCGGCCTGCGCGGCGATGCGCAGCACGGGCTCGAGTTCCGTGCTCAGCGTGGCCCCTGCGGCGACCTCCTCGAGGACGAGGCCGAGGTGCGATCCGCCGCGATCGACGACGCAGTGCGTGCCGGCAGGGAGCAACAGCTCACCGGCGCGAAAGTACGCCGTCTCGCGCACGACGCCGAGCACGCGGACGAGGACGACCCGGTCAGCGGCCATGCGGCAGTCCTCCGAAGGCGAAGACGAGCGCCGTGAGGACGGCCTCGGTCGGCGCATAGGCCCAGAGCGCGCGGTTGGCGTCCTCGATGGCGACGCAGGCGCGTTCGAGCCACGGCGTCGTCGTGGCCGGCTCGCCCAGCACGCCGTCGCGCAGAGTGTCGGCGCAGGCGGCGAGCCACTCGGCGAGGAACACGAAGAGCGTCGGGCGCTCCTGCGCGGCCAGCGCGGCGACGCCCACGGCGAGCGTCTCGGGGTCGAGGTCGTGCGCCCGCTGCGCGAGCACCCACAGCGCCTCGCGTCGCTCGATCGGCCCGCCATCCAGACACAGCGCGACGAGGTCGGCCGCGGTCGCGTCGCCGGCCTTCTGCTGAGCCTGGTTGCGGGCGACCTGAACGTCAACGCGCACGGCGGCGAGCGCATCGAGGTCGCCTGGACGCACGGCGATCCGCGCGAGCCATGCGGCCTCGTGGGCCGCGTACCCCGCCCGCGCGAGCCGTTCGACGTGCGCGCTCGTTGGCACGGGCGAGATGCGCTGGACCCTGCTGCGCGAGACGATGGTTGGCAGGAGGTCGCCCGTGTGCTCGGCCAGGAGCGCGAACGCCATCCCGCGCGTCGGTTCTTCGAGGATCTTGAGGAGGGCGTTCGCCGCCTCCGGGGTCAGGTCCTCGGCCCGCGGCACCAGGCAGACCTTCCGGTCTGCCTGGACGGCCGAAAACTGCGCGAGACGGATGACCTCGCGGACTTGGTCGATGCCGATCCTCTCCTTGCCTCCGGGCGCGACGAGTTCGAGGACGTCGGGATGCGCGCCGCGGAGGGCGAGCGCGTGATCTTGCGGGCGATCGGACAAGAGCGGTCCGACCAGGCGTCGTCCGAGCGACAGGCGGTCGGCGCGCGGCGGCACGAGGAAGAGCGTCGCGGCGGGTGTTGCCGTGGCGGTGGCAGCCATGATCGGCTCAGGGTAGCACGGCGGCTGTGGAAGCGCAATCTCCGTCTGGCCCGGCGATGAATGCCTCGACGAAGTCGGTCAGGCGCTCGATCTCGCGCGACCCGAAGCGCCGGACACCGTCTGGAAGAGCCACGTGCTCGTCGGTCACCACGGCGAGGACGTCGATCTCGCCGGCCAGCGGCTCGCGGCGCAGGTCGCGGCCGCGCCGGAACACCTCAATCTTCGGCCACGGGCCGTGCTTGTAGCCCTCGATGAGCACGACGTCGCAGCCGGCGAACAGCGCGTCCAGGTCGCGAACGAGATCGTCGGTCTCTCCGGGCTCGAAGAACAGCGCTGACGTGGTCTCGCCGCGCAGGAGCGTGCGCGCGGCGCCGGCCTCACGGTGGCGGGCGCTGTCGGTGCCCGGGACGTCGATCTCGGGAAGATCGGGCGAGTGCTTGACGGTGCCCACGCGGTACCCGAGTTCGACGAGCCGCCGGATGACGGCGACCACGACGCGCGTCTTGCCGCTCTCGTGGTGGCCGATGAAGGCGACCGCCGGGATCACGCCGAGCCTCGCTTCGCCCACTCCGCGCAGTCCGCCAAGCCGAGCGACCGCAGGGTCTTCGGCGTGGGGCCGAAGCGATCGTAGCCGCGCGCCTTGTAGTACGCGCTGATCGCCGCCTTCATGTCCTTGGCCGGGATGGGATGGCCGGCGCTCGCCCCGCGGGGCAGCGCCTCGGCGAAGCGAGCCGGCAGCCCATCGACGTCGCGCGTGTGCCCGGCCCGCGCGGCGAGCAGCCGGACGAGCGCGTACGCGCGGCCGCCGATGGCGAGCATCTCGTCTGCATCGATCGCCAGCCCCGTCGCTGCCTCGGCGAGGGAGCGAATGGCCGGGAGGTTGTAGCCCGGCCCTGTCTCGTCCGTCGTGAAACAGCAGACGACGAGCGAGTTCTCAAACGATCGGAGATCCTCGAAGACGATCGACGGGGCGACCTTGTCAAGTAGCGTGAATCGGCTCTGAGCGTGTCGGATACCCAGCTCCTCGCAGGCGTTGTCGCGCTCGAGCATTGAGTCGTGCATCCCCTCGAGGTGCGTCGCGCCGCGAGGCGAGGTGGCGTAGGAAAGGCCCATGCCTTGCTTGCCGCGCGGCTCGTGCATCGGCAGCTCGACGCCCTTGATGGTCATCGAGAAGTCGGCGCCGATCTCGCCCGCAAACAGCTCGAGGCCGTCGGCGAGGCGGTCTCCGATCCCCTCGCGGCGAGCCAACGCGTGGATGCTGGCGATGACCGCCGCGGCATCGCCCCACCGCACGTCCTCGTCGATCAAGCCCTTCTCGTGCGCCTCCATGAGGAAGGCGACGGCCACGCCCGTGGAGATGGTGTCGAGGCCGTAGTCGTTGCACAGCTGGTTGGCGAGAGCGATGGACGGGAGGTTCGCGTTGCGGCAGAGCGACCCAAACGCGGCGAGCGTCTCGTACTCGGGTCCCCCGAACTCGGGCAGGACGGGAACGCCGGCGAACTCCGTCTTCACCACGCGCTTGCAGCGGATCGGGCACCCGGCGCAGGTGTCCTGCGCCACCAGGATGGTGTCGTGCATCGTCTCGCCGCCGATGGCGGCGGCCTGGTCGAAGACGCCCTCGCGGAAGTTGTCGCTCGGGAGGATGCCCTGCTCGGAGAGCCAGACGAGCCCGGACGCGGTGCCATACTTGCCGAAGCTCTTCCACCCGTCGGTCTGGTAACGCTTGACGTGTTCGGCGCGCTCGCGCGCGAAACGCTCTGGGTCGGCGAGCGGCTTCTCAAGGTGGCCGCGGACGACTACGGCCTTCAGGCGTTTCGCGCCCATCACGGCGCCGAGGCCCGGCCTACCGGCGGAGCGGTTGCGGTCGTTGACGATGCAGGCCTGCGACACGAGCGCCTCGCCCGCTGGGCCGATCGAGCTGACGCGCGCGCCGGGATACCGCTCACGGAGCGCGACCTCGGTCTCGCCGGTCCCGCGGCCCCACAGATCCTCGGCGGGGACGAGTTCGAGCTTGCCGTCGAGCAGCGTGAGGACGACGGGCGACTTCGCGCGGCCGCGCACGAGGATGCCGTCGTAGCCGGAGCGGCCGAGCTCGTGCCCGAAGTGCCCGCCGGCGTAGGAGTCGGCGACGGCGCCTGTCTTGGGCGACACCGCCATGACGACGTGTCGGCCGCCCCCGACCACGCTCGTGCCCTGAAGCGGCCCCGTGGCGAAGACGAGGAGGTTCTCCGGACCGAACGGATCCACGCGCTCGGGCAGCTCCTCGAGGAACAGACGGGCCGCCACGCCCTTGCCGCCGAGGAGCTTCTCGCGCCAGGCCTCGGGGATCGCGTAGTCGCCGACGCGTCCCCTCGTGAGATCGACGTCGAGGTACCTTCCGTAGCCGCCCTTCATCGTCGCCTCCTTCCCCTCTGGGAGCGAGCATTGTACTTGGCTCCGGCGGCGAGCGCGGCGCGTTGCAGCTCTCCGCGAAGCCCCGGATAATGCCTCCGACTCCCCAACGACCGAGGTGCATCCATGAGAACGCTGTCCACCGTGCTGCGCGACACGACGAAGAGATTCCCGACGCGTCCGGCGATCCTCGACCCGAGCGGGCGGGCGTACACGTACGCCGAACTCGACCTGGAGGCGAGCCGCCTCGCGCGCGGGCTCATCGACCTCGGTGTCGGGAAGGGCGACAAGGTGGGCCTGTGGATGCCCAACAACCCGGAGTGGGTCATCGCCTACTTCGCGGTCGCGCGCATCGGCGCGGTGGTCGTCCCGATGAACACGCGCTACAAGACCCACGAGGTCGAGTACATCCTCGGGAACAGCGAGGCGACGACGCTGTTCGCCGTCGACGCGTTCGTCGGCTTCGACTACCTCGCGATGATCGACGAGATCCGGCACAAGCTTCCGAACCTGAAGCACGTCGTCATCGCTGGCAAGACCGGCAAGAACATGCACGCCTGGGACGACGTCGTCGCGCGCGGCACAGAGCGGCTTGCCGATGGGAAGCTCGAGGCGCGCGAGAAGGCCTGTCAGGCTCTCGACAACGTCTTCATCCTCTACACGTCGGGCACCACGGGCAACCCGAAAGGGGCGATGCTGTCGCACCACAACATCGGACACAACGGCGAGCAGGTGACCCAGGTGCTGCACGCGACGGAGAAGGACGTGTTCTTGCTGGCCGTCCCGTTCTTCCACTGCTTCGGCTGCGTTATGGGCATCGCCGGCGCGATCACGTGGGGGGCGTCGATCGTGCCGATGGCCGCCTTCAAGGCCGACGAGGCGCTTAAGCTTGTCGAGCGGTACGGCGTTACGATCCTGTACGGCGTGCCGACGATGTTCGTCCTCGAGCTCGAGGAGGTTCGCAAGGGCAAGCCGGACGGGTCGAAGTACCAGATTGAGACCCTGCGCACGGGGATCATGGCCGGCGCGCCGTGCCCGGTCGAGGTGATGCGCGGGACGATGAACGAGATGCACTGCAACGTCTCGATCGCCTACGGGCTCACCGAGGCGTCGCCCGTCATCACGATGACGCGGTTCGACGACACGATCGAACGGCGCGTCGAGACGGTCGGCCGCGCGCTCGACGGGATCGAGGTCAAGATCGCCGACGATGCCTGGAAGCCCGTGCCGACGGGTGAGACGGGCGAGCTCGCTTGCCGCGGCTACAACGTCATGATGGGCTACTACAAGATGCCCGACAAGACGGCCGAGTGCATCGACGAGGAGGGGTGGCTCTACTCGGGCGACCTGGCGACGATGGACGCCGCGGGCTACGTGCGCATCGTCGGCCGCAAGAAGGACATGCTCATCACCGGCGGGTTCAACGTCTACCCGGCTGAGATCGAGGAGTACCTGTTCACGCACCCCAAGATCCTGAACGTCTCGGTCATCGGCGTGCCCGACTCGGTGATGGGCGAAGTGGCCGCCGTCTACGCCATCGCCCGCGAGGGCACCACGATCGAACCGCAGGAGATCGTCGACTACTGCGCCAAGGAGATTGCCAACTTCAAGGTGCCGCGCTACGTCATTGTGGTGAAGGAGCTGCCGATGACCCAGTCCGGCAAGATCCAGAAGTTCCGCCTGCGGGAGATGGCCCAGGCGGCCTTCGACCAGGGCAAGATGGTGAAGCTGTCGCCGACGGGTGCGAAGAAGTGAGCGCCGAATCGCAGCGTGTGACGGGCATCACGATCGACCGCGACGAGGTTGTGCGCCTCGCGCGTGAGCTGATCGCGATCGAGAGCCACAGCCAGGCGCCCGGGCGCGAGGTCGCGGTCGGTCGCTTCCTTGTCGACTGGTTCCACGAGCGCGGCGTCGAGGCCAAACTCGTGCCCGCGGTCGGCGAGCGAGCCAATGTGATCGCGCGGGTTCCCGTGGGCGGCTCCGGGCCGACCGTGCTCTTGAACGGGCACATCGACACGGTGCCCGCCGGGGCGATGCAGGGTGCTTTCACGCCGCGGATCGAGGGCGGCGTCTTGTGGGGGCGCGGGGCATGCGACATGAAGGCGGCTGTCGCGGCCATGGCTTGTGCCCTTGCCGCGACAGCTCGGCATGTGGGGGCTGTCGAGAGCAGCCGCCCTCTGTCTTCGACTACCGAGTCATCGGCTCTCCAGTTGGGTCCAGGGTCAGCCCTGGTCTTTGCGGGGACGGTGGATGAGGAGACGGGGTCGCTCGGGGTGAAGCGGCTGGTCGAGTCGGGGTTGAAGGCCGACTACGCCGTGGTCGGCGAGCCCAC
>JBFYQX010000001.1:0-5422 GCA_041302525.1 Candidatus Bipolaricaulota bacterium | reverse complement strand
ACCTCGACGCGCCGCCCGATCTCGTCTCGGACGTCCGGCCAGTCCCACCAGGCGCGCGACAGACGCCGCGCCGCCTCGTCGTCGCTGCGGCCGCGCACGAGGACGAGGAGCGACACGTCCGACACGGCCAACAGGCGTCGCGCGATCTGCGCCCCGAGGAAGCCCGTCCCGCCGGTGAGGAAGACCGTCCGCGTCACGACGCCCATCCGCGCTCGGCGAAGAAGGCACGCAGGTGTTCCCGGTTGAGCGCCGCCCTCGCCACCAGCTCGTTGTGCCCGCGTTCGAGCGCCGCGCGCATCGGGCCCGGGTCAGCCAGAAGCCGACGGACATGCCCCTGCAGGCGCGCCACGAGGTCGGGCGCGTGCGACTCGACGAACACGTCGCTCAGCCCAAGTTCGCTGTACAGGCCGCGCAGGCGCGCGTCGTGCCCCACCGCCACCTGCGGCACGGCCGCAGCCAGCGACAAGACGGCGGCGTGGTAGCGCGATGTCACGAGAAGGTCGAGGCCGCGCAACAGGCCGGTCATCTCGGATGCGTTGTGCTCGCGCGAGGAGAAGACGCGCGTCTTGTCCGCGTGCCGCATCCGGCTGCGCACGGATTCGGCGAACGGGCCGTCGAGCTCCTCCATGCAGACGAGCGCGACGGGCTTCCCCAACTCCCCGACGATCCAGTCCGCGAGTTCGGCGTACGCGGCGGCCAACGCCTCGGCCGACCGCGTCCGCTCCCGCGACCGCGAGAACGCATACGGCCAACGGTAGACGTCGCGCCGGCGCGCCCACGGCCGCAGCCGGACGGGGAACCGATAGAAGTCGACGACGGCCAGACCGACGGCCCCGTGGGCGTCCGACCAGATCGCCGCCGTGCGCGCCATCTGCGCCTCGTCGGGGATGAAGTGAAGCGCGTTGTCGGCCGTGACCTCGATCGGCGCCGTCACGCCACAGGCGTGCAGGCGCTCCGCCGCCCCGCGTGCTCGCACCACGATCTCATCGATCTGGCTGGCAACACGCCGCGTCAGGGCGCGGTTGCTCCGGCACAGGTCGCCGGCGTCCACGGCGTAGGCGAGGCACGGTTTCCCCTGCCGTCGCGCGCACCACGCGGCCCAGAGGAAGTACCACAAGAGAGCGGATCCCCAGGTGTCCATGAACGTGCTGCCCTCGACGAGGACGAGCACGTCGTGCGCCTTCATCAGCCGCCACACCTTGGCGAAGAAGACGGATGGGATGCGGAGGATCGAGAGCTCCGGCCCCTCTTGCAGGTAGCGCCGCAGGTTGCGGACGTCGAGTGACGGCACGGTGATCGACGCGCGTGCGCCGAGCACAGTGCGCAGATCCTCGATGTCGGCGAGCAGCAAGGCCTCGGCGCCCGTGTTGTTGGCGCCGCTGTAGCCGATGACGAGGACGCGCGGATGACCCGGGGAAGGAGCCTGTTTCGCCATCGTGCCTCCCGTCCCAGTATAGCTCGCCGACCGCTCCCGGCCGGCCTACGAGGCCGCGCGGGCGGGCGTGAAGGGGCGTCCGTCGGCGCGGCACACGTCGCGAACGATCCGTCGACCCGAGAGCGCGTTCAGGAACAGCGCGCCGCCGGAGGTCGCCCAGGCTCCGACCAGATGGAAGTTCTCCAGCCCCGGAAGGCGGCTGTCGAGCCGGCTTGACACCATGCTGGCGAAGAAGCTCGGCGTCTTGGTCGGCATGTTGACGAAGCCGCGGTCGCCGCCCATGTAGCGCTTCCACGTCAAGAGCGTGGGGACATCGATGACCTCAACATCCTGGCGCAACCCGGGCCAGCGCCGTTCGAGGAGGCCGATCACCGTGTCGGCGATCCTCGCCTTCTCGTCGTCGTAGCGCTTGCGGTCCTTGGCCAGCTCCTCCCACAACGACCACCGCGAGAACAGCTCGACCTTGATCACGCCCTTCCCCGGAGCCGCCATCGTTGGATCCATCCCGTAGGTCTGCATCTCGAGGCTGTTGCAGGCGTGACCGGCGATCTCGACCGGCTTGTCGAGGAGCAGGACCAGCGACGACGGCTCGTTGGACAGGTCGCGCTTCACGCCGAGGAAGACGTGCACGGCCCAGTTTGTCTCGTCCGATGCCGGGCCGCGCTCGCAATAGCCACGGATCCGATCGTCGACAAACCGCCCGCCGAGCAAGTCCATGACCGTCGCCCGGCCATCGGCATTGGAGATGACGACGTCGGCCTCGACGACCGCGCCGTCGGCCAGTCGGATCCCGGCGGCCTTCCCATCGCTCGTCAGGATCTCGCTCACACGCTGGCCAAGATGCAGTTCGCCGCCCAGGGCGCGGTAGCGGTCGGCCATCGACTGGGCCAGGCCTGCCGCTCCGCCGACCGGCCACGCGATGTCGCCGTGCATTCCGTACGCGTGCATGGTGAGGTGGAGAATCGCCGGGTTTGTCGGCATCGAGTACAGGGTCAGTGGAAGACCGTCGCGAAGGAGGGGATCCCGGAACTTCCGGCCCAGTTCGGCCATCGACAGGGTCAGCCACGGCCGCAGCGCGATGAGCGTCGGAACCATGCCCAGGATGCGTCGTTTCTTGCCGAAGAGCATCTCGCCGAACAGGTCGTGTCGCGCGCACAGCTCGGTCGCCCGGACGTAGTCATCGCTCGCCCGCCGGTCTCCCGGCGCGAGCGCGTGCAGGTGCTCGCGGAGTCGCTCTGGGTCGTAGTAGTCAACGAACAGCCGGCCGTCTGTGCCCTGGACGGCGACACACTCCTGCGTCGGCGCGAGCGGCCGCGGCATGACGCCGAGCTCGCGCCAGAGGTCGTTCAGTCGCGACCCGGTGCGGCAGCCGAAGAGGTGATGGATGCAACCATCGAACGCGTACCCCGCGCGCTTCCAGGTGGCCGCCTGGCCGCCCGGCACCGCGTGCGCCTCGTAGAGGCTCGTCCTGTACCCGCAGGCCTGACCGTGGATCCCGGCGGCCAGCCCGCCCATCCCCGCACCAATGATGACGATCGACCGGTCCCGCATCGCGCCTCCTCCAGGTCCCAAGGGCCCTGCCAAGGCCTCGCTCGCTGCCATGCTCCCACCGGCCATCGTATCGGTCCGCGCTCTGCGAGGCGAACGGGCGGGATCGCTCGCCGACCCGTCCGTCTCGGACTCGTGTGCCTCCAGCTCCGCCAGGAGCCGCTCGCGGATCGCAGGCGGGTCGGCCGCGCAGCGCTCACGGATGTCGGCATGACCCGGCTGAAGGCGTCGCTCCTGTCCGGATGGGCGCTGCGGAACACCTGTCGCCACACCGACTCCAGATGGATTCACATGGCCTTCAGGTCGTCCGGCGCCGTGCAGCCGACGTGTTAGGGACAAGAAACCGATCGACCGGGCTGTCCGCGCACCGTACGTCCAGCGGGCGCGTGCCCGCTGGAACTCCGACGCGTCCCGTGCACCGCTTCGCCCAAGCCAACAGGGGGCCGCGAAGTGGCTCTCCCGACGCTCTCACGCTCCGCCTCGTGACGGCGCGACTTGCCCGCATCCGGCCCGTCGTCCTAGGCTGGCACGGAGGTGGTCACCATGACTCGCCGCGGGCTGGCACTCCTCTTGTCCTGTCTCGTCTTCGGCGCGGCGCTGTGCGCCCCATCCCCCGCCGCGTCAGAGGGCGGGTGCCCGTGCAACGACCGGCCGAAACAGCCCTGTCTTCGACAGCACATCACGCTCCAGGATATCGACTTCGAGCTGCGGACCTTCCGCGCCTCGATGGACAACGCGGCGCACACGGCGCTCCACGAGGCCAGCGACTCCGAGGTGTGGGTCCTGATCGAGACCGTGCCGTCTGGCCCCTGCAAGGCGTGCGCACAGACGTACGTGCTCTATGCGCCAGAACGCGATGTGGAATCCGATCGAACGTACGCCCTCTTCGCGGCCGACGACCCAAAGCTCACGGCGAGCCGGACGGTCTTCCTGATGACGGAGTGTACGGCAGCGAGCTCCCTGTCGATCCGGATGGCGATCATCGAGGAGGACGATGCGTACTCTGACAGCCTTGCCTATCTGACGCCCTATCTCGCCGGAGGTCTCCTGTTCGGCGAGACCGGCAGCCGCGCCGCGTCCGCGGCGGAGGACACTGGGTGGTCGGCAAGGCTGGATGGCGCATGGCTCGATTCCCTGTTTGCTCGACTGACCCTTGACGCGGACAACGACGTCGTGCTGCCACCAACAGACGTTCCTTCCATTCGGTTGGACGGCAGCGTGTCCACAACGATCGTCGGGGAGCCGTACTCCCTTTTCCCGCGCTGGGTCAACGTCAAGCTGCGCGGCGACTCCTACTCCCTCTCGGGCGCCCAGCTGCGATGCAACGGCGGCGAGACTCCGACCCAGGCGGAGACGCATCTGACCGGCAGGAAGCTGTGTGAACTCGGCTCGCTCGCCGCCACCGCGAGGCCGGGCTTCACGGAGGTCACCGCCTCATCGTCCCTACCGGCTGGGGCGGCCAAGCAGTCCACATCGGTCAGGCGGGAGACGTTCACTCGAAGCGACGGCAGCAAGGTAGAGCTCGTTTTCATCGTCCGCGTGCTCGAGTTCGCCCCCGACGGCTCGATCTACGTCGAGGTGTACTCGACGAAGCGTGTCATTGCGAAGGACGGGACGGTGATCGAGACGGTGCGGGATTGCCTCCAGTCGACGAGCCTTCGCGGCTTCGATCGAAGCAGGATCCGCTCGCTGCTGGAGGTGGCGCAACAGACCGGCGTCGTGCACACCATGTCGGGCGGCTCGCCGCTCGCGCCGCTCTCGCTGTCCACGCCGATCGATGCAGTCTGCGGCGCGGCAGCAACGCCCGATCATCTCATCATCGTCGTTCCGTCCGGTACCACACTGGATGCGAGCGAGTTGGCAGGCACCGCAGCGGTTGCACAAGCTCCAAGCCTTCTCGCATGGCAGAGCGTGACGATCCACGCCGACGAGGTCGCGCTCCCCGAGGGCCTGTCCTTGGCCAGCGCCGTCTGGCCGACGCCGCAGCAGTCTGCCGCCGTGAATGCGCTGGCCGTATGGGCTCCGGATGCCGCGTCCATCGAGGCCACTGGCGATCGGCTGGACATCGTCGTCGCGAACCAGTCCGGCGCGCCGGCGGTCGTCTCTCTGTCCCTTGTCGACGATCTGGGGTGGGTCGAGCCCAAGACGCGGGAGATGTACCTGGCGCCGGGCCAGGCGTCCGTGGTGACGATTCTCGTAACGCCGGGACCGTCCGAGGCCGCGGACGCGACGAGTCGTCTCTCTCTCGCAGCAACTGCGGAAGGTCTCACGCCGATCGCCGGGACGGTCGGATTGCGGTCGGTCGCGCTGGAGGGGACCGGCGCGCAGTCTTCTTCCGGCCAGACGTCTGCCTCCGTTGACGTTCCCCAAGACATATCGGCGGCGGCGCGGACGTTGGCCTGGAAGGGCGGCTACCTCGGCCGCACCGATGCCGCGCAG
>JBFYQX010000107.1:0-2868 GCA_041302525.1 Candidatus Bipolaricaulota bacterium | reverse complement strand
CGCGGCGCCGGCCGCCAGGCGGGCGAGGACGCCGCCCGACGACACCGCGGCCACCCCGACGGCCATCCTGACGAGAAACGACGGGCGAATCGACATGCCGAGGCCCTAGCGGGCCGCCTCGAGCGCGCGCCGGATCGCCGGCAGCGCGCGTCGCGCCGCCTCCGCGCCGGCCTCGATGCCGCAGCCCAGGCGGCTGTACGTCGGCGGGTCGCTCGAGAAGTCCGGCCGCACGCAGACGTCGGGCGGCGAAGCCCGCAGGATCGCGTCGCACAGCCGGCGCTGGAAGACCGTCGACATCTGAAACAAGACGGCGAACACGCTCGGGTGGTACCGCCGCGCCATCGCCGTGTCGGCGACCGCCGTCCGCGCGATATCGAGCCGCCGATCCTTGATCCCCAGGTACGGCAGCCCCGACATCGGGACGTCGGCGGGATCGACGAGCACGTCCACGGCGACCACGACGTCCGCGCCGAGCGCGCGCACGACGTCGACCGGGAGAGGGTTCGACACGCCGCCGTCGATCAGCAGGCGGTCGTCCAGCCAGACCGGCGTGAACAGGCCCGGCACCGACAGACTGGCCCGCACCGCGTCGACCAGGCTCCCCTCGTGGATCACGTACGGCGTGCCGGTCTCGAGGTCCGTGGCCAGGGCGACAAACGGGCGTTTGGCGTCGCGGAACGTCCTGTCGCCGAACGTGCGTCGCAGCGTGCGCACCAGCTCACCGCCCGACGTCCAGCCCGACCACGGGATCGTCGGCAACAGCGTGCGCGCCGTGCGCAGGACGGACACTGAGCGCCACTCGTCGGCGAGCGCCTCGAGCGGGATGCCGCACGCGTACGCGCCGCCGACGTAGGCGCCCATGCTCGTCCCGGCGATGACGTCGGGGACGATGCCCTGCTCCTCGAGCACGCCAAGCACCCCGATGTGCGCGGTGCCGCGCGCGCCGCCGCTCGACAGGGCCAGTCCCAGCGTAGGTTCTGTCACGATCCCTCCCCGGCCATCCTAGCGTCCCGCGGAAGGAGAGGCAAAAGGGGACAAAGCCACGCGGGAAAAAGAGAAGCGGAGAGCCCGAGACGCTCTCCGCTTCCCGCCGCGCCTACGCGCTGATGGCTCCGACCGGGCACTGATCGACCGCGTCCTGGACGCAGTCGTCCTCGTAGTTGGCGCCGCTCGTGACGTACGCCTTCCCATCGGACTTCAGTTCAAAGACGTCTGGGCAGACCTGAATGCACAGACCACAGCCCACGCAAAGGTCCTGATCGACGACGGGCTTGGACATGGCTCCTCCTTCCTCGCGATGAGGTGGCGGAAGGATAGCACAGCGCCGCAGGCGCGCCAACCGGCGGCGCGGGGTGTTGAGCCGGTCGGGCGATCGGATATAGTGAGGGCCTCTCAACGGCAAGGAGGGGACTCCCACGATGAACCGAACGCTAGTTCTCATTGGCCTCATCGGCCTCGCCGCGAGCCCGTTGGCGGGCTCTGCGATGACGCTCGACGAGGCGATCGCGCTGATCCCCGACGACGGCGACGTCGCCGTCTACTACGACGAGGCCGGGCGCGCCGCGCTCGAGGCGGCGATCGACGTCCTCGAGGACGCCCTAGGCGTGACCGCCTCGTTCAACCCCCTGAACCAGGGCGATTACGCCGAGCTGGCGGTCCCCGTGGAGATGAAGGGCCTCGTCAACCGGCTGGCCCAGGCCTACTACACGCTGGGCGACGTCTTCCTCTACCGGGACGACGTTGCGACGAGAAAGGCGATCTTCGAGCGCGGCCAGTACTGGGGCCTGAAGAGCCTGCGCATGAACCCGGCGTTCGCCGCCATCGAGGGGCCCTGGGACGCGTTCAGCCCGAACACGGCCGAGGCCGTCCAGGTCGAGACCGACGTCGCCGCCCTGTATTGGACGTACGCCAACTGGGCGCGCAAAGACGAGTTCGACGTGTGGGGGGCCGTCGTCCGCAACGATCCGCCCAAGCTCCGCGCGCTGATCGAGCGCGCGCTCGAGGTCAAGCCGTCGTACGTCAACTACGGCGCGTACCGTTCGCTCGCCGGGTTCTGGGGCAGCCTGCCGTCGCTGCCGCTCATCGAGTACCGGCAGAACCTGCCGCTCGCGCTGTCTTATCTCTGCCCCGTGCTCACCGAGCCCGCCTACTGCGCCGACTGCGCGGCCTGTCCCGTCGATCCGGACTGCAACCTGTACTTCGAGAACCGGCTCATCTTCGCCCAGTACTACCTGATGAAGAAAGACGCGTGGGCCGAGGCGGCGCGCGTCCTGCAGTCGATCCACGACGAGCCGGTCGGGGAGCTGCATCCGCTGTACAACGCGTTTGACCAGGAGTTGGCCCGCGAGCTGCTCGCGGACGTCCAGAAGCGTCTCTAGCCCGCCGACCCGAGGCGGCCGTTGGTACACGTAGGAAAGCGGACTAGGAGGTCCAAGATGTTGAAGAAGATCGTAGGTCTCGGACTGCTTGCGCTCGTCGCCGTCGGCGCGAGCGGCCTCGCGATGACGCTCGACGAGGCGCTCGACCGGTTTCAGAACGACAACATCGCCGTCTCGTTTACGAGCGAAGGCCGCGAGGAGCTTCTCGTGATCATCGACACCCTGCGCGGCGCGCTCGGCGTCACCGCGGGGCTCGACGAGGAACTCGAAGGCGACATCAAGAAGCCACAAGATGGCGGCGTGATGCCGTTCTACGTTGACCCGTCCATGAAGGACGTCGTCAACAAGCTGTCCCAGGCCTACTACACGCTGGCCAACGTCTTCTACACCCCGGAGACGAACCTGCCGACCTACCTGAAGGGCAAGCACTGGGGCCTGAAGAGCCTGCGGATGAACCCCGGGTTCGTTGCGCTCGAGGATTCCGAGGGCT
>JBFYQX010000092.1:0-61807 GCA_041302525.1 Candidatus Bipolaricaulota bacterium | reverse complement strand
TCATCCGATCGGCGCGCGTGACGCCCGCGCTCCAGGTTCCATTTCGTCTGATGATGGGGATCACCAAACCACGGCATCCTGTTGTCGGGTTCGTCTTTTCCGGTGTTGTGGACGAAGTAGGCGCGAGGGCTTCGCGGTTCAAGCCGGGCGATGAGGTGTATGGAACGACAGGATTTCGCCTGGGCGCATATGCGGAGTACCGGTGCATGAAGGAAACGGACTCACGTTGGCATGGGTGCCTGGCGCTCAAGCCAGAGAACCTCACACACGAGGAGTCGACCGCGGCCGCATACGGAGGATTGCTGGCGCTTCAGTATGTCGAGAAGGGGAACATCCAGGCCGGCGACCAGGTCCTCATCTACGGAGCGTCGGGGACGTCTGGCACGATTGCCGTGCAATGCGCAAAGCACCTCGGTGCAATCGTGACGGGCGTGTGTAGCACGTCGAACATCGACCTCATGAGGTCGCTTGGCGCAGATCAGGTGATCGACTACACACGGACTGATGCGCCACCGGAGGGTGTGCGCTACGACTTCGTGCTCGATTCGGTCGGCGGCATCAAGACGTCGAGGCTGAAGAAAGCGTGCAGGGAAGCGCTTGCGGCAGGAGGGAAGTACGTCTCGATTGACGACGGCGATCTCGAGCTAAGCTCCGAACGGATGGCGCGACTCAAGGAACTTGTCGAAGCTGGGACGATCACGCCGGTTCTTGGGCGCACGTATTCGCTTAGCGACATCGTCGAAGCCCATCGCTTCGTCGAAGGCGGGCACAAGCGAGGCGGTGTGGCGGTGACGATTCCGCATGCGGGAGATCGACCTGCCCCCGAGGGCGCCGGGGGGATGAGGAACCATCGGGTCGTCGCTGTGGAGGCTGGGGACCGATCCGGGGTCGCGTGTGGCCGTCGCGGAGTGGTGACGCGTGCCGTCTGATCCACCGCAGAGTGCAGGAACAGCAGTGAGCGGGGACTCCTATCCAGTCCTTCTAGGCGTAGGCGAGTCGCCCTTTCGGCTGCGTAACGGACCTCCCGAGTTCCTTCGCGGTCTCGATCCACTCTCGGATGACCTGTTCGGCGTTCGACAAGGCCTCTTGGTAGGTTCGCCATCGGCCATGCACCCGGGAAGCTCAGGAACCTCAGCGACGAACGCGTTGTCCTCGTGGCTCCAGAAGATCATGACCTCGCACTTTGGCTCCATTGCTAGTCCTCCAAGTGCAGATTGCACTTCAGGAGCACTCCGCGAACCTGCTTCTCTGCTGTGGGCCCGTTGCGATCCACAGCCGTGTCGCTGCCTGGCGACTCCTTCAGCGAGCCGGTTCGGTTTCGCACCGGCGACGACACCGGCACGGACTCCGTACTGCACTCGAGAAGATCCCCGGGGGAGTCCACACTGTGTCCCTCAGGTTCGCTGGCCGCGGGATACCGGGACGGGGCATGCGGCTGGGTATGAAGTCCGGCGCGTGGTCAATCCTGTGCTCACGACTTGGAGGCCTTCCACGGCACGCCGAGGTCGCGGCAGATCTTGCGCGCGAGCACATCGCGCACTTCGGTGTGCCGAGGCACTGATGACCTGCGACTCAGGGATGGGTTGGCCCACCAGGAGTGGCTGCTCCCCTCGCGAACCAAGGAACAGCCATGCTGGCGGAGGTGTTTGAGCAGCTCGGCACGCTTCATACCGTGACGCGTTCTTCGGTGTAGTCCGGCTCTGCGGCCCGGACAGCATCCTCCCGATTGAGCGCCAGCGCCTCGGTGAGGGTCGCCCGGAGGCTGGCGAGTAGCTCCTCGCGCGTTCGCTCTTGGCAGTTGACCCCTGGGATCTCGGCGATCCAGCCGACCCACCAAGGTCCGTCTTGCTTGGTCACTGCCGTGTACGTATTGGCCATGCCGTCTCACCTCACCGGCACTCTACTACTCGCGCCGCCGGTGCGCCAGTGACGCCCAGAGCGCCTGGTCTGCGAGGAGCATGAAACGCGGTGGATTCGGAGGTGAGCTGCCCCGGTACAGCCGGAGACCGGACTCCGTGAGAGGCGAGGGCCGGCGTGGTGAGCAACTCGGCACCTTCCGGGCACCGGAAACGAAGAGCCAAAGAAAGCTTCTGCTTTGGAACCTGGGTGACTGAGTGCAGAACGCGTTCGGTAGCGGCCACGTGGTGACGGGTGGGCGATCACGGGGTACCCAGACTCCAAGGAGAGTCGTTCATTACTGAGTTGCCAGGACAGCGTCTGCGGGTTGACGCGGCGTAGTGGGGGTGAACATGGCCGCCTGTGTCGATGGCAGCTCAACGGCGACGACCTACTTTGACAACCGATTGTCGCCTTGGTAACATGTTGTCGTTGCTGGAGGAGGTCAGTATGAGTCGTACAGTGCATGTCGCTATCTACAACACCTGGGCCGACTGGGAAGCTGGCCTTGCGCTCGCCCATCTCGGATCGGGTGACTGGAGCTCGCCACGAACTAGGTACGAGATCCGGCTCGTCGGAGAATCAGCCGAGCCAGTTGCCACCAAGGCTGGGATTACGCTGACGCCTGACATGGTCTTGGCGGATCTACGGCCGGAGGACAGTGAGATGCTCATTCTTCCCGGAGCGGATACGTGGCTGGCTGGCGAGAACATGGCGTTCGTTGAAGCAGCGCGAGCGTTCCTCGGCGCTGGCGTTCCGGTGGCTGCTATCTGCGGTGCGACCATTGGCCTAGCACGTGGCGGCCTGCTGAACGATGTTGCCCACACGTCCAATGCTGTCCAGACGCTCGAGTGCCCTGCGTACACCGGTGCCGCCCGGCACAAGGATGATCTTGCAGTGACGGACGGCAACCTCATCACCGCCTCCGGAATCGCTCCGGTTGAGTTCGCCCGAGAGATCTTCACCCTGCTGGGGTTCTACAACAGAGCGACCGCCGAGAACTGGTACCTGCTCTACGGAGAACACAACCCAGCCGGGTTCTTCGGGCTCATGCAAGGCGCTGCCCATGGCTGACGAATCGGCGCTCGGCGGTGAACTCGCCCTTTTCATCTTCAGGCTGAACGGTCAGATGCTCGGGGCTGGAGAGGCGCTCACTAGGCCGGTCGGCCTCACCGTCGCTTGGTGGCAGGTGCTCGGCGCCTGTCTGCGTGAGCCACAGACGGCCTCAGGCATCAGTCGGCAGATGGGGATATCGAGACAGGCGGTGCAGCGGGTCGCAGATCGTCTCTTGGACGAGGGGCTCTTGGAGAGATCGGACAACCCGGCGCACCGACGCGCTCCTCTGCTGGCAGCGACGCAGGCAGGACGGAACGCCGTCGCGGGGATTGCTCCCGAGCAGACCGCATTCTCCAAACGGATCGTGAAGGCATTCGGGCGCGCCGAGCTCGAGTCGCTGATTCGCGAACTGCAGCGACTGTCCGCGGTGCTTGACGAGACATCTCCTGAGCGTGCGCACTAGACCCGGGATGCGACTCACTCGCTTCGCAGAGACGCAAGCACGTGTGCGGGAGAGCGAGGAAGCGCCTGCTTCCAGTGAAGAAGCGGGCGCCAGACACGGATGTCCGCTTCAAAGTGGTGGAGCCTAGGGGACTCGAACCCCTGGCCTCTTGCATGCCATGCAAGCGCTCTCCCAGCTGAGCTAAGGCCCCAGGTAACGACCGCATGATACCCGTTGATGGCGG
The DNA here is from genome assembly GCA_041302525.1 of Candidatus Bipolaricaulota bacterium. Taxonomy (GTDB): domain Bacteria; phylum Bipolaricaulota; class Bipolaricaulia; order UBA7950; family UBA9294; genus CAIOGO01. The sequence goes on along the minus strand of JBFYQX010000092.1, from coordinate 58,169 downwards.
AGGGACGCAATGGGCCGCATCGCCTACGGCGGTGCGGCTAGGGGCGACGGCAGTTCGGGCTGGATGCCTTCGCCTGGCGAAATCCGTGGTCCGTAGGCCGAGACCGCGTAGCGTCGGAGCTTGTCTCCGACGGCGTCGGTGTCAGTGGTGTGCGGAACAGCTCAGACGGCGCATGGGCGCTCCGCGGAGCGCCTAGGGCCGAGTCGGGCTCTCCCGACTGGATGGAGTCGGACTCGGCTGGGCGGGAGTTGTCGACGTGGCAATGACCCGGCCGAGGATGAGGTCTGCTGCTTCTGCCAGATCCGCGACTGTGTAGTCGGGCTCTGCGACGACTTTGCCGTCTGCGCCGGCGTAGCCGGTCTGGACGAGGATCGTCGTGCAGCCGGCGCGAAAGCCGGCGAGGATGTCTGTTGTCGCGTCGCCAACGAGGAAGGACTGCGCGAGATCGATATCGAGTTCATCCCGGGCGCGTTCGAGCATGCCAATACCGGGTTTGCGATCCGAGATCCTGGGCGCAGCTTCCGCGAGGCTGCGCCTAGGGCCGAACTCAGCCCGTGGGTGGGTGGTGCTGCCTTCGGCTTGTGGACTATGGATTGTGCCGCCCGGGTAGTACGGGCAATAGTAGACCTTGTCGATGTGGGCGCCCTCCGCGGCGAGCAGCGTGGCCATGCGCTCGTGGATGGCAGCGAGATCGTCTTCGGTGAGGTACCCGAGGGCGATGCCGCCTTGGTTGGTGACGACAACGATCGGGATCCCGGCCTCGTTCAGCCGACGAATGGCTGCGGCTGCGCCGGGCAGGAGACGGAAGTCGTCGGGCGCATTGACGAAGGCTGTTTGGTCGTTGATGACTCCGTCTCTATCCAGGAAGGCTGCCCCTCTTTCGCGGAAGGGGCAGCTAGGGGCGAAGGCGTGCGGGTGATCGCCTTCGCCTGGCCGCCCGGTGGGTTGCGAACGGCCAGGGTCATGGTTGGCCTCGCCGGGCGGTTGCCGGGAGGGTCTCTCCGCTTGGCTCTTCCGGGTTGCCACGCCCTATTTCACGACCAGGCTGATCATCTTGTTGGGCACGGCAATGGCCTTGACGATCGTCACGTCGCCGAGCTTGGCCTTGACGTCGGCGCTCTCGAGCGCGGCCTTCTCGAGGGCCTTGGCGTCGGCGGCAATCTCGGCCGAGACTGTGATCCGCGCCCGGAGCTTGCCGTTGACCTGAACGGGAATCTCTACGGTGTCGGCGCCGAGCGCCTCCTCGATGACGCGCGGCCAGCCGGCCTCGAGCGGCGAGCCCTCGTGCCCGACCTTGCGCCACAGCTCCTCAGCGAGGAACGGGCAGATGGGGGCAAGCACCAGGACGAGGCGATCGACGGCCTCCCTGAGGAGGTCGGGGTCTGCATCGGGCCGCTCGGCGTACTTGGCGAGGTCGTTGGCCAGCTCCATGATCGCCGACACGGCGGTGTTGAAGCTGAAGCGGTCCTGAATGTCCTCGCTCACCTTGCGCACGGTGCGATGGACGCGCCGCCACAGCGCCAACCCGTCGGCATCAAGCGCTGCGGGGTCGGCGCCGGCCGTGCGCGGCGCGAGACGCGGGGCGAGGTCGGACACGAGCGTCCAGACGCGGTTGAGGAAGCGGAACGAGCCGCGGATTCCTTCCTCGGACCACTCGATGTCGCGGTCGGGCGGACCCATGAACAGGGTGTAGAGACGCTCGGCGTCGGCGCCGACGCGGTCGATGATCTCGGAGGGGTCGACAACGTTCTTCTTCGACTTCGACATGGAGAAGTACGGGGTCTCAACAGCCTTCCCGCAGGTCGGACAGCGATTGCCTTCTGCCACATCCTTCGGGTACAGCCAGCCGTGCTCGGGGCACTTGTAGGCGGTGTGGCACACCATGCCCTGCGTGAACAGGCGTGCGAACGGCTCCTGGAACCCGATGTGGCCGAGGTCGTAGAGGGCCTTGGTGACGAAACGCGAGTACAGGAGGTGGAGGATGGCATGTTCGACGCCGCCCACGTACTGGTTGACCGGCAGCCAATGGTCGACGTCGTCGCGCACGAAGGCCTGCCGCGTGTCGTTGGGATTGATGAATCGAAGGTAGTACCAGGACGAATCGACGAACGTGTCCATGGTGTCCGTGTCGCGCCGTGCCGGTCCGCCGCAGTTGGGGCACGTGGTGTCGGCGTAGCCGGGGATGTCGGCGAGCCCCATCTTGCCGATAAAGGCCACATCGGGCAGCTGGACAGGCAGATCCTTCTCGGGGACTGGCACCTCGCCGCACTTGCCGCAGTAGATGATCGGGATCGGGGCGCCCCAGTAGCGTTGGCGCGAGATGAGCCAGTCGTGGAGTCGATACGTGATCGACTTCTTGCCCTTTCCCGCCTTTTCGAGCCACGCCGTCACGGCCTCTTTGGCCTGGTGGCCGCGCGTGCCGCTGAACCTGCCGGAATGCTGCATTGTGCCGACGTCGGCGTGGAAGAGAAGCCCCTCGTAGGCCGGGATGTGCGTCAGGATCTCCATCGCCGTGCGGGCGTGAAACGATGCGCCGGTGAGGAGCGCGCAGCGCGCGACGATCTCGCGGTCGGCGGCGATCGAGTCGTGGGCGATCACGGCATCTTGGAAGATGAACGCGAACCGGGTGCCGACGACGGACGCCCAGGCGCCGGACTTGAGCTCGCCCTGGACGAGACGCACCGCGCGGTTGACGTCGTCCCAGGCGGGGTCGAGAACGTATCCGTCCTCGCGCTTCACGACGGGAAGTCCGTCGTCGCTGGCCAGTTTCTCGAAGTCCGCGCCCACCGCGGAGAGAGGGATGAAGGCGCGGGCGCGACGGTCGGCGCGCTCGATGACCGGCAAGATCGGAAGGCCGTAGCCGAGCGCGAAGGCGAAGTCGCGCTCGTCGTGGGCCGGGACGGCCATGATCGCGCCCGTCCCGTAGGTCACGAGCACGTAGTCGGCAATCCAGATCGGAATCCGCTCGTTGTTCACCGGGTTGATCGCGTACGAGCCCGTGAACACGCCCGTCTTCTCTCGCTCGGTCGACAGGCGATCGATGTCGGAGGCGCGGAGCGCCCGGTCGCGGTACGCGGCGATTTCGGACTTGTGCTCGGGGGTGGTGAGCGAATCGACGAGCGGGTGCTCGGGGGCGAGGACCATGAACGTCGCGCCCCACAGGGTGTCCGGCCGCGTCGTGAACACGGCGAGCTCGCCCCCCTTCTCTGTCTTGAACGTGACGTGCGCCCCCTCGCTCCGTCCAATCCAGTTCTCCTGCATCTTCTTGACGCTCTCGGGCCAGCTCTCAAGGGTGGCCAGGTCGTCAAGCAGACGGTCGGCGTACTCGGTGATCTTGAAGAACCACTGCTCGAGCGTCTTGGGCTCGGGCGCGGTGCCGCAGCGGTCGCAGCCCCCGCCGACGACCTGCTCGTTCGCGAGCACCGTCTTGCACTGCGGGCAGTAATTCACGGTCGCCCGCTTGCGGTAGGCGAGGCCCTTCTTGTACAGCTCAAGGAACAGCCACTGGGTCCAGCGGTAGTAGTCGGGTTCGCAGGTCGCGATCTCGCGATCCCAGTCGTAGACGATGCCCCACGCCCGGAACTGGTCCTTGGCGTAGGCGATGTTCTTGACCGTCCACTCGCGCGGGTGGATGCCGCGGTCGATCGCGGCGTTCTCGGCCGGGAGCCCGAAAGCGTCCCAGCCCATCGGGTTCAGGATGTTGTAGCCGCGCATGCGGTAGAAGCGCATCAGGACGTCGCCGATGATGTAGTTGCGCCCGTGCCCGACGTGCAGGTAGCCGGACGGATACGGGAACATGTTCAGGTAGTAGAAGGTGTTGTCGCGCGCCTTGGTGTCGACGCGGAAGTAGCCCTTCTCCGTCCAGTGGTCGCGCCAGCGCGCCTCAATGGCCTTGAAATCGTAGGGTTCTGTCACGTGGGCCGCCATGGCCTAGACTCCTCGTGCGAATCGTTCGCCTTCGTCCAGCATCGCGCGGACGGCTTCCTCGGTCTCCATCTCACAGTAGATGCGCAAGATCGGCTCCGTGCCGGAGGCGCGGAACAGGATCCAGCCGCCGTCAACGCGCAGCTTGATCCCGTCCAGGGTCTCCATGGAGCGCACCGGCTTGCCGCCGAACCGCTCGGGCGGGTTCTGGCGCAGCCGCTCGACGACCTCGAGCCGCGTCACGATCTCGATGTCGCGACGCTGCACGGCCTGCGGCCCGAACCGCCGGTGCAGGTCCAGGACGAGGTCGCTCGCCGGGCGCTTCGACGTGGCCAGGATCTCGCAGAGCAGAATCGACCACAACACGCCGTCGCGCTCGGGGATGTGGCCGCGCAGGGCGAGACTGCCGCTTTCCTCACCCGCCATCAGGACGTCGCGCTTGAGGATCTGCTCGACCGCGTACTTGAAGCCGATCGGCACCTCGATGACCTCCAATCCGTAGGCGGCGCACATCCGGCGCACGAGGTCGGTCAAGTTGAACGACACGACGACTGCGCCACGAAGCCCGCGCTCCTCGACGAGGTAGCGCAGGATGAGGGCGTAGGTGCCGTGCGGATCGATGAACCCGCCCTTCTCGTCCATGGCCGCGATGCGGTCGCCGTCGCCGTCGGTGATGACGCCGATCGTCCGCTCGCGGGCGCCCGACGCCGCCCGCGACCGCAGCACGGCGCGGAGCGGAATGAGGTTCTCGACGAGCGGCTCGGGCTTCTTGCCCCCGAACAAGGGGTCGCGCCTGCCGCGGATCTGCGTATAGGGTACGCCGGCCTCACGGAGGAGTTCGGCCACGTACCCGGCGGCCGAGCCGTACATCGAGTCGACGACGGCGTGAATGCGCGACGACGTCAGGCGCTCGCGGTCCATTAGCTCGCGGATGCGGTTCATGTACGGGGTGCGCAGGTCGACGCGCTCGATCGGGTCCGCGGAGCGCGGCGCCGCGGGGGGCGAGGCAGGGAGTCGCGCCTCGATCGAGTCGGTGATCTCCTGCGGCGCCGATCCCCCGTACTCGGCCTTGATCTTGATCCCGTTGTACGTCGCCGGGTTGTGGCTGCTCGTGACCATGACGCCCACCGCGGCCGCACGATCGACGACGGCGTAGGAGAGCGCCGGCGTCGGCACGACAGCACCTGAGACGACGACCGGGACTCCGCGGCTCTGGACGACGCGCGCGAAGTGCAGGGCGAACTCCTCCGACAGGAATCGGGTGTCGTATCCGATGACGACGCCCCGCTCAGCCGGCCGGAACGGGGATCTCCAGTCCGTGTAGATCCGGCCCTGGGAGCGACGGGGGTCGCGAAGGTGCGCAACGAGCGCCTCGCCAACGCGGGCCACGTTGTCGAACGTGAACTCGCGGGCGATGATGCCGCGCCAGCCGTCAGTTCCGAACTTCACGCCTTCGGCGCCGCTTGCCTGTCCCACTCTGCTCTCCTTGCGACTGCTGCCCCTGCGCGCGGGTCTTGAGCACGATGCGTTCTACGTTGGCCGGTCGCACGAGGTCCTCCCGGCGGAGGATGGCCTCAAGCAGATCATACGGCAACGAGGTCTCGACCCACACCGAGTCGATGTCCACGACGCCGTTCTTGACTGGAACGCGCGGCAATGCGCGCTCGACGGCCACCTTGTACCGCTGGAGCATCTCGTCGCCGGTCTCGCCCGGCGCCTCTGCCCGTTCGTCGCTCATGTTGTCTCACTCCCGGCGCCTGGCGCGGAGACCTGCTCTGCGGCGAGCCTCGGACCACGCAAATGTAGGTGGCATCTGCGCCAGCGACTGGATCATATCACAGGGTCTCTCTAGGTGTAAAGGACGCGGGGGCCGGCATCGTGATGGCAGCAAGGGGCATGGGTTCCGGGCGCGGCCTCGTGTACAATTCCGGCCAGATGCAGAGGGGGTTCCAGCGCGTGATGCGACGAGCGGCCGGGTGGGTCGCGTGGGGATGCTTGTTGCTGGTTGGGTCCGCGCGCCTTCTCGCGGGCCCCCTCGCCCAGGTCGACCCGGCGCTCGCGGCGTGGCTCGCGGCCGGCGAGGCGATGGCGCGCGAGGCGACCGTCGGGCTCCAGACGGTCGCGTCCCCCACGGGCGAAGTCCGCGTCAAGGTGCTCGCCACGACGTCCACGGGGTCCGGCCAGAGCCTTGCCGGAGTGCCCGTCGATTTCGCGACCGGGACCGTCGCCAGCCTGTGCGTCTCGCGCGCTGAACTCGTGGCGTTGGTCGGGGATCCGCGGGTCCTGCACGTGGAGTCGTCCTGGAAGACACGTCCGGCCGTCGATGTGAGCGTGCCCGCCATAGCCGCTGACCGTGCCTCCACGGCCTCGCCGCCCATCGTCGGCGAAGGCGTCATCGTGGGATTGGTGGACACTGGCTTGGATGTGCGTCATCTCGACTTTCGCTATGACGCGGACGGGGACGGCGAGGAGGAAGCGACACGGGTCCTCATGCTGTGGGATCAGACGTGGGGCCTGTTCGGAACCACGTACAGCCGGAGCGACATCGAGGCCGACCTGGCCAGCCCCGGCCCCGGGAAGGTGAAGAGCCTCGATCGTGATGGGCACGGCACGCACGTTGCGGGCATCGCGGCCGGGGACGGATCGTCGTCCACTGCCGGGCTCCGCGGCGTGGCGCCGGGTGCGTCGATCATCGCGGTCAAGACAACGTTCTTCACGGCCGACATCCTCGAGGCCGTCGGGTTCATCTTCGACGAGGCCGAACGGCGCGGCATGCCGGCGGTCGTGAACCTGAGCCTCGGGGGACAAGAGGGTCCGCACGACGGGACGTCGGCGTTCGAGCGCGGCCTGGACGAGCTGGCGGTTGGGCCGGGGCGAGCGATCGTCGTGTCTGCAGGAAACGAGGGCGACATCCCGATTCACGTGTCGGGGTTCCTGCAGGGCGGGTCGCGGAGCTTCGACCTCCAGGCCGGCGGCCGCGAGCTCACGCTCGAGATCTGGTACACGGGCGCATCGCGCTTCACGGTGACCGTGACCGCGCCCAGCGGCGCCACGATCTCCGCGGCGGCGGGTTCGGCCAGCGGGTTCGTCACGACGCCGGACGGCGTGGCGTACATCGACAACTCGGCCGGCGGCCCGAACGTGCGGAATGGCGACCGCGAGGTCCTGATCCGCGTGACCAACACGACGGCCGGGACCGTCTGGCGCGTCAGCATGACTGACGCTGGCGGCGGGGGGCGCTTCGACGGCTGGATCACGTCCAGCACCGGTCGGATCCGCGGCGGCGACTCAACGTCGACGATCGACGAGCCGGGCAACGCTCGCAACGTGGTCACCGTAGGCGCGCTGAATTCGAAGGCCGTCTGGCCGTCACAGATCGGCCTGCAGGACGACTCCGACGAGGTGGAGGTGGGCTTGTTGTCGCCGTTCTCGAGCCAAGGGCCGACGCGCGACGGGCGCACGAAGCCAGACCTTGTCGCGCCGGGAACGTGGATCTGCGCCGCCCTTTCTTCCGCGGCGCTCTCGTTTGCCGACCTCACCCACCCCGACGGCGTCCACAGCATGCACCGCGGAACGAGCATGGCCGCCCCCCACGTGTCGGGCGTGATTGCACTCCTGTTTGACGTCAATCCGCGCCTCACGTCGACCGAGATCACCGCGCTCTTGACCTCGACGACCACGCGCGAAGGACGGATGGGGGCCGTGCCGAACATGCGGTGGGGCTTCGGCCGCGTCGACGCTTGGGCCGCTCTGCGACGCGTTCTCGCCAGCGAACCGCCCCCGCCGTCAGGAGATCGCCCCAGCGTCGCGGTCGAGAAGAACCCTTCGATTGACCAGGCGGTCTTCGCCTACGGCCTTCCCGAGGGGACACGCAGTGCCGCGCTCTACGTCTACGACGTCGTCGGGCGGCGGGTGCTGGCTGTGCCTCTCAGCGTCAGTGCGTCGGACTACGTTTGGGATCTCGTCTCGGACGCGGGAGCTCGCGTGGCCCCGGGCCTCTACCTCTACGTGGTCACAAGCGATCGCGGCCGAAGCCTCGTCGGGCGACTGGTGGTGAGTCTATGAGACGCGCGGGCGCCCTCCTCACGTGGCTGTGCGCGGCCGCGCTGCTGGCCAGCGCAGCGCCCGGCGTGACGGCTGCAGGAGGCGTTGCGGCCTGGCTCGACTTCGGGGTCTCGGCGCGATCGCTCGGCGTGGGCGGGGCGCAGGCTGCGTATCGAGACGACGCGGCGTCTGCGAGCCTCAACCCGGCGTGGCTCGCGTGGGTGTCGGACGTGCACCTGGCCTCGCTTGGCGTGCTGCAGTTCGGCGGTGTCCGCTACGGTGCGGTGGGGTTCGCCGCCCCTCACGTCGGAATGATCGCGGCGATGCTCGACTCGGGCTGGATTCCCACCGGAGACGGCGGGCTGCGGTACCTGGCGCTCGGCCTCGAGGCCGCCGGTGCAGTGCCCATCGGCCCCGTGGCCATCGCGGGGCGCGGGCGGCTCGTGCGACACGGCCAACCTGCCGAAGCCTTCGGCGGGGCTGTGGATGTGGCAGCGCTCATCGACCTCGGCCCTGTGTGCGTTGGGGCGATCTGTGACGCGCTGTGGTCTCCCGGCGTGGTCTTCGGCGGCGGGGCGCACACGCCATGGGATCCGGCGGTGTGCGTGGGCTTGTCGTGGACGCTCGCTTGGCCCGAGGAGGTCATCTGGATCGCGACGGTCGACGTCGATGACCTGATCTCGGTGGCGTGGCGCGTTGTCGGGGGCGTGGAGGTCCGGTTCGGCGAGGCCACTGCGGCCCGCGTTGGCTGGGACGGCGAGGGGATCACGCTGGGAGCCACGGTGCGGGTATCCGAGATTGGGATCGACTGGGCCTGCGCCGTGCGCTCGGACCTGGGGACCAGTCACCGCGTATCGCTGGAGGTGCAGTTCTAGATGGCACAATGCGCGGCACTGCGTCAGCGGCCGGCCGGCGGAATCGGCGCGCGCTTGGCAAGGCGGGCTGCGGTCGCCGAGCGTCAGGGGCCCGGCCTCGACCGGGGATGGGGGCGGGACGTCTGGCGCGGGCTGCGTTGCGCGGCGATGGTCGTGGCCGCGTTGTGCCTGGCCAGCGCGGCGTTGGCCGCGGATGTGGCGCGCCTCGACCCGGCGCTCGCGGCGTGGGTTTCGAGCGGCGGGTCGCCTCGTGGGGCGGCGCCGGAAGGCCTGCAGACGACGGTCTCCCCAACCGGCGAGGCGCGGGCGAAGGTGCTGGCCACCGTCCGCGAGGCCCCCGGGTTGACCCTGGGCGGGGTCCCCGTCAGCTTCGCGACGGCCAGCGTGGCCGTCGTGTCCGTGACGGCCGGCGAGTTGGCCGGGCTCCTGGCCGACGAACGCGTGACGTACGTCGAGGCGTCTTGGCGCGCGTCTCCATCGCTCGACGTGAGCGTGGAGACTGTGCGGGCCGACCGCGTGCATGAGGCGGTGCCCGGCGCGCAGGGCGAGGGCGTGATTGTCGGCATCGTGGACTCCGGCATCGACTATCGTCACCTGGACTTCCGAACCGACCAGGACGGCGATGGTTTCGAGGAGTCGACGCGGGTCCTCGCGCTGTGGGACCAGACCTGGGGCCTCTTCGGCGCGTCGTATGACCGCGCCGACATCGAGGCGGCCCTGGCGGAGCCAGGCGACGGGACGGTCAAGCAGGTCGACCGGGACGGCCACGGCACGCACGTGGCGGGCATCGCCGCAGGCGACGGGTCGTCGTCGAGCGCCGGGTTCGAGGGCGTCGCGCCGAGCGCGTGGATCATCGCGGTCAAGACGACGTTCTTCACCGCCGACATCCTCGAGGCCGTCGGCTTCATCTTCCAGGAGGCCGAGCGCCGGGCGATGCCTGCCGTGGTCAACTTGAGCCTTGGCGGGCACGCCGGTCCCCACGACGGCACGTCGGCCCTCGAGCGAGGTCTCGAGGAGCTGGTTCGGAAACCCGGCCGGGCGATCGTGGTCGCTGCCGGCAACGAGGGGAATCTCCCGATCCACATCTCCGGGACCCTGGACCGCGGCGCCAAGACCTTCGAGCTCCAGGCCGGCGCTCGCGAGGCGAGCATGGAACTCTGGTACCCCGGGGACTCGACGTTCTCCGTGTCGATGAGCTCGCCGAGCGGTGCGTTGGTGGTCGCGCCAGCGGGCGGCACCAGCGGCTACGTGCCCACGCCCGATGGCACGGCCTACATTGACAACGCCTCGCTGGGGAGGAACCCGAACAACGGCGATCGCGAGGTCGTCGTGCGCATCACGGAGACCGCGGCGGGGGCCCGCTGGCGGATCACCGTCCGCGACGAGGGGGGCGGTGGCCGCTTCGACGGCTGGGTCACGACGCTCGCCGGGACGATTGTCGGCGGCGACGCGGTGAGCACGATCGATGAGCCGGGGAACTCGCGCGGCGTGGTGACCGTGGGCAGTTTCGACTCGAAGGCGTCGTGGCCGTCGACCGCCGGAGATCAGGACGACGCGGGCAACGTGGCGCCGGGCGCCCTGTCCGCGTTCTCCAGCCGCGGACCGACGCGCGACGGGCGCATCAAGCCCGACCTCACGGCGCCGGGCGCGTGGATCTGCTCGTCTCTCTCCGCCTGGGTTCAGGCTCCGGCGGACGAGCGACATCCCGACGGCGTGCACGTCGTGCGGCGGGGGACGAGCATGGCCGCGCCGCACGTCACCGGCACGGTGGCGCTGTTGCTTGAGCTGGAGCCCGCCCTCTCGGCCGACGAGATTCGCGACACGCTGATCGAGAGCGCGCGGCGCGATGCGGACGTGTCGGTGGGGCCGCAGTGGGGTTACGGCAAGCTCGATGCATGGAGTGCCGCCCAGAGCCTGGGAGGCGGCGGACTGCCCCCTCCGGCGGTGCGGCCGACGTTGCGCATCGTGGACAACCCGGCGCGAGGACGCGCGCAGTTCTCCTACGTCCTGCCGCCGGGGACGCGCAGCGCGTGGCTGCGCGTGTATGACGTGGCGGGGGCGCTCGTGTACGAGGTGGCTCTCCGCGCAGGCGCGACGGACGAGATCTGGGATCTCTCGACGCGCCGCGGGGTGCAGGCGACGGCCGGCCTGTATCTGTGCGTAGTGGCCTCGGATCGCGGGGCGTCGAGCATCGCACCCCTGGTGGTGGCCCCGTGATGGCACGGGGTGAGGAGGCAAGGTGAGATCTCTGCGAGCTGGGCGTGCGTTCTGCGAAGCCGGTGCGGTGGCAGCCGCCTTGCCCTTCCGGGGCTCTGCGGCGCGAGGAGCCGAGAGCCGATCTGCTCGTGCGCTGCGGCACTGCGCCTTCTTGGCGTGCCTCGCGCTTGTCGGACTGGGGCGCCCGAGCGCTGCGGCGGGCGGCGCCGCGGCGATGTTCGACCTTGGGGGCTCGGCGCGCCTGCTCGGGATGGGCGGGGCGTCGGTGGCCGTTCTTGGCGAGGCGAGCGCGGGCCTGAACCCCGCGCTGCTGGCCTGGACTGAGCAGGTCCATCTTGAGTCGCTTTACGCAGATCAGTTCGGCGCTGCGAGCTACACGTCGTTCGCGTTGTCGGCTCCGCACGTGGCCGTCGCGGCTGCGGTCCTGGACTCCGGATGGATCGTCTCCGGCGAGGACCCGCTGCGCTTTGCCTCCCAGGGCCTGTCTTGCGGGGCGGGCGCGGCGTTTGGCGCGTTCGGTGTCGGGGCGCAGTGGCGCTATCTGCACGTGGGGGCGCCGTTCTCGGCAAACGGATGGGCCGCCGACGTCGGGATGGCCGCGGAGCTCGGCGTCGTCCGCGTCGGCGTCATGGTGGACGCCCTGCTTTCCTCGGGGATGCTCTTCGACCGCGATCGGCGCGAGGACTGGGCGCGCTCGCTGTCCCTGGGCGTGGGGGCGCAGGTAGCGCTGTCATCTCAGGTTCGCTTGCAGGGGGCGCTCGATTGGGTCGAGGCCCTGAGCGGGACGAGCCGCCTGGTGGGCGGCATGGAGATCTCGTTGGGCAGACTCGCGGGGCGATGGGGTTGGGACGGCGCTGGATGGACCTTGGGCGCGTCGGTCGCGGCGCGCCGGGTGGAGCTCGACTGGTGTTCCGTTGTACGCTCCGACCTTGGGGTGAGTCACCGGGTTTCCCTGCAGTGGGTGTTGTCGGGCGGAGGTGAAGGATCCAGATGAGGACGTGCGTGATCCTGGCGCTGTGGGTCATCGTGATGGGGTCGCTCGGTTGGGCGCAGCAGGCGACGCAAACGGACTCCCTGAACGTGGACCTCGACGGACGCAAGACGTGGACGGTGCGGTTCGGACTGGGCGACCCTCTGGCCCTGGCCGGCGCGTCGATCGGCGCAGGCCAGTTCGAGCTTGATCAGACGCTGCGCGTCGACTTCACGGCGACGGCGCTCGACATCTTCCGCGTCGTAGGCCACTTCGATGATCAGGAGCCGACTGACATGCAGTCGTTGTCCCTGTACTTGGACACCGAGCACGTCCAGGGCGTCCTCGGCGACTTCACCGCGCCCAGCCTGGGCGGGTTCTTTGCCGGCAGCCGGACGATGATAGGGGCGCGCGTTGACGCATTGTGGGATCAGGGCTCGGCGTTGGCGATCGTCTCCCAGGTATCCGGCACCCGCGCGTCGCGGCAGTTTGTCGGCGAGCTGGCGTTCGGCGAGGAGGTGTTCGCCGGGGCGTCGGGCGATGAGGGCGTCTCGTACGCGACCAGCCTACGGGGCTTCGGCTACGTGGACCTCAAGGAGTTGTACGCGGAGGGCTTCACCGAGATCCGTCTCGACCTCGAACCCGGCGAGGCGAGCGCCATCATGACGCAGTTCGGTGTCGCCGATCTGATCAAGACCCTGTCTGCGTTCGATGGACGGCTCGTGGACAGCCACGAGGCACTCGTGGTCGGCGAGGGCGAGTCGGGGAGCGACACGCAGTCGCTCATCCTGCGGGTCGAGCCCACGCAGGCGGTGCGCGAGACCCTACGCGAGGCGCTCCGCGTCTACAACGCGACCGGTTCGGGCGAGGCGCTGACGTACCCATTCGTCAGCGGAAGCGGCGTGGAGCAGGACTTCCTCGCCGCGCTCGTGGCGCGGACTGCGCTCCGCGTCGGATCCGAGGCGCGGTCGCTCGGCGAACTACGCTTCCGTCGATTCTTCGATCTTGGTCAGGAACGCGTCGAGCCCGAGACGGTGCGCGTTGAGGTTCGCCGCGATGGCGAGTACGTCTCGACCGACGACCCACGGCTCAGCGACTACTCCTTCCGGGTGCGCGCCGCGGAGGGGTTGCTCGACGTGAGCTTCCCCGAGAGCTTCTTCGCGGATCCAGACGCTGCGCTGCGCGTCCAGTTCGCCTACAAAGTGGTTGGCGGCATCTACTTCCTCGGCGCGTCCGTCATCCCGGGAAGCGAACGGGTGGTCCTCGCCGGCCGATCCCTCGTCCGCGATACCGACTACACGCTCGACTATGAGTTCGGAATGCTCGCGCTGCTTGTCGACATCGGCCCCGACGAGGCGCTGATCGTGGAGTTCGAGCGCTACAGCGGGCCGGGCGGCGCGGGTGCCTACGCACGGACTTTCTACGGCGGCACGATCAGCCTCCCCGTGGGGTCCGAATGGTCGTTCACGGGGTACGCGCTGCGGGCGTCGGACGACACGGGCTCAGTGGAGAACTCCGACAGCGTCAAGACCATGCCCAATCGACAGACCGTCGTCGGCGTCAGTGGCCGATGGACGCGTCCGGATCTCTCGGCGAGCGTCGACATTGGCTACACCGACGATCTCTTCCCCTATGACGACAACGGGCGCGTGCGCACGCCCAACGAGGTCCGGGCCGTGGCGGCAGGCGCCGGACGCGTCGTCGTCGGCACCGACACGGGCTTCAGCGTGTTCGGCGCCGGCGCCTGGGAGGCGTACGGGTCGCAGTCCGGTCTGAGCGGCCGCGAGGTGCGGGCGGTGGCTCTGGATGAGTCCGCCGTCTACCTCGGCACCGAGGGCGGGCTGACGATCGTGCGCCTGGTCGGCGTGTCGCCGCTTGACAAGGTGGCAAACTGGTCGCGCTACGGCGAGCGCCAGGGCCTTCTCGAGGATTCGATCCGCGCCCTCGCCCTCGACGGCGACACCCTGTGGATCGGCACCGATGCGGGGCTGTCTGCTGTCCCCACGGCGGCCGTTGCCGACCCGGACGCGTGGACGTCGTACGAAGACGCCGCGTTGCTCGGGGTCCGGGCGCTCGCCGTGGCGGCCGGCGCCCTGTACGTCGGAACGTCCGAAGGCCTTGTCCGCCTTGATCCTGCCACGCGGACGGCGGAGCGGGTCGGTTCCGCCACGGCTGTCTGGGACCTCGCTGTCCACGGCGACGTGCTCTACGCAGCCGGCGCGGAGGGCCTGCGCACCGTGGTCGCTGGCGCGGAGACGGAGTGGGTGATCCGCGGGGAGGCCGTCCCAGCGGTCGAGGCGGCGGGCGATCACGTCTACTACGCGGCCGGCGATGGCGTCGCGCGCGTGGCAGACGGCGCACGGTTCTTTGACGGCTGGCAGGTCACTGCGCTTGGCGCAGAGGCCGACCGGCTCTGGGTTGGGACGAGCGGCACCGGCGAGGGCGAGCTGCTCGTCGGTCGTCTCTCTGCGGGCGAGGCAGTCTACGATGCGGCGACGACGGGCATCGATCCGTGGAACCCGCGCGTGTACACCGACGCGCCGGCCGACGAGCACACGACGACCGGCTGGATGGCGCGCGGGTCGTTCTCGCACCAGGGAGACGGGTACTCGGTCGCAGCAAGCGTCAACCGAACGCTGCCCGGATTCCGCGCCATCGACGCGCGGAGTCGCTCGAACGACGGCGGCTGGACGTTCGCGTCGGACCTCGATCTTGGGGCGACAAGCTCGCTTTCCTTCACCCACGAGGTGCGGATGTCGCACGTCGGGTCGGTGGACGCCAGAACCCTCGCTGAGCAGGGGCTCACGTTCCGCACCACGATGGGGCCGAAGCTGACGTTCGCCATCGACTACACGGTCGAGGACAACGCGGCGCGGCCGGGATACGAGCGGAGCGCTGTGGCCTACAACGTGGGGATCGATCACTCGTTCTTCGAGAAGGCCTTGGAGCTGTCGATCGGATGGGACGAGAGGGTGTCCTGGAGCGAGTCGCTTGCGCCGCGCCGGGACACGACGCTCTCGACGCGGGCTTCGCTCGACATCCTGCCGGGCGTTGAGACGAGCTGGACCTGGCGCCGCCCCGTGCGGATCGTCGGCGCTTCGGCGTCGGGCAGCGACCGGCTGACGTGGACGACCGACGGCGCGTTCGACGCCGGCTCGTTGGGAATTGCTGCGGGCTACGACCTCACCGGAGGGCGGGCGTTGCCGGGCGGGGACGTGGCGTTGAGTCACGCGGCGACGCTCTCGTTCACGATCGATCCGATCGCGTCCGGGGAGTGGTCGCTCGCCCCGACGTTGGACCTCGAAGGCGAGCACGAGGACCGCGTGAGTGCCGTCTCGGGCCGTCTCGGGGCGCGCCTCAACGGCCCCGACATGACGGCACGCGCGACCGCTTCCGTGGACGTGTCGGGCATCGGATCGCGCGTGGTGCGATGGACGGAGCGGCTGACGTCGTCGTTCACGTACTCGGGGATCGCCGATCTGCGACCGTCCCTGAACTACAACGCAACGCGCACCGTGACGCAGGTCGAGGGCCAGGGATCGAAGGCAAAGACGACGCACACGCTGACGGGGCGTGTGTCGTGGTCCGGCCCTGACGGAACCTCGGAGACCTTGGCCGCCACGGCGCGGCTCGAGGCAAGCGGCGCAGCCAACCTCAGCGTGACGAACTCATACTCGCGAGACATCACCGCGCTGGTGCGCGGCTGGATGGCAGCGCGCGGCGAGAACGACGATGCACCGGCGCGCGCGCCTAGTGAGGCCGAGCCGACTGCCGACGTCGTCGACGCCGAGTCACCACGGGATGTGGAGTCGGCGCCGGCTGCGTCGACGACGCGACGACCCTCGGCCGTGGAGGCCGCGGGGTTCGTGCCCACGGTCCTGCTGCGCAGCGACGCGGGCGGGGAGTGGCGGCGACAGAACGACAAGGACGATGCGACCTGGCGCGCGGGCCTGACGGCCGACCTGCGGCTCTCTCCCACATGGAGCCTGTCGCTCGGGGCCACGTACCGCGGGGGCATGCGCACGGCGGTGCCACCCTACCACGGGCTGGTCCTCGAGATGACGGTGGCGATTGACTTCGAGCGCTAGGCTCAGCCGCCCCCGATGGGCGGAAGGAATGCGACGACATCGCCTGCGGCGAGCGGGGTGTCGTCCCCCGCGAGGAAGCGCGCGTTGCGCCCGTTGACGAGCGTGTTGAGGTAGCCGTCGGCGAGGCCCTCGCGCAACGCGGCCGCAAGCGCGGGCTGTTCGCCGCCCATGCGCGCGAGCAGCCGAGCCAGCGTCGGGGTGTCGGCGGCAGGGTAGGCGAGCGGGGCGCTGGAGGCGAGGTCGCGCAGCCCGCCGAACACGCGCACGGTGACCAGCCCCTCAGCGCAGGGCGGAACCTCTCTCTCCTTGTTCATCCCGAGACCAGGTATACCGGCCGCGAGGCGCGCGCGCAAGGGTTCTTGCGTTTGCCGCTTGGGACGTCGCAGCTATAATCGCCGTCGTTCGCACGCCGAAGGAGATCCCGTTCGTGAAAAGACAGCGTGTCCTCGTATGCAGTGCGTGGCCGTACGCGTCCGGGCTCCCGCATCTCGGGAACCTGGTGGGGTCCCTGTTGTCTGGCGACGTGTTCGCGCGCTACTACCGGCTGCGCGGCATGGACGTGCTCTACGTCTCCGGGACCGACGCGCACGGCACGAAGATCGAGTTCGAGGCGCGCAAGCGCGGCATCACGCCGAGCGAGTTGGCGACACAGACCCACGACGGCATCTGCCGGATCCTTGAGGCCTTCGGCATTGCGTTCGACAACTACACGACCACCGAGTGCCCGACGCACAAGGAGTTTGTGCGGGGCATCTACCTGGACATCGAGAAGAACGGGTACATCACGACGCAGCTCGAGTCGCGCGCGTACTGCCGGCAGTGCCAGCGCTTCCTCGCCGACCGTTTCATCAGCGGGACGTGCCCGCGCTGCCGGTCGCCACACGCGCTGGGCGACCAGTGCGACGCCTGCGGGACGATCCTCGAGCCCGAAGAGCTCCTAGACCCGGTCTGCAGCTCCTGCGGCTCAGGCGAGATCGAGTTCCGCCAGACGAAGCACTGGTACCTTGACCTGCCGAAGCTGGCACCGGCCTTGCGCGCGTATGTCGCCGAGCGCGATTTCCAGGGCAACGTGCGCCGGTTCACGCAGCAGATGATCGACGAGGGCCTCCGGCCACGCGCGATGACCCGCGACATCGACTGGGGCATCCCCGCGCCGTTCGTCGGCGCGGAGGGCAAGGTGATCTACGTCTGGGGCGAGGCGGCGTTGGGGTATGTGTCTGCCGTGATCGAGCACTTCGCCGCGGCGCCCGAGTGGAAGGACTACTGGTTCGGCGACGACGTCTTCCAGATCTACACGATCGGCAAGGACAACATTCCGTTTCACTCGCTCATCTTCCCAGGCCAGTTGATCGCTTCGGGCCGGGGCTACCATCTGCCGGACCAGATCGCCGCGACCGAGTACCTGAACTGGATTGGCGGCGACAGCTTCTCCAAGACGCGCGGCGTCGGCCTGTACTGCGATGACGCCCTCGAGGTGATGGACGGCGAGTTGTGGCGCTTCTACCTGCTCTACAACCGCCCCGAGTCGCGCGACGTCGACTTCTCCTACGAGGAGCTGGAGAAGGCCGTCAACGGCATCCTCATCTCGAACGTCGCCAACCTCATCAACCGCGTTGTGGCGCTCGTGCAGACCCGCGCCGGCGGCGTGGTCCCGGTGGCGGACCTCGACGCGGAGGTTGCCGAACGCGTGCGCGCAACGGTCGCGTCGTACGAGAAGGCCGTCGCCGACGGGCTCCTCGGCCAGGCCCTTCGCGCGGCCTGCGATCTCGCCGTGTTCGGCAACGTCTACGTCCAGCGGCACAAGCCCTGGGCGACTGACGACCCGACGGGCATTGTCGGGAGCATCAGCGTGGCGAAGACGTTGGCGCTCCTCTTCTTGCCCTACGTGCCAGGGTTTGCGACGCGCGTGCTGCGCGTGCTCGGATTCGAGCAGCCGACCTGGAACGATCTGGCCACGCCGATGGCCGGGCGGCGGGTCGGGACCGAGCGGATCTTGCTCGAACGGATCGACATCGCGGCGATCCGCGCCAAGGTCGAGGCGCGCCAAGCGCGCGCTGCGGCGCCGACCGCGGAGGCGGCCGACGGAGCCGCCGAGATCACGTTCGACGAGTTCCGCCGGCTCGATCTTCGCGTCGGCGTGGTGCGCGACGTGGCACCCGTCGAGGGAGCCGACAAGCTGTGGCGACTCTCTGTGGACGTGGGCGACGACGTGCGCACCTGCGTGGCCGGGTTGCGCGGGTCTTACGAGGCGGATCGCCTGGTCGGCAGGTCGGTCGTGGTCGTGGCAAACCTCGCCCCGCGGACGATCCGGGGGATCCGATCGGAACTGATGATTCTCGCTACGCAGGGTCCGTCCCCGGTGATCGTCACACCGGACGGCGCGGTCGCGCCCGGCAGCACGGTGGGATGACGTTGCAGCGTCGCGGCGGGGCCGTTACCATCCGCTCTCGATTGGGGTGAAAGATGTACGCAGTCATTGAGACGTGTGGCAGGCAGTACCGAGTGGAGCAGGGAATGGACCTGGAGCACGAGCTGTTGCCCCAGGTCGACGTCGGCGCGACGGTCCAGTTCGACAAGGTTCTGCTCCTGGTGTCGGAGGCAGGCGTCCGGGTCGGGACTCCCTACCTCTCTGGCGTGACGGTGACCGGCGAGGTCAAGTCCACCGGCCGGGGCGACAAGATCATCGTCTACAAGTACAAGCCGAAGAAGGGCTACCGAAGGAAACAAGGCCATCGACAGGGGTTCATGGTGACCCGCATCGTGGCGATCGGTGAGTAGGGGGACGACGTTGGGCGAGATCGTCGTACAGCGCGACGAGTCAAACCGGGTGGTGGGCGTGGTGGTCCGCGGCGTGCGGCCGGTGACCACGTTGGGCGCGGTCCTCTCGACACTACTCGAGGCCGCTGCGACAAGCCTCACCGAGTACCTCCACGTGCCGGCCGAGACGTCGCTCGGGTCGGACATGACGCTCGTCGTGGATCGCGGGGACCCGCACCTTGATCGCGAGCTGGACGCGATCCTCGAGACCCTGGTGGTCGGGTTCCGCATCGTCGAGCGCAACCATGCGAAGAATGTGACCCTCCACGAAGAAACCGTGGGCGTGGAAGTGCTGTAAGGAGTCCAAGATGGCGCACAAGACCAGTACAGGCTCAACGCAGAACGTGCACGACAGCCCGGGCCAGCGCCTGGGCGTCAAGCGCTTCGGCGGTGAGTTCGTGAACGCCGGGACGATCATCGTCCGGCAACGAGGGACGAAGTACGCTCCCGGGAAGAACGTGGGACTTGGGAGGGACTTCACCATCTTCGCCACGGTGGCCGGGGTCGTGCACTTCGAGAACCGCGGGAAGACGATCGTCAACGTTTTGCCTGCCGACACCGGGGACTAGGCCTCTGAGGGGGCCCGCGACGAATGTTCGTCGATGAAGCAACCATCCGCGTCCGTGGCGGACGCGGAGGCGGCGGGATCATCCACTTTCTCTCGAGTCGGCACAATCCGCGCGGCGGACCGGACGGGGGCAACGGCGCCCCCGGCGGGGCCGTGGTGCTGGTGGCATCCCCCAGCATGTCGACCCTGTACTCGTTCCGCAACCGCCCGCTGTTCCAGGCGGAGGACGGCGGGAGCGGAGGGGAGAACAACCGCGCCGGCGCGTGCGGTACGGACCGCATTGTCCACGTTCCGGTGGGCACGGTGATCAAGGACGAGGGGACGAGCGAGCTGCTCGCTGACCTGGCGCAGGCCGGGGACGAGGTCGTCGTCGCTCGCGGCGGCGAAGGCGGGCGGGGCAACTCCAGCTTCGCCGGGCCGTCGCGCACGACCCCGCGCCTCTGCGAGCGTGGGCTGGCTGGCGAAGCGCGGACGCTCAAGCTCGAGCTCCGCCTCATCGCTGACGTGGGGATCATCGGATACCCCAACGTCGGCAAGTCGAGCCTGATCTCGTCGATCTCCGGCAAGCGGGCCAAGGTCGCCGACTACCCGTTCACCACGCTCGTGCCCAATCTCGGCGTGGTCGACGTCGACGGCCGGCACCAGTTCGTGGCGGTCGACGTGCCGGGACTGATTGACGGAGCGCACAAGGGCCGCGGCCTGGGCGATCGGTTCCTTCGCCACGTGGAACGGACGCGCGTCCTCATCCACCTGATCGACCTTGCGGCGCTCGACGGACGAGATCCGGTCGAGGATCTGCAGCGGATCAACGCGGAGCTGGCCGCGTTTAACCCGGCGTTGGCCGAACGACCGCAGATCGTTGCCGGGAACAAGTGCGATCTTCTGCAGGATGATGCCATCGAGGCGATGCGCGCCCGGTTCGCCGTGGCCGGCGTGGAGCTCCACCCCGTGTCGGTCGCGACCCTGCGCGGGGTGCGCGAGTTGGTCGAACGCGCGTGGCGCAGGCTCGAGGAGGAGCGGTCCAGGGACGTCGTAGCCCCGACCAGTGTCCGCCGGCGGGTCTATCGCTACGAGGGCGAGTCGGGGTTCGCGGTCAGCCGAGCGGCCGACGCGTTCGTCATCTCGGGGCGCTCGGTCGAGAACGTGGCCCGCAAGCTCGTGCTCTCCACGCGCGACGCGCCCGAGTACCTCACCGACCGCTTGGAGAAGATGGGTGCACTCAAGGAGCTGCGCCGCATCGGGTACCATGACGGGGATCCGCTGCGCATCGGCGAGGTTCGCGTTGAGCTTGCGCCATAGGGTCGGGCTGTTTGGCGGGACCTTCGACCCGCCCCACCGCGCCCACCTCCTGGTCGCCCAGGAGGCGCTGCGCCAGTGCGGGCTGCGTCGCGTCCTGTTTGTCCCCAACGGTGTCCCGCCGCAGAAGGGACAGGCACTGGAGACGTCCGACGACCGGTATCGGATGGTCCAGGCGCTCGTGCGCGGGCGCAAGGGGCTCTCCGCGTCCCGCATCGAGATCGACCGGCAAGGACCCTCGTACACCATTGACACGATTCGCGCGATGGAGCAAGATGTTCCAGAAGGGCTGTGCTTCATTCTCGGAGCCGACCGGTTGATGGGCATCGACGCGTGGAAGGAGTCGCAAGACCTCTTGCGTTCCGTTCCTTTTGTTGTCGCACCGCGGCCGGGAGTTGACTTGTCGAAGCCTGCGAGGGCTCCGTGGGCCGGGGCGCGGATCCATGAGCTCGACATGATGCCCGTCGACTTGTCTTCGACGTTCGTGCGCGAGAAGGCGAGCCGCGGCGAGGACCTCGAGCCGTGGGTGCCGCGGGGCGTGGCGAAGTACATCCGAGAGCATGGGCTGTATCGGGCACGCGGTGGCAAGGACCGCACGAGATAGGAGGTTCGTATCGACAGTAAGAAGATGCGGGTGAACGAGCGAATCCGGGTTCCCGAGGTTCGGGTCATCGACGAGAAGGGGGAGAACCTGGGCGTTCTGGCGACCGATCAGGCGATCGCCGTGGCCAAGGAGCGGGCGCTGGACCTCGTGGAGGTTGCGCCTCAGGCCAACCCGCCGGTGTGCAAGATCGTGGACTTCGGCAAGTACTACTACCAGCAGGAGAAGCGGGAGCGCAAGCAGCAGCACCGCTCAAAGCTGAAGGAGATCAAGTTCACGATCAAGATCGGCGAACATGATTTCCAGACGAAACTGAACCGCGTTCGCGAGTTCCTGACGCACGGTGACATGGTCCGCATCAGCATCTTCTTCAGGGGGCGCGAGATCATTCACGCCAGCAAGGGACACGAGCTCCTGAAGCGTGTGGAGGAAGAGGTCAAGGACATCGCCCGCGTCGAAGGCCAGCCGATGGCCAAGGGCAAGATCCTGCAGATGATGGTCGTGCCGTCGCAGCAGAGCTAGGCGGCGGCGCGAGGAGGAGACGCAGTGCCGAAGCAGAAAACGCATTCCGCATCGAAGAAGCGGTTCACGCGATCGAAGGGCGGAAAGCTCTTCCACGAGATGTCGAACTTCTGGCACAAGAACGTGAAGAAGAGTTCGAAGGCGAAGCGACAGGCGCGGAAGGGCAAGCAGGTGACCGGGGGATTGGAGAAGATGCTCTCCCGGATGATCGGGAAGAAGAAGCGGTAGGCCCCGGCCGCGAACGAAGGAGAACGAGATGCCGCGAGCACGTGGAGGCAACAAGAGGGCGGAGAGCCGCAGGAAGATCCTGGCTCTCGCCAAGGGCTTCAAGGGCAAGCGGGGTCGATCGCACCGCATTGCCAAGCAGGCGGTGATGAAGGCCCTGAAGAACAGCTACATCGGGCGCCGCCTGAAGAAGCGAAACTTCCGAAGCCTTTGGATCACGCGGATCGGGGCGGGAGCACGGCAGAACGGGTTGTCGTACTCGGGTCTGACCGGCGGGCTCGCCAAGCGCGGCGTCATCCTCAACCGGAAGATGCTCGCGGACATCGCCGTGCGCGACCCTGCGACGTTCGCGGAGCTGGCGAAGGTGTCCAAGGAAGGGGCCTCGAGGGGCTGAGCGCAATGCCAAGCAGGAGGCCGCGTTGCCGAGGGTGGTCGCTGCTTGGCGGCACCGCGTCGATCGCAGAGGAGTGTGGAGGTCACCCGCGGGGTGACCTCTTGTCTTGAGCCGCGAGAAGCACGAGGACAGAACGAGACGATTGAGCGCCGCGATGCGGTTGAGCGTTGAGCGCGTCGAACTGACGGCGCGCCATGGCGTCTATCCCGAGGAACGTACCACGGATCGGCGCTTCGAGGTCGACGTGACCGTGATCGGCGATTGGCGCGCGGCGGTTGGGAACGACGAGCTGCGCGAGACGATGGATTACGATGCGATCGTGCGCTGCATTCACCGCGTGAGCCGGGGGCGAAGCTTTCACCTCATCGAGTCGCTCGCCGGGGCTATCGCGGACGAAGTGCTCGGCGACTTCGCCAGGGTGCGCGCGGTGCGCGTCGGCGTGCGGAAGTTGGGGTTTGAAGCGTGGGGTCAAGGCGCATGTGCAACCGCCGTCGTGACGAAACGCCAGGCACGAGCGGAGGCGTAGAGGCGTACCTCCTCTTCGGCTCGAACCTCGGCGATCGGCACGCCGCCATCGAGCGGGGACTCGCCGCGCTCGGGGACCGCGGAGTCGAGTGGTTGGCCGTCTCGTCCGATTACGAGACAGAACCTGTTGGCCTGGAGGACCAGCCATGGTTTCTGAACCGCGCAGCCCGCGGGCGCGTCTGCGTGCCGCCGCGAACGCTCCTCACCTGGTGCCAGGAGGCAGAGGCGTTGTGCGGACGGCAGCGCGGCCCGCGCTTTGGGCCCCGTACGCTCGATGTCGACATTCTGCTCTACGGCCGGTTGGAGATTCGAGAGCCCGACCTGGAGATTCCGCACCCGCGGCTCCGCGAGCGCGCCTTTGCGCTCGTCCCGCTGCTCGAACTCGACCCGAAGCTCGTGGACTTTCGGGACGGAGCGCCGTTCGCCTCCGTTCTGCGTGGACTCGGTGAGGGAAAGAAGGTGGCGAGATCGACGACAAGAGAATCCTGATCTCCGTTGACACGACGGAAGACGGAGACAAGCGGACGCGGGTCGCGCTCCTCGAGGGGACCCGACTGATGGAGATCTACTACGGTCACCCATCACGCGAGAAGCTCGTTGGAAACATCTATCGGGGACGCATCGAGGACGTTGTCCCGGGCATGGGGTCGGCGTTCGTCGACGTCGGGGAGAAGAAGAGCCTCTTCCTGTCGCTGAACGAGCTGAACGACAGCATGCTCGAGGAGAAGGGGTTCAAGCCGTGGCAGAACGGGATCCCCATCGGGAAGATCCTGCGGCAGGGCCAGATGATCACGCTCCAGGTGCGGCGCGACGGGATCGGCACGAAGAACCCACAAGGGACAACGAAGATCTCGATCCCGGGGCGCTTCTGGGTCTACCTGCCGACCGAAGACCGGCTCGGCGTTTCGCGGCGGGTCGAGGCCGTGCGCGATCAACGGCGCATCCGCCGATTGGCGCGGGCGCTGAAGAGGCCGGGCGAGGGCATGATCGCTCGCACAGCCGCGCAATGGGCCACGGATGAGGAACTGGAAAGGGACTACCGCCTGCTCGTGGAGAGCTGGGAGCGCGTCACCGCGGCCGCCAAGGCCGCGACGTCACCGCGGCTGGTGTACAAGGCCATGGGCCTCGTTCAGACCGTGCTGCGCGACTGGATGGGGCCTGACATCGTCGAGGTCATCGCGGACTCGCCGTTCTTCTTCGAGAAGATCCAGTCGTTCCTCGAGTACATGCAGATGACCGAGCACCGGGATCGGATCCGCCTGCACAAGGGACCGGATCCGCTGTTCGCCAAACACGATCTGGAGCGACAGATCCACGACAGCCTGGCGCGGCGCGTGCCGCTCTCGGGCGGCGGGTCGATTGTCATCGATGAAACGGAAGCCCTCATTGCCATCGATGTCAACACCGGGGGCGATGTGCGCCACCGCAACCAGTCGTCGGCGATTCTCAACACGAACCTCGAGGCGGCGACAGAGATCGCACGGCAGCTTCGGCTACGCCAGATCAGCGGGATCATCATCGTGGACTTCGTCGACATGGAGGATCCAACCCACGTCGAGCAGGTCGTGCAGAAGGTGCAGGAGGAGCTGAAGAAGGATCGGGTCTCGGCGGACTTCGTGGACATGACGGCGCTCGGGCTGGTGGAGATCACGCGTAAACGGCGCGGCGAAAGCCTCTCAGACATGCTCGAGAACGCCAAATTCGACGCCTAGACGCGCGCTGCGCGGGGTGAGTCGCGAGACTCCCCTTGCGGCGGCCCGCGTGGTACAATGCGCAAGAAGGGCGCATAGCTCAGCTGGGAGAGCGTTCGGGTCACATCCGAGAGGCCGCAGGTTCGAACCCTGCTGCGCCCACAGCGCGTAGCCACGGGCCGCCGGTCATCGACCGGCGGCCCGTCTCTCTTGGCCAACCTGCGATGCGCTTCGCTGCTTGCCTGCGGTTCGGAGGGGCAAGTAGCTCCGCATGGCGTGGTCGGCTTCGCTGCTTGCCTTTCGGTCTGGAGGAGCAAGTAGCTCCGCATGGCGTGGTCGGCTTCGCTGCTCGCTTGTCTCTGCGGCGGGGCGAGTAGCTCAGTGGCGGCTTGGTCTGACTTCGCTGCTTGGCTTGTCGTCTGGTGGCCAAGTCGCTCAGCTGGGAGAGCGTTCGGGCACCTCGGAGGTGCCGCAGGCTAGAACCCCTGCTGCGCCCACCAGGACATCGGAGCCGCCGGCTATGCCGGCGGCTCCTCTCTCGAGGCCTGCATCCGGCTTTGCTGCTTGCCCTGCGGCTGGGAGAGCCACGCCGCTCTGGAGAGGGAGCGTTCGGCCACCTCGGGGGTGCGGCAGGCTGATACCCGGCTGCGCCCCAGAGGTTGTCGGGGGAAGCCAGGGATGCGCCGTCTCTGTGGAAGCGGCGCGTTACGCGTCTGGAGAACCCACCCGGCCGGAGTAGAGCAGATCGGGGCCGATCCACTCGATGGTCACGCCGCGAAGGGGCCACGCGTCGCGCAGGCGCTCGCTCCCCTCTCCGCCGATCGCCGGGACGGCGCTGCGCCCGCCGATCAGCAGGGGCGCAATGAACACGGAGATGCGGTCCACGAGTCCGGCTCGGAGGAACGAGGCAGCGGTCTCTCCCCCGCCTTCGACGAGCAGCGAGTCGATGCCCGCGGCGCCGAGCCGACAGAGAAGAACGGCGATGTCGACGTCACCCTGGCCTGCTGGCAGCTCCCACACGCGGCACCCCTGCGCTTCGAGCGCGGCGCGACGCTCGGCCTCGATGCGGGCGACGGCCACGATCGGGGCGCGACCTGAACGGACGAGTCGCGCAGTGGGCGCAAGCTGTCCGTCGCGGTCCACGACGACGGGCGTGGGTTGGCGCCCGACGACGTGGCGCACGGTCAGCTCGGGATCGTCGGCGAGCACGGTTCCGAGGCCGACGAGCACGGCGGCATGGCGCCGGCGCCAGCGGTGTACGAGCACCTGGGCGGGCTCGCTCGAGATCCAGCGCGCGTCCCCGGTTCGCGTGGCGATGCGACCGTCGAGGCTCTGGGCGAGCTTGAGGTGGACGAACGGGAGGCGGGTCCGGATGTACTTGAAGAAGATCTCGTTCTGGCGAAGCGCGACGTCGAGCAACAAACCCACATCGACGGTCAGACCGCCGGAACGGAGCGCGGCAAAGCCGCGCCCGGCGACGACGGGGTTCGGGTCTTCTACCGGCGCGACGATGCGCGCGACGCCGGCGGCCAGGATGCGCTCGGTGCACGGCGGGGTCTTGCCGTGGTGTGCGCACGGTTCGAGAGTGACGTAAAGGGTCGCGCCGCGCGCGCGGTCCCCGGCCTCATCGAGGGCGAAGACCTCGGCGTGGGGGCCTCCGAACGCGCGGTGCGCGCCTCGCCCGACGATGAGCCCGTCGCGGACGACGAGGGCGCCGACGAGCGGGTTTGGCGACGTGTCGCCCTCCCCCACCTCGGCGAGTTCAAACGCGCGCCGCAGGAACGTCTCGTCGTTCACGCCGCGGCCTCCCGCAGGGCACGCATGGCGGCGAGACGGTCCGGCGCGGCAAAGATCGCGGAGCCGGCAATGAGCAGATCCGCGCCGGCGCGCGCGATCTCGCGGGCGTTGTGGACGTTCACGCCCCCGTCCACGGCGATCTCGATCCCGCGCGGCGCGGTCTCGACGCGCAGGGCGCGGATGCGTTCGAGGGTTTCGGGACGAAACGCCTGGCCGCCGAAGCCGGGTTCGACGCTCATCACCAGGACAGTGCGGACCTCGTCGAGAAGCGGAAAGAGGTCCCAGAGCGGCGTCCGCGGTCGCAGGGACACGCCGACCCTGGCGCCCGTCTTGCGGATGGCCGCGATCGCTCGCTCGGGCGGATCGCTCGCCTCGACGTGGAAGATGATTGTGTCCCTCTCAAGCACGTCGAACTGCGGCGCGTACTCGGCCGGGCGTTCGATCATCAGGTGGATCTCAAACGGCAGGTCGAGGCGGCGTCGCAACGCGTTCACGACCGGCGGGCCGAACGTCAGGTTGGGCACGAAGTGCCCGTCCATGACGTCCCAGTGCAGACACGATGCGAGCGGCGCAACCGCCTCCGCCTCGTCGAGGAGGCACGAGAAGTCCGCGGCCAGCAGGGATGGCGCGAGCTTCATCGGCGGCGGTTGGTCGACAAGACGAGCGCGACGAGCTGGAGAGCGGCGACCGCGGCCGCCGCGACGTACGTCAGCGCCGCGGCCGAGAGGACCTTGCGTACGGCGCCAAGTTCCTCGGTAGTCACCATGCCCGACTGTTCGAGCGCACGCACGGCGCGCCGGCTGGCGTCGAATTCGACGGGAAGGGTCACCAGCGTGAACAGGACCGCGGCCGAGAACAGCACGATGCCCGCTGTGATCAGGACCGGGATCTGCGCGAGCAGGCCGACCAGGAAGAGCGGGAAAGCGAGCTGCGAGCCGAAATTGGCGATGGGAACCAGGCTCGAACGGAGGGCGAGGGGTCCGTACTGCTTGGCATGCTGCATGGCGTGGCCGGCCTCGTGGGCAGCGACGCCGATGGCAGCCACGGACGTCGATCTGGGCGCCGACAACCGCAGCACCTTCTTCCGCGGGTCGTAGTGGTCGCCCAACCGCCGATCGGTCTTCTCAATTGCCACGCCTTCGACATGGTCGGCGTTCAGGATCCGTCGCGCGGCGTCTTCGGCCGTGAGTTGACGGACAACCTCGACGTTCGCGTAGTGGCTGTACGTCGATTGAACCTTCCACTGAGCATAGAGGGCGAGGGCCATGGCCGGCAGCACGATGACCCAGATCGGATCGAACATCAGGCCGCTGAACATCTCTGTCTTCGCCTCCTCATCACGCGTGGACGAGTATACGGAGCCCGTCGGGCGTCAACAACCAAGGCAAGGGCCTGCGCCCGGAGGGCGCAAGGTGGGGAGAGGGTCGATAAGCCGGATTCTGTCGAGGAGAGACATTCATCTGTGCGGCCTACCCGAAGGCTTGAACGGGCCGTTCTCCGACGCCTTCCTACTTGGCCTTGCTCCGACCAGGGTTTGCCGAGCCGGCCCGGTCGCCCGAGCCGCTGGTGGTCTCTTACACCACCGTTTCACCCTTGCCTGAGCCCGTGTTACCGGGCCATCGGCGGTCTGCTCTCTGTTGCACTGTCCCGAGGGTCGCCCCCGCTGAGATCTCCTCAGTGGTCTGCCCTATGGAGTCCGGACTTTCCTCCAGCCGTGGCTCACGCCCGACCGGCGTCTCTCTAACCCTCTCCCTACACTCCGCGTCGATACCCGCATCGACGGCACGAGTATACGCGGTGCGCGCGCGTTGTGAATTGGGAGCGTGGCTGCTCTCGGCGCAGGATGCCGGCGCAACGGGGGCAGATGCGCCACCGGATGAGCAGGGCCAACCCGCCGAGGCCGACGACGACGGCGGACACGAGGACGGCGACCGGAGGGCCCGCGCCACGGCTCGGCGCGCCGCGTGCCGCCTGTGCCGCCGCGTGTTGCGCGGCGGGCAGGCTCTTCAGTTCATGGAACATCGCGCGGACCGCCTCCTCGATCCGGCGGTGCGCCACGAGGTCTGCGATGCGCGCCTTGATGCGCTGATCGACCGTGCCAAGCTGGGCCTTGGCGCTCGCGCTCGCGACGACGCTCGCCGTCCAGTTCGCGCCCGTGCGCAGGAACACGGCCAATAGGGTGACCTTTGGCGCGAGGTTCCACGCCGAGAACACGGCAGCGGCAAAGGCATCGACGGTTGGATAAGGGTTCTCCCAGCTCACGAGGACATGGACGTCGAGGTGCAGGAGCGCGGCCACTTCGGCGATGGCCGCGTTCACCTCGTCACGGCCGTGGCGATCAAAGACCGCTCCGTAGTCGGAGAGCTTGCCCAGAGGCCCCGGGACCCCAACAGCTGCCGCGGACGCCGCGACGAGGACGAGCGCTAGAACGAGAACAAGATGCGCGAACAGTGTTCGCACGTCACGATCTCCCTGCCCGCGCGCACGCGCTCCGCGGTGTTGGCGCTGACGCGGATCTTGCATCCTCCGCAGGTGCCATGTTCGATCGCGGCGACGGGGTTGGGAAAGGTCGCGCGCAACGCCTCGTACTGGGCGAGTGCGTACGGAGGCACCGCAGTGGCGAGACGAACGCGCTCAGCACGCAACGCGGCCAGTCGACCTGTCTCCGTGTCCGACATCTCGCGGACGATCTCGGCAATCTGGGCCTCGAGATGCTGGACGCGCGGTGCGAGGGCCGCCTGCGCCTCGGCGAGCTCGGCGCGAGCCGACTCGATCGATGACATCAGCGCCAAGGCCGCGTCTTCGAGCGTCCCCATGCGCGTCTTCTCGCCAGAGATCTTGGCTCGCAGGTCTTCCATCTCCTTGAAGCTGATGATCCCCTTGTCGAGGCGGTCCTGGTAAGCGCGGATGCGCATGTCCAGCTCGTCCACCTCAAGGTTTTGCGCGCGGCTGTCCAGTTCGAGCTTCTGGAAGGCGTCCCGCGCCGCGGCGGCCGCGGCGCGTTCCTGCACAATGCGGGCCTCGAGCTGGCGGCGGTGTGCGGCCTGCCTCTCGAGGTGGGCCACGAGCTCCTGGATCTTGACGTCCACGCCCTGAAGCTCGAGAAGCTGCTTGGTGTTCTGGAGCACGCTCACCCCCATCGTCTGCTTCCGACTATACGAGAGGGCGCCGAGAGGTGCAAGAAAGCAGTGTTCCCGTCTACATGCCGGGGAGTCCAGGAGCTCCGCCGAGTCCCTGCGCGAGAGGGCCGAGCTTCGCCTGGGCGGCCTCCTGGGCCTGGCGTTGGGCCTCCTGCACGGCCGCAACGATCAGGTCGGCGAGCATCTCAACGTCCGCGGGGTCGACCACCTCGCGTTCGAGCGAGAGCGAGACGAGATCGCCCTTGCCGCTGACGGTGGCGCCGACCATCCCGCCGCCGGCCGTCGCCGTGATCCGCAGTTCGGCGATCTCGGCTTGCGCGCGCTCGAGGTCCTCCTGCAGCTTCTTGGCCTGTTTCATCAACGCGCCGAGGTTCCCGATGCCCTTCACGATGCCTCCTTGACGATGCGGCCATCAAAGACCTGGCAGACGAGCCGCGCCTTCTCGAGGAGAAGGTCCCGCGGCAGCGCCTTCTTCTCCACGCCCACATCGAACCGGACGTCGACGCGCCAGGTATCCCCAAAGTGCCTGCGCACCGCGCCGGCCACGTACTGCATGTTCTCGTTCTTCTCGAGGCTCTCCTTATGGAACGTGTGGTCGGGATGAAACGCCAGCACCAGGCGAGTGCCGTCGACCGTGGGGCGCGCCTCGGTGAGGTACGCCGCGACAGCGATGCGATCCTTCTCGATCTCGCGGAGCAGCGCGTCCCAGGCACAAGCAAGCTGGGGGTCGAGATCAGGCGCCGAGCGCGGCTCGTCGGGAGACGGCTCCCCCGCGGCGCCGGGATGAGCGACCTCCGCGCGGGCCGGCACGGGAGGCGGCGTCGCGACGCCGGCGTTCCTGGACGCGGTCGGGCCGACTCGGTCCGGCGTCTGGGTCGCAGCCCGGGCGGGCGCTGCGGCGGAGGAACGTCGGGCGGCGAAGGACGCCGCGAGAGCGAGCGCCCCCACCTCAAGACGGATCTGCCGGTCGAGCGCGCGGTAGAGGTCGGCCTTCACGGCCAGCAGACCCTGAGCCAGCATGACGTCTTGGGCCTCCGAGGGCTCCCCGGCAGCGATGCGATCGCGCAGGAGCAAGAGGACGTCGCCGAGGAACAACTCCAGGTCCTTGCCGCGGTCGGCGAGCGACGCGATGACTTCGAGCACGCCGACGCGGTCGGCGCGCTCCAGCGCGGCGACGAAGCGGTCCAGCGTCTCGCGCGGGGCGAGTCCGAGCATGTCCAGAACGGTCGTCTCGGTGATCGCGTCGCGATCGTAGGTCGCGGCCTGCTCGAGCATGACGACGGCGTCACGCAGGCCGCCGTTCGCCCGTCGGGCGAGAAGCGCGGCGGCCTCGTCGGTCAGTCGCGCACCTTCGGCGGCCGCGATGCGGCGAAGCTGGGCCTCGATGACGTCGGGCGCGAGGCGGCGGAACTCGAACGCCTGGCATCTCGAGACAATCGTGCGTGGCAGCTTGTGCGGTTCGGTGGTCGCGAAGACGAACATGGCGTGCGGGGGCGGCTCCTCGAGCGTCTTCAGGAGGGCATTGAACGCTTCGGGGGTCAGCATGTGCACTTCGTCGATGATGTAGACCTTGCGCCGAAGGTCGGTCGGCGCGAAGTTGACCTCCTCGCGCAATCGGCGGATGTGGTCGATGCCGCGGTTCGACGCGCCGTCGATCTCGACGATGTCGAGCGAGCGGCCGGCCGAGATGGTCAGGCAGGTCGGACACTCGTTGCAGGGCTCCCCGTCTTGAAGGCGCTCGCAGTTGACGGCACGCGCAAGGATGCGGGCAACCGACGTTTTGCCGACGCCGCGCTCGCCCGCGAGCAAGTATGCGTGGGAGACGTCCGCGGCAAGGAGCGCGTTGCGCAGCGTGCGAACGATGTCGTCCTGCCCGACCACGTCGGCGAACCGCTGCGGACGCCAGCGTCGGTACAGCGAAAGCCGAGCCGTTGTCTCCGCCACCCGAGTCACCCCCTGGACCGCCTGGTCGGGGAGACTGGATTTGAACCAGCGGCTTCCTGCTCCCAAAGCAGGCGCGCTACCAGGCTGCGCCACTCCCCGCAGCGACGGTCGGCATTATAGGGACCGCGGTCGGGACGTTCAACGCGCGAGCCGCGTCCTGTTTCGATGGGTTCAGGGTTTTCCGTCGCGCTCGTCGGGCAGGTCCAGCGCGATGCGGCGGAAGCGCGACTTGCGGAGCGCGACGTCGAGCAGGAAGAGGAGGATCGCCAGGCCGATGAACAAGGCCTGAAGCGGGCGGCCAGCCGCGGCGACGGCCGCGCGCACGGCCGCCTCGAGCGACTCGTCCGGGAGGACAGCGCCCCCCGTCGCGGAGGCAATGGCGCGCAACGCCGCGTCGTCGCGGCCCGACGCCGCGAACTCGGCGGCGTAGGGAATGGCGAAGGACAGCCGCGTCGTTCGCCCGGTGGACGGTTCGGAGACCACCACCGCGTGCCCCCCTACTGCAGGAACGGGGAAGCGAGCGCGATAGACGCCGGGTGCGGCCTGCGTGAGGTCGAGCGGGCGTTCCTCGGGCAAGAGCGCGGCCTCGAGGCGCAGGAAGTTCGCGAAGCCGCCGGCCGGCGTGCGCGCCTCGATGAGCAGCGTGGCCGCGTCCGCGCCGACTTCGATCGTGGGCACGAGCCCCGTCGTGGTCGCGACGCGCGGCGCGGTCGTCGCCAACAGCCTCCCAAACAACTCGCTCAGCCGCGGCCAGTTCAGCCAGCGTTCGGACCAATGCCCGGCCAGGTCGACGTTCAGCACAGTCACCGAGCCGAGACCCTTGCGCCACGTGGCGGCCACGGGATCCTCGCCGGCGCCGAGGAGGAGCGCGGCCGACTCACGCGGGTAGGTCAACAGGTAGCCCGAAAGCGACGGCGCCGGGTTCGCGGCGTCGTCCCACAGCGGCCCGACCGCGGCCACGTCTCCCGTCACGAAGCGGCTTCGACCGAGTCGCTGGGTGATCCCAACAATGACCTGGGGCAGCGACACGAAGTCCGTCACCTGGTACAACTCGCCCCGTCCAGCCTCAACCATCTCGCCCAACAGGCTGAGGTTCGGCTCCTCGCCCAAGGCAATGGCCGAGACCGAGAGGTCGTCGCGCGCCGCGATCTCTCTCGCCAGGCCGGCGAAGTCGCGCTCGTCGGAAACCGTCTTGCCGTCCGAGACCAGGAGCAGGTGCTTCACCCTGGCCGTAGCCGCGCCCAGCGCGTCCACGGCGTCGCGCAGCGGGAAGTAGAGGTCCGTGCCGCCGCCCGCCCGCAGCTCCTGCAAGGTCTGGTAAACTGCGTCCGCGTTCCCCACGGGGGCGAGCGGATAGAGCCACGAGTAGGTGTCGGAGAACCCCACGACGCCGACCAGCGTGTCCGGCGGCAGGAGGAAGACGCTGGCGGCTGTGGCCTCCCGCAGGATGCGGATCTTGGCGCGCGTGTCGACCAACTCGCTCATGCTGCCCGATCGGTCGAGGAGGTAGACCATGGCCAGGCTGGCGTCGCGCTCTGTCTCCGGCACGGCGAACGTGACGGGCAGCAGACTGTCAATCGGCGAGGTCGTGAGCCCGCGGACCTCGTCTTGCCCCTGGATGACGAGGAGGCCGCCCCCGAGGTTGGTCACGTAGAGCTCGATGGCCGTGGCGTCGGCCGCCGTGAGATCGTCGAGCGGGACGCCCGCGAGGACCAGTTGGTCGTACTGGGCGAGCGCGGCGATGCGCGGCAGGCGCGCGGCCAAGTCGAACCGCGTGCCAAGCGCGTCGAGGAGGCGCGGCACGGCGGAGTCGCCGCGCGGGTCCAGAACGAGCACGCGGGCTCGGTCGGTGGCCTGGACGAACGCGCTGGCAGCGTCGTTCTCAGGAAACACGTCGCCGTCGCGCTTGACGACCGCCGTGTACTCGGCGGCCCCGGCGTCGGTCAGCTGGGCCGCAAACGTGAGTTCTCGCGCCCCTTCTGCGAGCTGCGCCTCGTTGTAGTAAACGAGCCGATCGTCCTGGTACAGGGCGACGGCCGCGGGTCCCGGCGCGCGCGTCGCGAGCCCGGCCTGAAGACGGAACGTCTGTCCCGCCGACACCTCGTCCGGCGCGTCGAGGGCCGTCATCCGGACGTCCCCCAAGGCCGCGTCGCCGACCGCCAGCACGGAGATCGGCACGCCCGCGAGCTGGGCGGCCGTGATGCCCGCGGTGTCGGTGTCCTGCAGCCGGCCGTCGCTCACGAGAACCAGGCGCTTGGACGCATCGGCCGGGAACATGGCCAGACCGAGTTCGACGGCCTTGTCGAACCGCGACCCGTCGAGGTCGCCGAGCGTCGTCGGCAGTCCCTTGAACGGGTCGCCGACCGGCGTGGAGATGGCTGCACGCGCCCCAAAGGCCACGACGCCAAAGTCCCAGTCGCGGTGGGCGTTCATGATGGCCTCCATCGCCTCCTGAACTCCGAGGTCGTCGGACGTCCTCCGAACGCTCGCGGATCGGTCGACGAGGAACACGGCGACGTCGCGCGGCGCGCGCACGCTCAGCACCGGCTCGGCCAGGGCGACGAGGAGCGCGGCCAGGGCGAAGAAGCGCAGGGCGAGCGACGCGCGGTGCCGACGGAACACCCCCCACACCAGGGCGGCCAAGACGGGGATCCCGAGGAGGAGGTACGGCGAGAGGAACCGGATCACGCGAGCCTCCTTGTGGCGTCGAATCGCACGTACAGGCCGGCCTCGACGGCGAGCAGGAGGAGCGCGATCCAGGCGAACAGCGGCCAGAGCCGCCGCAGGACGTCCACGGGAGCCACGCTCGCGGCCGGCGCGGCCGCGGAGGCGACGTCGGGCAGCGCGCTGGAGCTCTCTTCCGTGGGCACGTTGACCGCCAGCGCCTGGGTCCCGCGATCCGTCTCCACGTCGTACAGCCCCGGCCGTTCAGGCAGGAACGCCGTCTGACCGGGTTCGAGCGCGATCTCGCGGCCGTCGGGATCGCGCACGCGTCGAAGACCTCCCGCCTCTGCGACCTCGAGCAGCTCGCCGACGGTCCGCCACGTGTGCACGAGGGCTCCGGGGATGCGGGTCACGGACGCGAGCACGTTGCGCACGAGTACCGGGAACTCCACCGTGATCGGCAAGTTCGTCGCTCGCAGGTCCGTGGAGAAGACGTACAGCGTGCGCCCGCCGTCCTCGATCGCAGACAGAAACGGCAGACCGTTGGCGGTCAAGATGCGCTCGACGGGCGCGAAGAAGAAGGTCTCCGGCAGGCTCTCGACGTAGATGCCCGCGGGATCCACGCCCGCGAGAAGCGGGTGCGCGGGATCCTCGGCGCGGGCGTCGCCGCCGGGGAGAAGGGTCGTCCCGGCGAAGCGATACAGGCTCGGGACGTCCGAGGCCACGAGGAGCAGGTCGCCCGGCGGCAGCTGGTCGAGCGTTCGGCCGACGACGACGGTGAGGTCGGCGGGTTCGCTCGCGCGGGCAAGCTCTGTCTGCAGGGAGCTGTCAAGCGCGGCGCGGAGGTAGGCGTTCTCCTCGCCGATCCAACGAACGCGCAGGGTCGAAGGGCGGTCGAGACTGAAGAAACGCACGTTGTCCGCTGCGAAGTCGTCGTCGATCGCCAAGGTGGCCGTGAACCGAACGCCGCGCGACGCGGGGAACGGCGAGACGAAGCGCTCGCTGGTCTCCGCTCCGACCGGCAGGGTCACGGTCACTGCGCTGGCCTCGTCCCGAATCGTGACCCGAGGGGCGACGTCGGTCGCCGTTTCGTTGCGCACCTCGAGGAACGCGCTGACGCCTGGGCCTGACGGGTTCTCGCGGACTGTGAACGCGATGAGCCCCACGTTGTGTCCCCCGCCGATGCGCTCGGCGGTCATTCCGGGCGGAAGGTCGGACCACGCGCGGTCGCTGAGCAGGACGAGCCGGTCGTAGCTCTCCGTTCCGCCCGTGGCCGTCAGGAGGTTCAAGAGGTCGGACGTGTTGCCGTCTCCGCGCCACGATGGCTCGAGACGCGCAAGCGCCCGCTCGACGGCAGCGACGTCGTCTGTGGGCGGGACGACGACGTGGGAGCGGCTCGAGAACTGCAGCAGCGTGACGCGCGATGCGGGGCTCTCGGCCAGCAGTTCTCGCGCGCGCTCGACGGCACGCGCGAAACGCGTCACGCCGGGCTCGATCGTCGTGCGCATGCTCGCGGTCTCATCGACGACAATCGCCAGGCCGCGCAGCGCTGACTCCTGGCTGCGTCGCGCCGGCTGCGTCACGGCGAAGACCATCGCGGCCAGCGCGAGCAGCTGCGCAAACAGGATCGGCTCCGCCCACCGGTGCAGCTTCGGTCGTTGTCGCTCCGGCGACTGCGTCAGACCCGACCACAGCGCGACCGACGACACGGGCTGCGGGCGCGTGAGCGCGCGCAGGAACGCCAGGAAGATCAGGATGGCGGCCAGGGCGAACAGCGCGAATGCGGCGGGGTGAGCGAAACTCATCGGACCAACCCCCGTGCGCGGAAATCCTCGTGAAACAGGCGAGCCAGAGGGCGATCGGTCGTCGTCTCGAACAGGAGGATCGAGCGGTGTCGCATCGATTGGGCCAGCTCGGCGCGGAACGTCGCGAGCCGCTCGCGGTACTCGGCCAGGGTCTGCTCGCCGACCGCCAGGGTGACGTTGTGTCCCGTCTCCACGTCGATGAACTGGGTTCTCCCGGCGAGCTTCGGGTCGATCTCTTCGCGTGCCAGGACGTGCACGGCGACGACGTCGTGACCGCGCCGGAGGAGGGTGTCGAGCCCGCGCTCGCGGCCGCCGGGCGCGAAGAAGTCTGAGACGAGGATGACCAGGCCTGTCTCGGAGGTCGCGGCAACGAACTGCTCCAGCGCGTGGTCCATCGAGGTGTGACCACGCGGCACGTCGATCTCCAAGCGCTTGAGGATACGGCTCATCTGGGCCATTCCCCGCGTCGGAGGCAGCGGGGCATGGAGTGCCTTCGAGAACAGGTACAGACCCACGCGGTCGAGGCCGCGCAGCCCGACGTAGGCCAGGGCCGCGGCAAGCCCCGCCGCGTAGTCGGCCTTCGAGGGCGCCCCGAGGCTCATCGACGCGCTCAGGTCGACGAGCAGATACACGGGCATGTCGCTCTCGTGCACGAACGAGCGAACGAGCAGCCGATCGAGTCGGCCGAACGCGTTCCAGTCGATGTAGCGGAAGTCGTCGCCGGGGAAGTACGAACGGTAGTCGAGAAACTCGAGGCTGACCCCGGCGCGGCGCGAGGGATGTCCGCCCGCCAGCTGGCTCGTGCGCCGCCCGCGGGTCGACAGCCGCAGCGTCGCCAGACGCGCCAAGAACGCTGCGTTCACCTGGGGCTTCATGACGTGAGCGGCACCTTCTTCCAGACGTCGTCGAGGATGGAGTCCACCGCAATCCCCTCAGACTCGCCGCGGAAGTTCAGGATCAGCCGGTGCGCGAACACCGGGCGGAACAGGCGCTCGATATCCACCGGGCGGACGTGAGCCTGGCCGTCGAGGAACGCGTTCGCCTTGGACGCCAGCGTCAACGCGATGGCGGCGCGAGGACTCGCCCCGTACCCGATGTAGTCCCGCACGCTGGTCGGGGAGAGGAGGCTGGAAGGGTGCGTCGCGGCGACGAGCCGCCCGATGTAGGCGCGCATGCCCTCGGCGATCGGAACCTGCCGAGCGACCTCGCGTGCGAGGAGCACGTCCTGCGGCGACACTTCGGTGCGCGGCAGGCGGATGCCCTCTCCCTCCGTGTTGCGCGCCACGATCTCGATCAGCTCGTCGAGCTCCGGGAACGTCACGATGGCCTTGAGCATGAACCGGTCGAGCTGCGCCTCGGGCAAGGGATACGTGCCCTCCATCTCGATCGGGTTCTCGGTGGCCAGGACCACGTACGGCTCCTCCAGCGCGTAGGTGTGCGTGCCTACCGTGACCGTGCGTTCCTCCATGGCCTCGAGCAACGCGGACTGCGTCTTGGGCGTGGCGCGGTTGATCTCGTCCGCAAGGACGACGTTGGCGAAGATCGGTCCGGGCGAGAACTGGAACTGCCGACGACCGTCGGTCTCCGAGATGATGTCGGTCCCGACGATGTCGGCGGGCATCAGGTCCGGCGTGAACTGAATGCGCGAGAAACGCAGGCCGGTGGCATGGGCCAGCGCGCGGACCAGGAGCGTCTTCCCCAGCCCGGGCACCCCCTCGAGCAGGACGTTGCCGCGGCACAACAGGGCGATCAGCGTGGCGCGAATGACGTCCTCGTGGCCAACGATGACCTCGCCGACCGCTTGCTGCAGAGCGCTCATGGCGCGTGAGGCACGCTGGAAGTCCGCTTCGGTGATCATAGTCCTCCCTCAGTGATCTCGGTGAAGTAGGCCCGCACGGCCTCGAGCACGTCGCTCGGCAGGGCGCGTCCGGCCGCGATGGCGCTTGCCCGTTCGTAGCTCAAAGCGAGCGGTGTCCCCCGCGGCGTCGCGGGATCGTCGGGCGGTGGCTCCACGGGGACGCTGCGCGTGACGTAGTACGAGTAGTCGCCCGCTGTTCCGATCGTCGAGGGCAGGGTGGCTCCGACGAGCGTGATCTCGGTCGGCCCGCCTGCGCCTTCGTCGAAGAACGGGTACGCCCCGCCTCGGCGTCCCGGCGTCGAGCCCGAAGCGGGCCCTCCGCCGGCGCTGGGCGCAGTCACACTCTCGGGGCCGGCCGTCGTGGCCTGCGTGTCGGGGGCCGGCAGCCGCTGCGCCGCCGGCGGCTGCGATGAGGGCGACGCGTGGACGTCGGGCCGCGCCAGGACCGCGCGCACTTGCGCCAGCGTGTTGTCGCGGGCCGACTGGGCCAACAGGTCACGAATCGCCTCCGCGAGCGCGTCGGTGGCACCCTCGACCCACGTTGCGAGGGCCTCTCGCTCCGCGTCGGACAGGGCGGACCCAGGATCGGCGGCGACCCGTTCCTCGATGCGCTGCAGGGTCTCTTCGAGAGTCAGCGCGCTCTGTGGCCGCGTCGGAAGGTCCGATGCGGCCA
Source organism: Candidatus Bipolaricaulota bacterium (assembly GCA_041302525.1). Classification (GTDB taxonomy): domain Bacteria; phylum Bipolaricaulota; class Bipolaricaulia; order UBA7950; family UBA9294; genus CAIOGO01. Next base: position 19,531 of record JBFYQX010000092.1, on the reverse strand, counting down.
CGGAGCTTTCGGTCGTCGACGATGCGTCTGCGAGCGGCGCCGAGGATGCCGCCGGGGGCACGGCGTCGTCGCGCGCGGCCTGAGCTTGGAGGGCGTCCGACGCAGTGGCGGGCGCTGGCTCGGCGCGAGGGGGCACGTCGATCGGGACGTAGATGGGCGCCGACGGCGCGGCCGACGCCGGCGGGCGCGGCCTTGGGATCGCGGAGACGGCGATCACCGTGGCGAGGGCCATGGTGGCAGCGACGGCCAGCAGGGCAGCGACGCGGCGCGGAATCGGGAGCGCGACGCTCGCAGAGACCGGCCGAGCCGGCAGGCCCGCGGCAATGCGTAGGGCAAACGGCGCGAGGTCCTGTCGATCCTGAATGGCATGGAGCGTGCTGAGCCGCGCCTCCGTGCCCAGCCCGACGTCGGCCCGCAACAGCGTGCGGGGTAGATCGGCCGGGCGCGCGCGACCGACAAGGTAGCCAATCAGGGTGGACGCTGCGACGAGGGCAAGGCTCACTCCGGGGACACCGAGCAGTGGCCAGCCCAGCAGGCGCCCCGGCACCGCCAGGCCAAGGAACACGGCGCTCGCTGCGGCGGCAACGCGGGCGCAGGTGCCAAGACCGGCCACGGTTCGCGCGCGCGCCGCCAGCGCGGCGTAGACCTCGTTCATCGCGGGGCGCGTCACGTCGACGCTCCCTTCGACAGCACGAGGCACCAGACCGTGAAGGCGACCGTGGCCAACGCCGGCGCGGCGAAGGCCACGAGCACACCCGGGAGCGCGACGTCGCCGCCGACGATCGAGGCCACGGCAACCGCCGGGCTGAGCTGGGCCAGCGTGCGGATCGGTCCGGCAACAGCGAGGAGGATCGCGGGCAGGCCGAGCCAGGCGAAGAAGAGCCCGTAGCGCAGCCCCGCGGGATGCCGTCCCCGGCGCACGGCGAGGATTTCGAGCACCACAGCGCCTGCAGCGAACGCGAGGGACGCGGCGACGACGTAGGCGGCGGCCAGTGGAATGGCTGCCCAGTCGTCGGGGAAGAGCGCGCGTGACGCCGCCACGAGCGGCAGGGCGAGGAGTTGGGTGAACCCAACACGCAGCGCGGCGACGGCGAGGAACGCGACGCGAGGCCGGCCGACGGGCACCGCCTCGGCGGCGCGGTCCAAGGCAACCCAGGCGCTGAGGAAGCCGTAGGTCAGGAAGAACGGAAGCGGGAACGGACGCCACGGGTAGCTCATCAGGTCGCTCAAGGTGGACGTCCACGGCATCGACAGGGTGAGGGCGAGGCCGCAGCCGGCGACGAAGGTGGCGTAAACCCAGAGCCCCCGTTCGCCGATGAGGATGCGTTTCACGTGCGTTCTCCTTGGAGAATCGTGATCCAGACTTCTCGTTCCAGGGTCGGCGCGTCGCGGTCCGTCGCTTCCGGCCACTCCTCGAGCGTGACCAGCCACACGCCGCGCTGGGCGATAGGCAACCACTCCTCGATCGGACGGAGGATGCTGCGCAGGGAGAGGTAGGTCGAGCGCGCCTCACCCAGCATGAGCCCCGTCTGCACGGCCAATCGTTGCGTGCCCGGCTGGATGGCCGGCAGGGACAGGATCGCATCGTCGGCCGCGAGGTAGGCGTTCGCGAGCGTCTTGCCCGTGCGATTCTCGATCTCAGCGTAGGTCCCATCGAAGCGGAAGCGCAGACTCTCCGCTGCAGGACGAGAGTGAAAAAGGAGGTCCCGCCGCTCGGCGGCCTGCAGGGCGAACCGCGTCTGGCCAGCCTCACTTTCGGCGCTCAGTGTGCCGCCGCGCGCCCCGAGCACGTAGCCGCCGGCGGGAAACGAGCCCAGTTCGTGTCGCATCGTCACCGATCGCGGCTCCACTGCGTAGAAAGAGGAGAAAGCGGTGTTGATGCCGAAAGATGACAGAACGGATACATTCGTGATCATGCTGTACTCGCGCACAAAGCGCTTGTGGCTGTTTCCATAGAAACCGGACCAGGCCGCGAGAGCCACGAGGCTCCCAACGAAGGCGCCGAATGTCCAACGCCGCCGTGTTCCCCACAGGCCAAACGCCACGAGCGAAGCCAGAGTGACGCCGGTCACGGCCGGCGCGAGCCAGTACGCGGGCCGTGGGACGCGCGTTGACCGGAGGAGGGCCGCCGAGACGCGCTCGGTCGTCGGCGGGCGCTGGGCCTGCGGGATCCGCTCGGCAATGAGTTCGAGCTCACCCGGTCCCAGGTCGGCCAGGGCGACGGTCACGAGGGATACCCTTCCCGCGCCGAGGGGCATCTGCACCAGGAGCGGCCGGACGCCGCGCTTCAGGACCGTCTCGGCCTCGGCGCGCTGAGCCCCCCCCACGAAGAACGTCCCGTCCTCGGCCTCCTCGAGCTGCGGGGCCGACAGCGGCAAGAGCCGGCGCAGCGTCGGCGAGTCCATGCGCGGGTACGCTGACCCGCTCACAATGAGCAGACTCCCCCCCGAGACCGTCCACTCGCCCAGCGCCTGCAGGGCCGGCTCCGAAAACGGAGGGTCGACGAGCCAGACCTCGCGCACCGCATCGTAGGCCCACCAATCGAGGGGCAACTCCTCAGCGCCGACCACGGCGGCCGAGGCGATGCCCGTCGGGCGACCGACCGTGAGCGGGTACGCCCACTGCCGGACCCCCAACCGCAGGCTCTGCTCAGCGACGGCGACGGTTCGTCCGTCTTGCGCGACGAGTTCGACGGTCACTGGGTTGAGGGGCTCAACGAGTGGAAGCGTCGCGCGCAGCGTTCCGTTCTCGATGGTTCCGGACTGAATCACGTGCACGATCTCTGCCCGGCGCTCCCCAGGCAGTCCGGCGCTCTGACGCACCTTGAGCGTGCCGTCGACGGGGCTGGCGAGGCCGGCGATCTCAATCTCGAACGGGGTGAACGTGTTGCGGACAACCTGCTGGTCGAAGCCCACCGACAGCGACACTTGGGGTGACGCCGCGCAGGGCGCGGCGAGCAAGACGCTCACTCCAAGAGCGAATAGGTACTGCCGCGCGATCGCGTGCCTCCGCATGCCACGAGCCTCGGTGCCGGGTCCTGTGTTCGGATCTGTAGGAGAATCCGGCGGATTATGCCTCCCGTCACCGGAGGTGTCAATGCGTCCCGTCGCGATCCGCGCTACTGCGGCAGGTTCTCGACAGCGAGGACGGCGTCCTCGTCGAGCACGTCGGCGTAGATCTGGGTCGTCTGAATCGACCGATGGCCGAGTTGCTTCTGCACGAGGCGGAGGTTGAAGTTGGACGCACGGTAGAGCATGGACGCGTAGGTGTGGCGACACGAGTGGATCGAGAACCGAGCCGGGATCCCCACCGCGTCCGCGTGCTGGCGGAAGACGCGGTAGACGGCCGTGCGCGTCAGCGGACCGCCGCGCGACGACACGAACAGGGGGGCGGCGGCAGCGACGGCCTCACTCCGCTCGGCCTTCCAAGCGACGAACGCGGTCAGGTGCTCGCGCAGCGCCGAGCCCAGCTTCACGCCGCGCTTCTTGCCGCCCTTGCCGTCGCGCACGATGAGGGACGGATGCCCGCCGTCGAGGATGACGTCGCGGAGCTCGAGAGCGCAGATCTCTGACACGCGCAGGCCGGTGTCGAGCGCGACGTGCAAGATGGCCCAATCGCGGACGGGGTTCGTTCGGCCGTCCCCTACGGCCGTCTCGGCGCGCGCCCGGCAGTGGTCCTTCAGCCGGCGCACTTGCTCCGGGGTCAGGAAGTCCTCGTAGGTCACCTCAAGCGGCATGGGCGCCTCCCTCACGTCGGCGGTCAAGGTACCGGGCGCCGGGCGCGGGCGAGGTGATCGGTGTCGCAACAAAAGGGTACTTTTGTTGCGAGACCGCCGTGCGCGCAGACAGGAACGCACGACGGCTGCCTCGAGGCCCGACGGAAGGCGTCGGCGACCCGTGCGCCTCGGCCTCACCCCCCCCCAAGCCCGGTTGAAGCCAACGGGGCGACCTGAGGGGCCTCCTATTCGATCGCGTAGTGCTGGACGATCGGCTCTTCGTCTCCGGTGATCTCGGCCAGCACCTCGACGTACGGGGCGAGCGTCGAGTTCTTCAGCTTCTCGCGCAACAGGTTGTCGAGCTGATAGATGCCGGCCGAGTTGGTCATCTCGATCGCGATGCGGATCGGCTTCTTCTCCCCCGCGGAGAGGCGAACCTTGCGGATGGCCATGGCCGACACCGAGTGGATCGTCGGCCCGCCGGTCGAGAACGGGATCCGCGCCCGCCCCGCCTCCATGTCGAGCGCGTCCGCAACCTTGACCACGCCCGCCTCGAGGGTCAAGGGCGGGATGTCGCGCTGGTGGGTGAGGACGGCGTGGAGGATCTCCGACTTCAGCAGCGCGCGCGCGCGCTCGTCGTACAGACCGGCGAGAAACTCGTCGATCAGGGGCGCGGCCAGGATGAGGGACAGCTGCTCGTGGTCACGGCGGTGGATGGCATGGCCGACATCATGTAGGCAAGCGGCGAGGACGACGACGACCTCGGCGTCCTCTTGCGCGAGCTCATAGTCGGCGACGACGTTGGGCGTGATCCCCGCGTCGGCGAGAAGGCGAAGCAGCTTGAGCGAGATGTTGGCCATGATCTTAATGTGGACCGGGCCGTGGTCGTTGATGCGCAGCCGCCCGATGGCCGTCGTGTTCGACGCCTCCCAGTAGGTCTGCAGGGTGACCGAGGCGTTGACGCGGTCGAGGACTTGGCCAAGCGGCTGGTTCCCGCGCACCGGAAGATTAAGCGACATCGAGGTCCTCCCGCAGCGACGCCCACCAGGGAGCGGCGTCTGATCCTGTTGCAGACGAAACCGGACGAGACTCAAGCTGGACGAGGCGCGAGCGCAGAAAGGCGATCTCGCCGCGTAATGCCGCCGTGAGATCTCGGACGCTGTCGTCACGTTGCATCCCGCTTGAGGCGGAACTGGACGAAACCGCTACGCGCGTACCGCTACTGTGCACAGCTGTTGCTCGCAAGACATCGCTCGCCTCGCTCATCCTTAGCCCGGAATCAACCAACTCCTGCAGTCGGCGCAGGAGAGCGAGGCCCTCGTCCGCCACGAGGATCTGGTTGTTCGGGCCGCGGCGCAGGTGCGGCTCGAGGAGGTCGCGAACCGCGTCGAGGCGGTTCCTGACCTGATTGGCCGTCGACAGCCCGAGGGCCTTGCGTAGGCTGGAGATGGTGTGCATGACCCTACGATAGCCGGCCGCCACGTCGCGGCCAAGGCGAATTGTGAGAGGTCCGGGGATGGAGTAGCCTTCGAGGATGCCCATCCAGCGTCTAGATGAGTCGGAGAGCCGGAAGATCGCGGCCGGGGAGGTCATTGACCGGCCGGTTTCCGTGGTCAAGGAGCTCGTCGAGAACGCGCTGGATGCCGGGGCGCGCACGATCGAGGTCGAGATCGCGCGGGGCGGCGTCGAATCGATCGTGGTGCGCGACGACGGCTGTGGCATCGCGGCGTCGGACCTCCGGCTGTGCGGGCAACGGCACGCGACGAGCAAGATCCGCAGCGTGGACGATCTCGACGAGCTGCGCACACTCGGGTTCCGCGGCGAGGCGCTGGCCAGCGTCGCCGCCGTGTCCCACGTGCGGATCGCTTCCCGCGCTGCCGGGGCGACCGACGCGTTCGCCATGTCGCTCGGTCCCGGCGAGACGGGCGAGCCCGCGCCCGATGCACGCGGGCCGGGCACGACAGTTGAAGTGCGGGACCTGTTCTTCAACCTGCCGGCGCGCGCCAAGTTCCTCGGGTCGGCGCGCACGGAGACGGCGCACATCAACCGCTGGGTGCAGCGGCTGTCGCTCATGGTCCCGGAAGTGAGCCTGAGGTTGGCGCACGACGGCCGCGAGGTGTTCGCCGCGCCGCGCGTCGGGACGTTGCTCGAACGGGTCGGCCAGGTCTACGGCGTCGACGTCGCGCGGGGCATGCTTCCGCTCGACGGGCGGCGGGGCGCGCTGCGCGTCTCTGGCTGCATCAGCCACCGCGACCTCAAGCGCGGCAACCGTCGCGACCAGCTGTTCGTCGTGAACCGCCGCGCGGTGAGCGATCGTGGGCTGGGCTACATCTTGGCCAGCGCCTACAGCGGCATCCTCCGCCCCGGCAGTTTCCCCATCGCCGTCCTGTGCGTGGATCTCCCGCCCGACCAGGTGGACGTCAACATCCACCCCCGCAAGGAGGAGGTCCGCTTCGCCAACTCCCGCGAGGTTCAAGACGCGGTCGCCGCCGCGCTGCACCAGGCCCTGACCTCGCCAAGCATGGCCGGGCGGTTCGAGGTCGCGCCGATTCCGGACGCCGTCCCCGCCGCGCCCCGCGGGGGCGAGATCCGCATCCTGCGGGAGAACGCGACCGCGCGGCCGTTGGCGCTTGATCTCCCCGCGCCGGCCGGGGCGGCGGGCACGCCGCTCGGTCCGGCAAGAGTGAGCCTTCCCGGCGAGCGGCGCGTCCTCGCCCAACTGCACGACACCTACCTGCTGGTCGAGACGGCCGCGGGCCTCGAGATCGTCGATCAGCACATCGCCCACGAGCGCGTTCTCTACGAGCGGCTGCGTCGCGAGTTCGCCCAGGGCGGCATCGTTCGCCAGCTGTTCCTGCTGCCGGCGCGCATCGAGCTGCCGTTCGAGGCCGCGGCGGTCGTGACCGCAGGACTCGAGCGGCTCAGCCGTGCCGGCGTGGTTCTCGAGGAGTTCGGGGGCGGCACCTTCCTCCTACGCGAGTACCCCCAGGTTCTGGCCGACGATCAGACGCCGCGGGGATTCCAGGACGTCCTCGACGCCCTGGTCGAGTTGCTGCGCGAGGAGCGAGACGTCGAGGACGCGCTCTTCGACGGCATTCTTACCGAGTTGTCTTGCGCGGCGGCGATCAAGGCCGGCGACCGAATCCCACTGCTTGCCGCGCAGGCGCTCGTCGACCAACTGATGCAGGAGGACGATCCGTACAGCTGCCCGCACGGTCGACCGATTGTCTTCTCGCTCGAACGCGAGGAACTCGACCGCCGGTTTGGCCGACGCTAGCCGGCCCTCGCTGCGCGCAGCGTCACGTGGAGCTTGCCGCGCCGCGCGAGGCGGGGACGAGCACGCGAAGCGCGTGGGGCACGACGGCGACCTCGAACGCGGCGCGCGGGAGTTCGTAGGGCTCGCCGTCCATGTGCGCGATGAGCTTCGTCTCTGAGGCGACGCGCACCCGCGGCATCTGGGCGTAGCGGACCTGCGAGAGGGCGAGGTGCTTGCCGGCGCGGGCCTGGGGCAGACGGAAGAGGCGTTCGAGCCTCGGGAAGTCGCCGATCGCAGCCACGTCGATCTTCCCGTCGTCCACGGACGCCTGCGGGGCGAGCATGAACCCACCGCCGCAGTACTTGCCGTTGGCGATCCCGAGCGAGATGCACGTCATCTCCTCCGCGAAGCCGTCCCCAGAAAGCTGGACGTCGAATGCCTGGAAGCGAAAGACCTCCTTGACCGCGGCGTAGAGGTAGGCGGCGGCTCCGCGGAGACGCTCCATCGCCAGCACGTCGCGGGCCACCTGCGCGTCGATCCCGATCCCCAAGCCGTTGACGAAGTGCCGTTCGCCGTTCACGCACCCGAGGTCCACCGTGCGCACGACCGCCTTGGGCAACAGGCGCAGGGCCTCGAGCGGATCCGACGGGATCCCCAGCATGCGCCCGAAGTCGTTGCCTGTGCCGGCGGGAATGACGCCGAGCGCGGCCGACGATCCGAGGAGCCCGTTCGCAACCTCGTTGACGGTCCCATCGCCGCCCATGGCGACGATGCGCGTGAAGCCGGCCTCGATGCCCATCTTGGCGACGTCGATGGCCTCCATCGGCTCGTTCGTGTAGTGGAGGTCGTAGGGCGTGCGGCTCTTCTCCAGCGCGGCCTTCACCCGCGGAAAGGCCGCCTTGCAGCGGCCTTGTCCGGCGATGAGGTTGACGATCAGGAAGTACTTCTCGCCGTTCATGGGGCTGATCCTACGGAGGCCGAGCGCATCCTGTCAAGATGGGATCGACCTTCGCCCGCGCCGCGCCCGAGCGCTGGAGCTAGGCGGGGGCGGCCGACCCAGCCAGTAGGGCCAGGGCGCGGTCGCGGGCGCTGAGGAACGGGCGGCCGAGGCGATCCGCGCGCTCGCTCGCGGAGAGGTCCACAGCGGTCTCGCCGAGTACGACCGCCGGGCGTGGCGAGAGGACGACGAGCCGCCGCGACAGGGCGACGGCCTCCTCGATGTCGTGAGTCACGAACAGCATGGCGCGGCCGAGGCGACCCACCATCTCCGCCAGCCAATCCTGCAACCGATGGCGTGTCAGCGTGTCCAGCGCGCCGAACGGCTCGTCGAGCACCAGCAGGGGACTGCCGGTCAAGACGGCGCGCAAGAGCGCCGCCCGCTGCCGCATCCCGCCGGAGAGCTCGTGCGGGTACGAGCGCTCGAAGCCGTCGAGCCCGAACGCGCGCAGCTCCTCTTGAACGCGCGCGCGCCGCTCGCCCGCGGGGACGCCGCGCACGGCGAGCGGCAGCTCAGCGTTCCCAAGCACCGTCTTCCACGGGAGGAGCAGGCCCTCCTGCGGCGAGTAGCCGGCGCGCGGGGCCGCCACGACCTCGCCGCCATCGGGGGTCTCGAGGTCGAGGAGGATCCGCAGGAGCGTCGTCTTGCCGCAGCCGGAAGGTCCGAGCAGGCCGACGACGTCCGCGACGCCCACCGTCAGGCTCACGTCGGCAAGGACGGCGAGGTCCCCGAATCGCTTCGACACGCGCGACGCCGAGGCGAGGCTCACGGCGTCGATCCCTCCGGCAGGAACGCGTTCGTGTACGCCTGGCCGGCGTCGACGGCGCGGCGAGTCAGGCCACGGTCAAACGCCCACTCCGCGAAGCGCCGCCAGATGTCGTCCGCTTGCCGGCCCCACGTCTCGAGGGACGTCTCGCTCTGCGTCGCGAGCCAGCGCTGCGACGCGCGAACGAGATCCGCGTCTAGCTCGGGTGCGACGTCGAGTAACGCCTGGCTTGCCGTGTCCGGATCCAGCGCGGCGTCCACGTACCCGCGGGCGAGGGCCCGCACGAGACGCCGTGCGACGTCCGGAGCCTCGGCAAGGAACCCCTCGCTCGCCACGACGACCGGCGTGTAGTAGTCGAGCACCGGGTCGAGGTCGACGAGCGGGAGGTAGACGATGTCTAGCCCCAGAAGCTCGGCGTGCACGCCTTGCCAACCGTAGTAGATCCAGAAGAAGTCGGCCAGGTCGGCCCGCGCGGCGGTGGCGAAGTCGAGGGCGCCCATCCCGATCACCTCGACCGTCGACGGGTCAGCGCCGGCTCCGCGCATGACCGTCTCGATCATGAGCGCCTCCAACTCGCTCCCCCAACCGGCGTACCGCTTGCCCGCGAAGTCGGCCGGCCCGACGATCCCCGTCGATCGGAGCGCAGCGAACCCCGACGTGTTGTGCGGGAAGAGGGCGGCGATCGACACGACGGGCGTCTCTTCGGCCCGCGCCATCGTCACGTACTCCTGGCTCGAGATGCCGACCTCGGCGCGGCCGCTTGCCACGAGCTGGAGCGACACGACCGGGCTGGGCTGGAGCACCTCGACCTCCAGACCTTCGGCGGCGAAGTAGCCGCGGGCCTCGGCGACGAAGATGCCGGTGTGGTTCGTGTTCGGGGTCCAATCGAGGGCAATCCTCACCCGCGCGGCGGCCGCGGGGAGGGACAGCGCGACCACGACGATCAAGACGAGACATCTACGCATGCTGCCTCCTTCGAAGCCACGGAGTCACCGCCCGCCCGGCGCGATCGGCAAGCAGGAACAGGGCGTAGCTCATGACCATCACGAGCAGGATCGCGGCGAACAGACGATCGGTGCGGAACGATTGCAGAGCGCGCGTCATGTAGACTCCGAGGCCGCGCGATCCGCCGAGCCACTCGCCGACCACGGCGCCGAGGACGCAGTACGTCGCCGCGACCCGCAGGCCGGCGAACACGCCCGGCAGCGCCGCGGGGACGTACACATGCCGAACGAGGTCCCGCCGGCGTGCGCCGAGCGTCTTGAGCAACTCGCCGTAGAGCGGGTCGATGGCCTGGATGCCCTCGATGGTGCTCACCGTGATAGGGAAGAACGAGATGAAGGCTGCGACGAAGACCTTGGCCGACGGGCCGAGGCCAAACCAGATGAGGATGAGCGGCGCGATCGCGATCAGCGGCACGGCCTGCGACAAGACGAGCGACGGGTAGAGAAGCCCGCGGGCGACGCGCGAGGCGCTCATCGCCAGGGCGACCAGGACGCCGAAGGCGAGCGCGAGGACGAGGCCGAGCACGGCCTCGACGGCCGTCGTGGCCGCATGTCGGCCGAGAACGGCGGCATCTGCACCAAGCGTCTGCACCGTCGCTGCCGGCGAGGCAAGGAGGTAGACGGGTACGCGGAAGACCGAGCACGCCGCCTGCCACGCGGCGAGGACGGCAGCCACGCCGGCGACGGTCCAGACCCAGGGCGGCGTGGCGGCGCGGCGTGTCATCGGCGGACCTCCCTGCGGCCATGGATCGCGATCAGCCGGCCCGCGGCGGCGTCGATGCGGACGGGAAGGGCTGCGACTTCGTTCGAGACGCCGCGCGACGCGCAGCGACGCAGCACCTCGTCGCGCAACGGGTAGCGCAGGCCCTCTGTAGAGACGCGCGCCGTCTCCGACAGCGGCACGAGAGAAACCCGATCCCCGACCCGCGCGTCGGCCAGCACCGATGGACCCTCGATGAGGGCGATCGTGTCGGCGCCGTGCACCAGCCGCACGTCCACGCCGGCGGCCGCCCCACGTTCCAGGAGGTGGATGTTGGTCAACGTGTGGTCGATCCGTGCGCCAAGCGCCCCGACGATCGTGACCGAGCGCGGCCGGCGCGCCAGCGCCTCGTCGAGCGCCAGCTCGAGGTCAGACGCGTCCTTCTCCACGGGGTGTCGACGAACCTCGATCCCGGCGCGCTCGAGGGCGCGGAACGCGCCCGGAGCGAGCGAGTCGAAGTCGCCGACCACGAGGTCGACGCGAACCCTCGCGCGTCGCGCCTTGGCGAAGCCGCCGTCGGCGGCGATGACGAAGTCGGCCGCGGCGGCGTGCCGCCGGATCTGCGTCCGCGTGCTCCAGGTTCCGTTCGCCAAGATGACGATCCGGTCCACGATCGCTCCTCGGGGAGCGCGAGATCGGAGTCTGGCGAGAGCGGCGTGACGCCGTCGTGAGTTCCCTGCGCTGGCATTACCCAGATCAGGTTCTAAGGGTCGAGGGAGTCCCTCCTCTCAGCCCAGTCTCCTGAGCTCCCCAACGACGCCACTATACCCCAACGAGAAGCGGGCGCAAGCGTCCTGCCGTGGACGGCCTGCGCCCGCCTCGAACCCGGCGCGTCTCTACTCGGGGGCGAACCGCGTCTTGGCGGTCATCCCGGAGACCGTGAGCGCGATGAGCTTGGCCGCGTTCTCGACGTCATCGACATGCACCAGTTCGCAGGGCGAGTGCATGTAACGATTCGGGATCGAGATGATCGCGGTCGCCACGCCGCCGCGCAGCAACTGCATGACGTTCCCGTCGGTCCCGGTGCCGCGCGGGTACGGCTCGATCTGGACCGGCATCTTGCTCTTCGCCGCGGCGTCGAGCACGCGCTTATAGAGCTGCGGGTTGGCGTTCGGCCCGCGGGTGATGATGGGACCGCCGCGCATCGTGACCTCGCCCCACTTCTTCTTCGCGTCGTCCATGCCGGGGTAATCGGTGCAGAAGCCCACGTCGACGGCGAATCCGACCTGCGGATCGATCCCGTAGCCGCTGGTCTGGGCGCCGCGCGAGCCGATCTCCTCCTGCGTCGACGCGACAGCGAACACGCCGAGCGGCGTCTTGGCCTGCTTGAGCAGGCGGAGCGCCTCGAGGGCAACGAACGAGCCGATGCGGTCGTCAATGCCGCGCCCGACGAGGATCCCGTCGCGCAGCTCCTCGACCCCGTAGTCGAGGACGGCCGGGTCGCCGAGGGCGACGATCTTCAGCGCGGCGGCCTTGTCCTTCGCGCCGATGTCGATCCAAAGATCCTCGAACTTGGGCAGGTTTTTCCGGTCCTCCTCGCGCATCAGGTGGATCGGCTTGCGGCCGATCACGCCGAGGACGTCGCCCTTGGCGGTCCGAATGCGGACGCGCTGGCCGGGCAGGATGGCCATGTCCCAGCCCCCGAGCCCCGTGAACGACAGGTACCCGCGATCGTCCACGTAGGTGACCATGAGCCCGATCTCGTCGAGGTGGCCGGCGATCATCACCCGGAACGGGGCCTTCTCGTTGATCGCCGCGATGGCATTCCCGTTCACGTCGATCCACGTGCGGTCCGCGAAGCGTGCCGCCTCGTCCCGCCAGACGCGTGCCGCCTCTTCCTCGTACCCGGTGGGGCACACCGTGTTCATGAGCTTCTTCAGGAAATCCAGACGCTGCTTCTGCATGGTCCCTCCCGTGTGCTGAGTGTACGCCGCCCGGCGCCCGCCGCCCAGCTGCGTTAGATATCGAACGCAACCTTCGATATACTGAACGACATGCCGGACATTGGGGCACAACTCCGCAAGGCGCGTCAAGAACGAGGCTGGACGCTGGAGACGCTCTCCGTACGCTCGGGGCTGTCGACGGGGTTCCTGTCGCAGGTCGAGCGCGACCAATCGACGCTCTCCATCGTCTCGCTCGCCGCAATCTGTCACGCGCTCGATCTCCCGATGGATCGCCTGTTCACGAGCAGCGGCCCGTTGCTTCGGGGGCCGGACCGGGTGACGCCGGCGGCCGAGCAGCTCCGCATCCAGATCGGCGACTCCGCGGTCGCCTACCGCTACCTCTCGCCGCAGCTGCCCGCCGCGCCGATCGAGGAGCTGTTGATCGCCGAGTTCCCGGCCGGTGCCCGCCAGGAAGCGACGCCGCACGAGGGCGAGGAGCTGGGCTACATCCTCGCCGGCGCGCTGACGCTGTGGGTGGGCGACGAAGAGCACGCGCTCGCCGTCGGGGACAGCTACCGGATCGCGTCGCGCGAGCGACACGAGTATCGGGCCGGCCGATCGGGGGCGCGCATCCTGATGGCCGTGACCGAGCGCTTCATCGACGCTGCACCCGTGCCAGCGCCCCGACGCGCCCGCAAGAGCGCCGCCGGCGAAACCTCGCGCCCCAGGGAGAGAAAGGAACCACGTCGTGCCACGACTTGAAGATCATCCGATCGTTCAGCGGGAGTGGGACAATCCCTTCCGCTTCACGTACGCCGGGTCGCCCGTCACGGCCTTTCCCGGCGACATGATCTCGTCGGCCCTCTTTGCTGTCGGGATCCGCGTCTTCGGCCACCACCCCAAGGACGGCGCGCCGCAGGGCCTCTTCTGCGCCAACGGGCAGTGCGCGCAGTGTCTCGTCATTGCCGACGGCAAGCCGGTCAAGGCCTGCATGACCGAGGCGCGCCCTGGCATGATCGTCGAGCCCGTCGACGGCCTGCCGACCCTGCCGGCGCGCGACAGCGCCGACCGCATGCGCGACGTCGAGACGCGACATGTGCCCGTCCTGATCCTCGGCGGCGGGCCGGCCGGCCTCTCGGCGGCCATCGAACTCGGATCGCGCGGCGTCGACGTGCTGCTCGTGGATGACAAGGAGCGGCTCGGCGGCAAGCTCGTCCTCCAGACGCACCGCTTCTTTGGGTCGACCGAGGCCGTGTACGCCGGCACGCGAGGCATCGACATCGGAGAGCGCCTGGCGCGCGACGTGCGCGCGCTCTCGAACGTCGAGGTGTGGCTCGGGTCGACGGCGCTGGCCGTGTTCGGCGACGGCGCGGTCGGCGTCCTGCGGCGCGGCCAGTACACGCTCGTTCGCCCCGAAGTGCTCCTCGTCGCGACCGGAGCGCGCGAGAAGTCGCTCGTGTTCAGCGGCAACACGCTACCCGGCGTCTACGGCGCCGGCGCGTTCCAGACGCTCGTCAACCGCGACCTCGTGAAGGCCGCGGACCGCCTGTTCATCGTCGGCGGCGGCAACGTAGGCCTCATCGCCGGCTACCACGCGCTCCAGGCGGGCATCGACGTCGTCGGGCTGGTCGAGGCGCTCCCCGAGTGCGGCGGCTACAAGGTTCACAAGGACAAGCTCGCGCGCATGGGCGTCCCCATCCACACGTCGCACACAATCCTCTCGGCGAACGGCCGCGAGGCTGTCGAGTCCGTGACCATCGCCCGCGTCGGCGAGCGGTTCCGACCCGTCCCGGGCAGCGAGCGGTCGTTCGCCTGCGACACGGTGCTCATCGCCGTCGGCCTCGATCCGGTCGACGAGTTCCTCCGCTCGGCGCGCGAGATCGGTCTGCCCGCCTACGCGGCCGGCGACGCGGAGGAGATCGCCGAGGCGTCGGCGGCCATCTTCGCTGGCAAGATCCGCGGGCTCGAGATCGCGCGCGCCCTGGGGCGCGCGGCCGACGAGGTCCCCGACGCCTGGCGCGCCATGGGCGAGATCCTGAAATCGAAACCGGGAGCGACGTGCGGCGAGTCGGCAGACGACGCCGGCGACGGCGTCGTGCCGATCTTCCACTGCACGCAGGAGATCCCGTGCAACCCATGCACGTCGGTGTGCCCGCAAGACCTCATCCACATCGACGAGGTTGACATCCGCGGGCTGCCGACCTTTCATGGCGGCGAGGGAGGGAAGGCCTGCATCGGGTGCGACCGCTGCGTCAGCGTCTGCCCGGGCCTGGCAATCACGCTCGTCGACTACCGCAAGGACCGCGAGACGCCGACCGTGACCCTCCCGATGGAGTTCGGCCTCGCCCGCCCCGCGATCGGAGGCGAGGTCGTCGTGCTCGACACAGAAGGCGCGGAGGTGGCGACCGCCCGCGTCGAGGCGGTTCGCCCGAGCGACCGGACGCTCCTCGTCCGCGTGCGTTTGCCGCGCGCGATCGCCCAGCGCGCCGCCGGGCTGCGCGTGCAGGCGCCGTGGGTCGGCGCGCCGCTCCCCGAGGCCGTCGAACCGCTTCCCGACGAGGCGATCGTCTGCCGCTGCGAGCGGGTGACGGCGGGCGAGATTCGCGCGCTCATCGAGCGCGGGATTCGCGACATCAACGAGCTGAAGATCGTGAGCCGGGCGGGCATGGGCGCGTGCGGCGGGAAGACCTGCACGGCGCTCATCGCGAGATTGTTCCGCGAGGCGGGGATCTCGCCGCGCGAGATCACCGAGGGCGTGCGCCGGCCGCTCTTCGTCGAGGTTCCGCTCGGCGTGTTCGCCGGCGTCGAGGAGGCGAAGCCATGACCCCCAGGGCCTACGACGCCATCGTCCTCGGCGCCGGCAGCGTCGGCGTTCCGACCGCGTGGGCCATGGCCCGAAGCGGGCTCTCGGTCCTGGTGCTCGACCCGTTCGCCAGCCCCGGGCAGGGATCAAACAAGACGGCCATCGGCGGCATCCGCGCGACGCACTCCGATCCAGCCAAGATCCGCCTCTGCCTGCGCTCGCTCGAGATCGCCACGACGTGGCGCGAGGCGCACGGAGACGACATCGAGTGGACGACGGGCGGGTACTCGTTCGTCGCCTACGCGCCGCGCGAGGAGAAGCTCCTCAAGGACCTCCTCGTGACCCAGAAGCGATACGGCCTTGAGATCGACTGGCACGACGCCGACGCCCTCCGCGCACGCATCCCGAGCCTGCGCCGCGAGGGCCTGCTGGGGGGCACGTTCGCGCCCGGCGACGGCCATTGCTCGCCGCTCCTCTTTGGGCACGCCATGTACCGCCAAGCGCGATCGGCGGGAGCCGAGTTCCGCTTCGGCGAGCCGGTGACGGCCATCGAGGTCGCCGGCGGCCGCATCCGCGGTGTCGCCACCGACAAGGACAGCTACGCGGCTCCCCTCGTCGTGAACGCCGCCGGCGCGTGGGCCCGCGACGTCGGCGCGCTCGTCGGCGAAGACCACCCGGTGCGCCCGGACTCCCACGAGGGCGGCATCACCGAGCCCGTCGCGCACTTCCTCGATCCGATGGTCGTCGACATCCGCCCGGCGCCCGGATCGGCCAACTACTACTTCTTCCAGCTAGCGACCGGGCAGATCGTCTTCTGCATCACGCCCAGCCCCAACATCTGGGGCTTCGACCGCCGCGAGACGAGCGCCTTCCTGCCGATGGTCGCCAAGCGCATGGTCGACCTGATGCCCGTGCTCGCCAACCTGCGCGTGCGGCGCACGTGGCGCGGGCTCTACCCCATGACGCCGGACGGGTCCCCGCTCGTCGGCTGGTCGCGCGCGACGCGCGGCTACTTTGCCGCCGTCGGCATGTGCGGCCAGGGATTCATGCTCGGGCCCGGGCTCGGCGAGCTGATCGACCGCGTCGTGCGCGGCGCGCCCACTTCGGGCGACGACGAGATCCTCGAGCTCCTCTCGCCCTACCGCGCCTTCGCCGGCCAAGAAGCCCTCAAGTAGCGGGGACACACACCTCATTCTCCTCGGCGTAGCCGCATGCCTCCCACTCGCGTGCGCGGTGCGAGGCCAGCGGATCGCCCTCGACCTCACGCGCCGGACGGAGAGGGTGCGCGGCGGCGCCAGTGCACGAGGAAGGTGCCGATCGCGACGCACGCCAACCCGGCGATCTCAAGCGGCCCGCGGGTCTCCCCGAGGAACAGCCATGCCAACACGGCAACCTGGACGAGCATCGTGTTGTTGAGGACCGAGGACTCGACCGCGGTGAGGGCGCGCAGGGAACGATTCCAAAGCGTGAACGCGACCGCCGTGTTGACGACGGCGAGCCAGGCCACGATCGCCCACGACGTCGCCGGGAGCTGTGGAATCCCCTCGACGGCCAACCCCGCGCCGAGGAGGATTGCCGCACCGACGCCCATGCTGAGCGCCGTGATGACCGCTGGGCTGGCGAGCGCGGCGCGGTTGGCGCGACGTCCCAGGATCGACGCGACCGCGTTGGCGACAACCGTCAGTCCGGCAAACGCGTAGCCGATCGGGGCGCCCGCGCTGCCGCGCTGAGGCGCGAAGTACGCCGCCGCACCGAGCGCCGCCACGGCGACTCCGGCCCACTGCAGCGGCCGCGGCGCCTCGCGGCGTCCCGCGGCGCTGAACAGCGCGACGACGGCCGTGGTCATCGAGAGAAACAGACTGAGCGTCGTCGCCTCGAGATGGGCGAGGGCGACGAACTGGCCGCCCTGGGTCGCCGCGTACAGCGTGACCCCCAGCGCAAGGAGCAGGCCGCCGCCGTGGCGGACCGCCTCGCGCGCTTCGTCACGGCGCAACCAAAGGATCGGGGCCAGGCAGAGGAACGCCAGGGTATAGCGGAGCCCGGCGAACAAGAGCGGCGGAATCGAGGGCAGGCCCCACTTGATCAGGATCCAGGACGTTGACCACAGGAAGGTGACGACGAGGGCCAACACAACCGCTTGCCCCCGCTCGCTCCGCCCGCGCGTCCGTGTCGGTCCGTCCATCGCCGCGCCATGGTACCCGTGCCCCTGCGGTTGTCCGAAGCCGCCGCCCGGCGTACGGTAAGGCCGGTCAGGAGGAGGTACGCGATGGCGAAGACACGGGGAGTGGTCTCGGTCGTGGTGCTCGGGCTCTTGATGGCGACTCCATGGGCAACGAGCGGCCAGGTGTTCCGCGACGCCAGCCTCGGGTACTCGATTGAGGGTCCCGCCGGGTGGACGCTCACGCGGCCCGACGCCGCCTCGATTCGCTTCGAGGGTCCAGCCGGCGCGGCGCTCAAGATTCAGAATGTTCTCTCCGCCGCGCGAGGCGGCGCGTACGGGGACCTCGACGACCTCGTGGCCGGCCTCAAGTGCCAGCTGGCAACCGGCGCGGACATGATCTGCCTCTACGCCGGCGGGGCGTTCCACGTCGACGATGCCGACGGCGCGCTCCTCGACGGCCGCCAGTTCGTCGCCGACTACACGTTCGGCGAGGCTTCCGTGCGCGAGTGGTATGGTATTGTCGAGCGCGCGCCGGGCGATGTGTTCTACATCTTGACGTACACGGCTCCGATGGACAGCTACGCGGCCCACGAGCCCAGCGCCGTCGCGGCGGTCGGGACGTGGACGGTCGCCGGTGCCTCAGGCGCGCTGCCACCCGGAGGGTCGGAGACGACGGGGACGACGCCTGCCGTCGCAGGCGACATCTACGTCGTTCTGCAGGATCGCGGCCACATCGGCCCGTACGACTACGCCAAAAGCGCCTACGACAAGCGTCTCTACGAGTTCACCGTGTCGGCAGCCGGCTACGTGGCCCTGTGCGTCGTGGACCAGGCGGGCGAGGCCATCACGGGCTGGATCTTCGCCGCCGACGGGACCGAGATCACGCGCAAGCCGGGCAACGTCGCCGACGTGTACACGAGCGCGTACCCCGTCGCGCCGGGGACGTACACGGTCAAGGTGGGCCAAGACCACATGGCCACCGAGTCGGACTTCGAGATGGTCGTCTACTTCGGCCTCTCGCCGTTCACGATCGACGATCTCGCGGCCCGATTCGGCCCCCGCGTTCGCGTGCTCCCGTAGGCCGGCGTGGGCGGAGGCGGATCCAGTACCGGCGGATCGGCTCGCCGTCGTCCGTCGGAACCTCGTTCACCAGCACGCCGCCGCAGGTCGAGGGCGTGTTGCTCGCATCACACGTCACGAGGAGCCGGTCGATCTCCATGCGCCGCGCGGCTCTTGCCGCGGCGCGCAGGAGACCCTGGGCGTGCCTTTGCCGGCGATCGGAGGGACGCACGCTATAGCCGACGTACCCGCCGTGCGAGAGCAGGTGCGGCGTCAGGCGGTAGCGGAGGTTCGAGCCGCCCACGATCCGTTCCCCATCAAACAAGAGCCGCGTCGTGCACGGAACCCAGCCCGGTCGTGGCTCTTCGCGCGACCAGCGCTCGAACACGGCCACCGTCTCCGCGTGCGTCCTCTCCGGGCGGCCGAAGGAGCCGTCGATCCCGTCCTCGCCCGCCGCGGCGGAGTCCGGCAGAAAGTCCTGGAGCGCCGCCGCGTGCGGCAGCGCGAGGGCGGCGATCGCCAGGCGGACTCGTGGCGTCGTCGTGGACATCTCGGCCTCCTCTCGGCGTGCCCCATCCTAGCCAAGGCGAGCGCGGTGTGGCGGCCGAGGCTCTGCCGGCGGCCGGCTACGACCCGCTGCGCCAGCGTGCGATCGCCGCGTCGACAGCGGCGACGAGGAGCGGACCGATCGTCCGGTTGGCAAGCGCGTTGGGATGGCTGTCCCACGCGTCGCTTCGGTACTCGACGCGCAGCACGCCCGCATCGTCGGCAAGAAGCGAGAAGAGGTCGAACACAGCGAGGTTCGCCCGCCCGCCCACGTACTCGTCCGAGGCCAGGTAGGTGGCCCAGGCGCGAGCCCGCGCCGCGTTCTCGGGCGACGTTTCGTTGGGAACGAGCGGAGGCGGCGTGAAGGCGATGAAGAGATGATCCGGATGACCGTCGACGGCAGCGCGGATCTCGAGGTACCACGACCGGTAGTTCGCGGCCATCTCCTCGTCCGTGATGTTCGATGCCGGAAAGCAGCTCTTGAACACGATCACGTCGTACGCGAGCATCCACGCGAACGCAGCCCGCGAGGCGTCATCGCGCCCCGCGAACACGGCCGCCCACCCATCGGGGTTCGTGTT
>JBFYQX010000061.1:0-15842 GCA_041302525.1 Candidatus Bipolaricaulota bacterium | reverse complement strand
GAGCCCAACGGGGCGAAACCCGCGCCCGGTCCAGGTGTCTGTCTGTCAAGTTGACGACGGCCGACGAATCGAACACAGTGGCTCGACCATCGGCATCTCTTGCTCGTGGATAGGGGGAGGTCATGAACGTCAGGCGAACATTGATGGCACTTGTCTTCCTGGGCGTCTCGCTGCTCGTGGGAGGTCTCTTCGGCGCGGCCAGCGAACCGCCAGCCGATTCCGACCTTGCGCCCCCGCGCGTCCTGTTCACGACGCCGGTCCGTGGCGAGGAACTCGCCGTGGACGGCGTGGTGGAGTTGACGTTTGACCGCGCGATGGATCGGCCGTCGGTCGAGGCGGCCGCCCGGATCGTCCCCGCGATGGCCGGGACCTGGCAGTGGACGTCCGACGCGTCGATCCGCTTCGTGCCGCAGGCCTCATGGTCGCGCGACACGTGGTACACGATCACCGTCGACGACGGGGCGCGCGACACCGCCGGCGCGGCGCTCGCCGACCCCTTCTCCCTGCGCCTGCGAACGGTCGGCTACCTCCGCATCACGCAGACGATCCCGGTCGACAGCGCCACGGAGATCGCCGCCGAAGCATCGATCACGGTCATGTTCAACCGCCCGGTGGTCTCGCTCTCCTCGATCTCCGCGCCCGACCGCGAGCCCCAACCTGCGCCACTCACCTTCGCGCCAGCCGTCGAGGGCGCCGGCGAGTGGATGAGCACGTCGATCTACGTGTTCACTCCGTCCAAGCCACTTCTCGGTGGCACGCGCTACCTCGTCACCGCGCGCGCCGGATTGCGCGACACGACCGGCGGTCTGCTGGACGAGGACGTCGCGTGGAGCTTCACCACCGAGCGCCCGCGCATCGTGCGCACGAGTCCGCAGGACGGCGCGAGCCTCGTCTCCTTGACCACCCCTCTGCGAATCACGTTCAACATGCCGATGAGCGCCGACTCGGCGCGCTCGCGCCTCTCGGTGCGGGCGCAGTCGCTGTTCGGCCTGTGGACGACGCCCGTCGCGGGCACGCTGACAGCCGAGGGGCAGGATCTCGTCTTCCAGCCGACGGAACGCCTTGACTTCGCCCGCGACTACGTCGTGACGTTGGAGCCCGGGGTCACCGCCCAGGCGGGCGGGCTGGGAACCGCGGCGTTCACCCGCTTCCGGTTCCGGACCGTGCCGCTCCTGCGCATTCTCGGCACGACGCCGCGCGACGGCCAGACGGACGTTGACCCGTACACGTCGTTCGCCATCGAGTTCACCGCGCCGGTCAACGAGCGGACGGTGCTCGACAAGGTCGTGATCGACCCCGCGCCGGAGCCCGGGGAGCTCTCGGGGTATTTCCGCCGCTGGGACCTGACCTACATCGTGTACTTCTCTCCCAAGCCGAGCCAGACGTACACCGTGACGATCCGCCCCGGGATCGAGGACCCCTACGGCAACAAGACGGACCAGACGCTCTCCGTTCGCTTCACGACGGCGCCTCTCGACCCCGCGGCGTGGCTCCATGTGCCCGGCCGCGTCGCCACCACGAGCGCCTATGAGCCTGCGCGCCTCGTCGTCGCGCACCGCAACACGAGCCGCGTGACACTCACGCTCTCGCGCATCGATCTCGACGAATACTTCGAGGCCGTCGACGATTGGTACGACTACGTGCCCTCGACCCGAGCGCGCGTCCGCTCGTGGTCCGTCGCGGTGACGTCGCCGCGCAACGAGTTCGCCTACACGCCCGTCGACCTGCGCGAGGGCGGAGGGCCGCTCGAGCCGGGGATCTACGTGATGGACCTCGAAGCCGACGGCGTGCCGTGGGATCGCTGGCAGGGACGGCACATCCTGTTCTCTACGCCCACGCACCTCGCCATGAAGGCGTCGGAGACCGAGACGCTCGTCTGGGCGACCGACCTCGAGACCGGAGCGCCCGTCGCCGGCCTGATCTTGACGGCCCTCGACGGAGACGGCGACCGGATCGATGTCGACGTGAGCGACAGCCGGGGTATCGCACGGTTCCCCGGCACCGCCTCGCTCGACTGGCGCGGCCTCGCAGTCGTCGCGCAGAGTCCCTTCGCGCTCGTCGACTCCGGCTGGACGGACGGCATCTCTCCGTGGGACTTCGGCTTCTCGAGCGAAACCCCGCCGGACGGGCGTGCCTACCTCGACGCCGACCGACCGATCTACCGCGCCGGCCAGACCGTGTATTTCCGTGCCATCCTGCGCGACGAGGCCGACGCCCACTACCGTCTCCCCGAGATCACCGAGGCGCGCGTCCGCATCACAGACCCGGACTGGAGCACCGTGTACGAAGAGACGTTGCCCGTCGACGCGTTCGGAGCCATCGCCGGGGAGCTTGCGCTGGCCGACGACGCCGCATTGGGGGACTACGCGCTGCGGGTCGAGTACGCGGACCGTTCGGAGTCCATGTGGTTCCAGGTCGCCGCGTACCGAGCGCCTGAGTTTGAGGTGACCGTCACGGCACAGGATGACGAGATGGCCAAGGCCGACGCCACACGGGCTGTCGCCCAGGCGTCGTACTTCTTCGGCGCCCCGGTCGTCGGCGCCGACGTCGAGTGGAGCGTCCTGTCGCAACCGTACACGTTCGCCCCTGCCGCGTTCGGGCAGTACACGTTCAGCGACGTCGACGACCCGTGGGTCTGCTTCTGGTGTTGGTGGCGAACGCCGTCCTCCCCGTCGGCTGTCCTGGAAGGCGATGGCGTGACCGACGCCGCCGGCACGCTGCTCATCGACCTCCCGGCCGGGCTCGCGTCGCGCGACCCGGACGACGCGGACGAGGTCGTCGCTGGAGCGCGGCAGCTCACCGTGGAGGCGACGGCCCTCGGACCTGACGGCACCGCCATCTCCGGCCGCACGACGATCCTCGCCCACCCCGCGTCGTTCTACGCCGGGCTGGCTGCGGACACGTCGATTGGCCAGGCGGGCCGCCCCTTCGCGCTCCGCGCCGTCACCGTCGACTGGGCGGGCGAGCGGCTGCCGGTGCGCGACCTGAAGTACACGGTCCTGCGCCGCGAGTGGAAGAACACGTGGGAGGAAGACGCCACGGGCGGCGGCTCGTGGACGTGGACGACCGAAGACACCGAGGTCGCCCGCGGTACGCTGACGACCGATGACCGCGGCGACGGGGGCTTCTCCTTCACCCCGACGACCGGCGGTTCATTCAAGGTCATCGTCGAGGGTCTCGACGAGCTCGAGCGCACCGCGCGCACGAGCCTGTTCGTGTGGGCGAGCGGCCCGGACACGGTGGCGTGGCGTCAGTCGAACGACGATCGCGTCACGCTGATCCCGGACAAGACGAGCTACCAGGCCGGCGAGACCGCGCAGATCCTGATTCCAAGCCCGTATCCCGGACCGCAGTGGGCGTTCGTGACGATCGAGCGCGGCGGCGTGTTGTCCGAGCGCGTGCTCGAGCTGGCGTCGAACAGCACGGTGCTTCCTGTGGAGATCACCGAGGACAGCGTGCCCAACGTCTACGTCAGCGTCGTCCTGGTGCAGGGCCGCGCCGCGGCGATCGCCGCGGGCAGCCGCCCGACGGCGACGATGAAGGTGGGGTACGCGTCGCTCACTGTGGACCCGGCGCCTCGCGTGCTCCAGGTTGCCCTCGCCGGGCCGGAGGAGAGCCTTCTCCCCGGCGCTTCGGCGCGCTATGAGCTCACCGTGACCGACGCCACCGGCGAGCCGGTCGTGGGCCAGTTCTCGCTCGACGTCGTGGACAAGGCGATCCTCACCCTGCGCCCACGCGAGGCCGGGCGCATCCAGGAGACGTTCTACGGCCTGCGCGGCCTCGGCGTCACGACGTCCAGTTCGTTGACGCTGTCTCTGTCTCGCCTCGTGCTCGAACAGCTCGAGGACCTGACGATCCGCGACGACGAGGACCTGTACGCGGCCAACGGACTGGGCGAGAAGGCGGGCGCGGCGATGCCGATGATGGCGGAAGCCGCAGCGCCCACGGCCATGCGTACGGCCGGCGCGCCGGCTCCGGCCACGAGCCAGCTGCCGGAAGGCGTCACCGTGCGGGAGGACTTCGCCGACACCGCGTTCTGGAACGCGGCCATCACGACCGATCGCGACGGGCGCGCGACCGTCGACGTCAAGCTTCCCGACAACCTGACGACGTGGGTCGTCCGGGCCGTCGGGACGACGGTCGACACGCGCGTCGGCGAGGCCACGATCGAGACGCTCGTGACCAAGCCGCTGCTTGTGCGCCCCGTCGCGCCACGGTTCTTTGTCGTGGGCGACCGCGTGCGGCTCGCCGCCTCGGTGACCAACCAGACGTCGCAGGCCTTGGACGTCGAGCTGACGCTCGCTTCGGTGGGTCTCGCGCTCGAGACGCCGGCGCGACAGACGCTCAACGTCCCAGCCCGCTCGGAGCGCCAGGCCACGTGGTGGGTGGCCGTGACGGACGTCGCCGCGGTCGATCTGGCGTGGAGCGCGGTGTCGGGCGACCTGTCCGACGCAGCGCGTCCGCGTCTCACCACGGGGCCGGACGGGACAATCCCCGTCTATCGCTACACCGCGCCAGAAACCATCGGCACGGCCGGCGACCTGCGCGAAGCCGGAAGCCGGACCGAGAGCGTTGTCCTGCCCGCGCACTACGACGCGACGGCGAGCCGGCTCGACGTGCGGCTCGACGCGTCGCTCGCGGCCGCAATGCAGGAGGGCCTGACGTACCTCGAGCACTTCGAGTACGAGTGCACCGAGCAGGTGGTCAGCCGCTTCCTCCCGAACGTGCTCACGTTCCGCGCCCTGCGCCTCCTCGGCGTCGAGGACGACGACCTCGCCCGACGACTCGGCGACCTCGTGCTCGAAGGCCTGGAGAAGCTGTACGTGCGTCAGAACGGCGACGGCGGCTGGGGCTGGTGGGATGGTCTGTCATCGAACCCCTACCTCACTGCCTACACGACGTACGCGCTCCTGCGCCTGGCGGAGTCGGACATCGCGGTCCGCTCGGAAGTCCTGGACCGCGCGGGCAGGTACCTCGAGTCGACGCTCGTCGCCGAGCCGGATCTCCACACGCTGCGCGAGGCGAACCGCCAGGCCTGGGTCCTCTACGTCTTGACGCTCGGCGGACGCAGCGAACGGGCGGAGGCCTACGCGCTGGCGCTGTTTGCCAACCGATCTAAGCTCTCGCACTATGGGAAGGCATACCTGGCGATGACCCTCGACCACCTCGGGCGGCCGCGCGGCGAGATCGACACGCTGCTGTCAGACCTGGTGAACGCATCGATCCAGAGTGCGACCGGCATGCACTGGGAGGAAGAGGGCTACGACTGGTGGGCGATGAACACCGACACGCGCTCGACGGCGATCATCCTCGACGCGTTCGTGGTGCTCGATCCGCAGAACGCGCTCTTGCCGAACGTCGTGCGCTGGCTGATGGTCGCGCGCAAGGGCGGGATTTGGGAGACGACGCAGGAGACCGCGTGGGCTCTCGTCTCGCTCACGGACTGGATGGTGGCCTCGGGCGAGCTGGACGCCGACTACGCGTACGGCGTCTTGTGGGACGGGGTCGAGCACCTAAGCGTTCAGGCCACAGAGGCCACGCTCCGAGAGTCTTCGACCCTCCGCTTCTCGGGCGACGACCTGGCGAGCGCCGATCGCCACAGCCTCACGGTGTTCCGCGAGGAGGGGCCCGGCGTCCTGTACTACACGGCGCACGTGAGCCTCCAGCTCCCGGCCGACGAGGTGGACGCCCTGTCTCGTGGCATCGTCGTGAGCCGTCAGTATGCACCCGTGGACTGCAGTCTCGAAGGACCTTGCCCGGATGTCGGCGAGGCCACGGTCGGCGGGACCTACGAGGTGCGGCTCACGGTGATCGCGCCGAACGACCTCTACTACGTCATTCTCGAGGATCCGCTTCCCGCGGGGTGCGAGGCGGTCGACACGTCGCTCGCGACCACCAGCGTTCGCGCCTCCGGACCCAGCGTCTCGCGCGAGGCGTCGCGAACGTCGTGGTTCTCCTGGTGGTGGTGGCGCTGGTACTCGCGCAGCGAGCTGCGCGACGAGAAGGTGGTCCTGTTCGCCGACTACCTGCCTGCGGGCACGTACACGTACCGCTACACGGTGCGCGCCGTCCAACCTGGGGAGTTCAAGGTCCTGCCGGCGGTGGCGCGCGAGTTCTACTTCCCCGAAGTGTTCGGGCGGTCGGACGGCCGCGCGTTCACGGTGCTGCCGGTCTCGGAGTAGGCAGGAGGACGCCTGGCGGCGCGGCGCGCGGCGTGCCGCCGGGCGTTACTTGCCGCGCAAGAGCTGGAGCGCGTGGAGGTTGTTCGAGCAGCTGAACACGACCAGACCCGTGTTGCCGTCTTCGGGCACGGTCGCGTAGAGCTCCTGAATCGTGACCTCGCGGCGCGCCAGCGCCTCGGTGATCCGGCAGAGGAAGCCCGGGTGGTGCGGGAGCTCCATGGCGATGACGTCGCGTTCACGCACCGAGTACCCCGCGTCGCGCAGCGCGTCACGGGCGTAGGACTGGGAGCTCGTGATCAGCCGGATGCACACGGACTCCCCGGCGACGGTCGCCGTGACCGCGGACAGGTTGATCCCCATGTCGCCGAGGAGCCGGCTGATGTCGGCAACGACGCCGATCCGGTCAACGCCTTCGATGACGATTTCCCGCACGAGCTTGGCTTCGCGCATGAGCGATCCCTTCCCATCGCAAGCTAGCCTATCCCGCCACCGCACGAACCCACGCCCGCGCGGCCGCCGCCCGCGGGACATTCGCCCAGCCGACGCGCCCTCTCCCGCCGCAGCCTGGGCGCCCGTCGGCCGAGCGACAGCACGTGGCGCGGCGGTCACGCGATGCGATGCCCAAGGCCAGCAAGGGGCTGAGCCGCCGCTCCTACGCCACCAGTTCGACGAACGAGCGCTTGCCCACCTGCACGAGCATCGGCGGCGCGAACACCAGGTCGGCGTCCGGGGAGTCGACACGCTGGTCGTTCACGCGCACGCCGCCTTGCTGGACCAAGCGCCGCGCTTCGGCGCGGCTCGCCACGAGGCCAGACGCCTGAAGGAGATCGACGATCCAGATCCGCCCGTCGGGCTTGAGGAGCGCGCGGTCGACGGCGACCTGCCGCACCTCACTCGGACGCTCGTGGTGGACGTGGATGCGGTCGAACTCGGCCTGCGCCGCGCCGGCTGCGTCGCCGCCGTGGTACGCGCTGACCAGCGTCCGAGCGAGCCGGCGCTTTGCATCGCGCGGCGCGGCAGCGATCTCGTCGGCGACCTCGTCAAGCGGCACGTCGGTCAGAAACGTGAAGTACGGCGCGATCA
The DNA here is from genome assembly GCA_041302525.1 of Candidatus Bipolaricaulota bacterium. GTDB lineage: Bacteria > Bipolaricaulota > Bipolaricaulia > UBA7950 > UBA9294 > CAIOGO01. Next base: position 8,577 of record JBFYQX010000061.1, on the reverse strand, counting down.
GCGGGTCGGGAATGGATAGGATCTTGCCGTACATGACGTTCGGCGGCTCGCCGATCCCCACGTAGTTTCCCACCGTCTGGCTCATCGCGCGCTCGCCGTCGATTCCCAGGAGGAGCGGCACGGTCATCACGACCTGCGGATCCTGGCCGTATTCCCGCTGGATGTCCCGCCCGACCAGGAGGTTGAACAGCTGGTCGGCGCCGCCCAACTCGACGTCGGCGCGGATCGCCACCGAGTCGTAGGCCTGGGCCAGCGGATAGAGGAACTCAAGCACGCTGATCGAACGGCCTTCGGCGTAGCGCTTGGCGAAGTCGTCGCGCTCCAGCATCCGCGCGACCGTGTACTTGGCGGCAAGGTAGACGACGTCGGCAAACGACATCGCGCCGAGCCACTCGGAGTTGTAACGCACCTCGGTCTTCGCCGGATCGAGGATCTTGAACGCCTGCTCGGTGTACGTCGCCATGTTGCGCTCGATGTCCTGCTGCGACATCAGGGCACGCGTCGAGGCGCGGCCGGAGGGATCGCCGATGCGCCGCGTGAAGTCGCCGACCACGAGCACGCCGGTGTGGCCGAGGTCCTGGAACTGCCGCATCTTGCGCAGCGGCACCGAGTGGCCGAACGTGAGGTGCGGCGCGGACGGATCGATGCCCAGCTTGACGCGCAGCGGCCGCTTCTCGCCCGCCGACCGCTCGAGCTTCGCCGCCAGCTCCTCGACCGGGACCACGGAGTCGGTCCCGCGCAGGAGCCTCTCCATCGTCTCCTCGTTCGCCTTCACCATGAGAACCTCACGTCCTGACGACCGAGACGATTCGGTCGTCTTCTTCGAGTTGGATCAGCCGCACGCCCCGCGCGTAGCGACGGTAGACGTTGATGTCGCCGGCCAAGATGCGAATGACCTTCTGCTCCGTCGTGATGATGATCTCGTCCTGGTCTGATACCACGAGGACCGAGACGAGGGCGCCGGAGTCCTGGTCAAGCTTGATCCCCTGGACGCCCTTGCCTCCACGCCCCTGCTGCGGGAACTCGTCGAGGCTCACGCGCTTCCCGTACCCGCGCTCCGCCACCATGAGCAGCTTCTTCTCGAGCGTGATCTCGCGGCCGAGGCAGGCCATGCCGATCACGTGGTCGCCGTCGTCGAGCCGTACCCCGATCACGCCGCGCGACGGTCGCTTGGTCAGCCGCACCTCGTCGGCGCGGAAACGGATCGTCTGCCCCGCGTGCGTCGCCAGGATCAGGTCGCCGTCGCCGGTGGCGACGTCGACGAGCCGATCGTCGTCATCGGCGTTCAGGGCGATGATCCCCCCCGCGTGGACGTTCGCGTAGTCGGCGAGGCGGTTCTTGTTGACGATGCCGTTCGCCGTGGCCATGAAGCACAGGTCGTCGGCGACGAGCGTGAAGCTGCGCACAGGAAGAATCGAGCGAACGAACTCGTCCTGCTCGAGCGGGATGAAACTGCGGACGTTCTTGCCCGACGCGTCGCGCCCGAGCGACGGCAAGCGGTGCCCCTGCGTGCGGTAGACCTTGCGGCGGTCGCTGTAGAAGAGGAGCTCGTCACGCGCGTTGACGAGTGTCGTGACCTCGATGTAGTCGTCGTCCTTCGTCCGCTGCCCGATGACGCCCTTGCCTCCCCGGCCTTGGCTGCGGAACTCGTGGGCTCGCGGGGCGTTGACGTACCCGCGATGCGTCACTGTGACCATCAGGTCGTAGTCGGGGATGAGTCCGGCCGAATCGACGCCGCCCATGCCGTCCTCGATCGTCGTCCGCCGCGCGTCGGGGTACTTGTCCGCGATCTCCCGCAGTTCCCGCTTGACCGTCTCGTCCAGCGCGACGTCGCTGCCGAGGATCTGTTCGTAGGCCGAGATGGCCACCAGCTTCTCGGCGTGCTCTGCATCGACCTTCCCCGCCTCCAAGGCGGTCAGCTGCGCGAGCCGCATCTTGAGGATGGCGTCGACCTGCTCCTCCGACAGAGCGAACTGCGTCTCCAACGCGCGTGCTGCTGCCGCGCCGTCGGCCGAGCCGCGGATGACTGCGATGACGTGATCGATGTCGCGCAACGCGATGCGGAACCCCTCGAGGATGTGGGCGCGCTTCTTCGCCACGTCCAATCGGTGCTCCGTGCGCCGACGCACGACCTGGCGGCGGAAGTCGATGAACGAGGTGAGGATCTCCTTGAGCGAGAGCGTCCGCGGGTTGCCGTCGATGATGACGAGGAAGATGGCCGAGAACGACTTCTCGAGCGACGTGAATTTGTAGAGCTGGTTCAGGACGACGTTCGGGTTCGCTGAACGCTTGAGTTCGACGACGACTCGCAGTCCCTCGCGATCCGACTCGTCCCGCAGGTCGGACACGCCGTCGATCTCGCCCCCCTGTACCTTCTTGGCGATCTCCTCGACAATCGCGGACTTCCGCACCTGGAACGGAACCTCATGGATGATGATCTGCGCGTCGTCGATCGTCGCCTTGCCCCGCACCGTGAACTTGCCAATCCCCGTGCGGTACATGTCCTCGATGCCGGAGCGCCCGCTGATCGTCCCGCCGGTCGGGAAGTCCGGGCCCGGGATGTACTGCATGAGATCCTTGGCCGACGCGAAGGGGTTGTCCATCAGGGCGATCGTCCCGTCGATCAGCTCGCCGAGATGGTGGGGCGGGATCTGCGTCGTCATGCCCACGGAGATGCCCCACGATCCATTCATCAAGAGGTGCGGCACGCGAGCCGGCAAGACGACCGGCTCCTCGAGCGACTCATCGAAGTTCGGCACCCAGTCGACGGTTTTCTCTCCCAACTCCTCGAGGAACTCCGTCGCCACACGCGCCAGCCGGGCCTCGGTGTAGCGGGTCGCGGCGGCGGGATCCCCGTCGATCGAGCCGAAGTTCCCCTGCCCATCGACAAGCGGGTAACGGTAGGAGAACGCCTGGGCCATGTTCACCATGGTGTCGTAGATCGCGGACTCGCCGTGCGGGTGAAGCTTTCCCATCACCTCGCCGACGACGCGAGCCGACTTACGGTGGGGTTTGCCCGGCTCGACCCCCAGCTCGTGCATGCCGAACAGGATCCGGCGCTGCACGGGCTTCAGCCCGTCCCGAACGTCGGGGATGGCGCGGCCGCGAATGACGCTCATCGCGTAGTTGATGTACGACTGCTGCATCTCCTCTTCGATGAACGCGCGTTCGATGTGCTCCATGTCTTTTCCCCCCTCCCGCCCGCCAACCGGCTCCATGGCGGCAAGGTCCCGGCCGGGCATAGAGCGGTTCGTCGCGAGACCAGAGGATACCCCACGGGAGCCCGGGAGTTCACGTGCCCGCCGCAGTCGGACAGCGCCGCCAAGCGCGGTCCGGGGTGTTGCACATTACGGCGGGCACGCTACACTGATCGCTAGAGCGTGAGCCGGTCTGGCATCGCGCTTGAGTCGGTGGCGTTCTCGCGCTCGATGCGCGGCTCGCGGCAAAAGGGGACGGGAGATCATGAAGCGACTGTGTCTTGGCGTCTTGTGTTGTGCCGTGCTCGCTGCGGCGACAGGTTGCATAGCCACGAAGCACACAGAACAGGCGAAGCGAGATGCTGCCAGGGCGGCAGCGAAGGACGCTCCCGCCGCGGCGTCGACCGCGGCGACGCCAAGCGTCACGCCACCTCTCAGCAACAGGCCGGTCACCCCCCCTGTGACCGCGACGCCGGCCCCCACAGCCAGCACGTCGCAGACGCCGTCGGTCACGCCGGCCCCGACGCAACCCACGCCGGCCCAGACTCCGTCAGCAAGCACGCCGGCCCTGAGTCAGACCCCGTCTTCGGTCGCGCCCGTGATCGCTCCGACGCCCGTGCAGACCGCGCCGGCTCCGACGCCCGTGCAGACCGCGCCGGCTCAAACGCCCGTGCAGACTGCGCCGGCTCAAACGCCGTCCGCGGCTGTGGTGGCGCCCGCCGCGCCCCAGACGCCGCCCGAGACGGTGGCCCCGGCCGCGTCTCAGACGCCGTCCGTAACGCCTGCCGCTCCGGCTCCCGTCCAGACCCCGTCGAACGTGGTCGCCCCGGTCGTCAGCGCGGCGCCCCCCCAGACGCCGTCCACGCCCGTCCTGAGCCCGGCGCCGGCCCAGACGCCGTCCACTGCCGCGGCCGCCGCGGCTCCAGCCGTATCGGACGCGACGGAGCCCAGCGTGCAGACGAGCTCCGCTTCGCTCCCCGCGCCGGCCGTCTCGCCGCGCGGCTGGCTGGGCATCTCGCTCGCCGAGGGAGATGGGACGGCCGGCGGAGTCCGCGTCGCGCAGGTCTACCGCGGCCATCCCGCAGACGTCGCCGGCCTCAAGGCGGCCGACCGCATCACGCGCATTGGCGCGACAGACATCGCGTCGGTGCCCGAGGCGGCTGTCCTGATCGGCCAGCTCGCCGCCGGCGCGACAGTCGAGTTCACCGTAGTCCGCGGCGATGCCCCGGCCGTCGTCGTCGCGGTCACGTTGGGCGAGCGCCCGAGCGAGGGCGCTCTGTAGACGAGCGCCCGTCTGCCGGGCGACGGAGGGGGAGATGCGCAGTCGAGGACTCGTTGCTGTGGCGGCTACACTGCTCGTCGGGATTGCCTGCGCCGCGGGACCGCGCCTCTCTGTTCCGGAGCTTCGCCACAACTTCGGCCTCGCCCTGGACGGTGACCTCGTCGCCCACGCGTTTGTCCTCTACAACCTAGGAGACGCGCCGCTCTCCATCCTGGACATCGTCGCCGAGTGCGGGTGCACGGCCGCGGAGCTGACGACGAACCCCATCCCGCCCGGCGGGCGCGGGGAGCTCTGGGTGCAGTTCCACACCGACGGGTACGGCGGCTCTGCCGTGGTGGTGAAGACGATCTCTCTCGCCACCGACGACCCCGCCTTGCCCGTGATCTCGCTCCTCGTCACGGGGAGCGTCCTCGCGCGCGATACGGTGCTCGTCGAGCCCGCAGCGCTCGTCGAACGCTTCGCGCTCGTCGTGGATCTGCGCGACGCGGCCGCGTACGCCGTGGGGCATCTCGCGGGCGCCGTGAACGTCCCCGTCGCCGCGGCGCCCGGCTGGATCGCGCTCCTTCCAGCCGACCTTCCCGTGGTCGTCTACGACCAGGATGGCTCGCTCTCCGTCCCGCTCGTGGCGCGATGGGTGATCACCGGGCGCCCCGACACGCGAGCCCTCGCCGGCGGGCTCGACGGGTGGCAACGCGCGTTCGGCGAGCGGTGGATCACGTCGGCGTGGCCGCTCGTCCTGGATGCGACCGCACTCCCGTAACGCCGCAGGTCGCCAAGCGACAGACCTCGCAGGACCCCCGACCGACCTCCTGGGCGAGCGGCCGAAGCGGGTTCTAGCGTCGGCTCCGGCCGCGATGGACGTACTCGAAGACGCCGTACACCCCGAAGATCATGCCGAAGATCGTCGCGAGCGCCGAGAGGCCGTTCAGCCACAGCGTGGACGGGACCCATTGCATGATCATCGCGAACGGCGCCACCGCGCCGAAGACGAGCATCACGCCGGAGAGGATGAGCAGCCGGACGGTGCTAGTTCGCACGCCTTTCGTCTCCCTCGCGGAACAACCAGCACTCGACCTCATGCTCGGGGTACGGCATGAAGGCGGGCGGCTCCTGCGCATCGCACAGGCCGGCGATCTTCTCCGGGCAACGCGGATGGAATCGGCAACCGGCCGGCGGATGGACGAGGCTCGGTGGCTCGCCGCCCGGGACCACGCGCATGCGCTTCGCGTTCTCCGGATCCGGGTTGGGGATCGCTGCGAGAAGCGCCTTGGAGTACGGGTGCAGGTGCCGCTCGATCAACGCTTCCGTCGGGGCCTTCTCCACAGTCTTCGCCGCGTACATGATGAAGATGCGCTCGGAGAAGTGGCGGACCGTCGACAGGTCGTGGGTGATGTAGATCACCGCCAGGTCGTGCGCAGCCTGGATCTGCCGCAACAGGCGCAGAACCTCGACGCGCACGGAGGCGTCGAGCATCGACACCGGCTCGTCGGCGGCGATCATCTTCGGGCGCAGGATCATCGCCCGGGCGATGACGGCGCGCTGCTGCTGCCCGCCGCTCAGCATGTGCGGGAACTTGCTCAGGAAGTCGCTCACCGGGGTGAGCTTGACCTCCTCGAGCACCTGCTCGATGCGGTCCGCGCGCTCCTTGGCGTTCTTGATGCCGTTCACCTTCATCGGCTCGGCGAGGATGCTCCCGAGAGACAGGAACGGCGGCAGCGCCCCGTACGGGTCTTGCTGGACGTAGCCGAGATCCTGGCGGTAGGTGCGCATCTCGTGCGGCTTGAGCGCCCGCAGGTCCATGCCGTCGAAGTGGATCTGGCCGCTGGTCGCCTTGTACAGGCCGAGCACGGTCCGGAGGAGCGACGTCTTTCCCGAGCCGCTCTCGCCGACGATGGCCAGGGTCTCGCCGCGGTTGAGGTCGAACGTGACGCCGTCGACGGCCTTCACGTACCCGGCCCGCGCGAACACCATGCGGCGCAGCTCAAACCACGTCCGAAGGTCTTTCACCGAGAGGAGCACGTTGTCTGCCATGGGCTTGTCCTTGCTGGCCGTCGCCGTGGCGCGCGGCGCCGCGGGAGCGGCGCTCGGGACGGACGGCTTGGCGGCCTGGTTGCGGGCCGTCGCCGTCGTCCGTTCCTCGCCCGGGGTGAGCGACATCGCCGCCGGTCCGCTCGAGGAAGTAGCCGGTCCACTCGCCGTGTGCTGCGGCGCCGGCGCCCCGTACCCGCCGGCGCTGCGCGCTGCGACGGGCGCGTCCACGCGGAGTGGCATCACCGTCCGTTCGGAGCCGCCGGGCACCGCCGTCACCGCCTGGGCGGCGCCGACGGCGCCCTTGCTCGCGTGCTCGTACAGCCAGCACTTGACCTGCCGGCCGTCTTCAAACGCGAACATGGGCGGCTCCTGCGCGCACACGTCCATCCGCAGGTGGCATCGCTCCGCAAACCGGCAACCGGTCGGCGGGTTGAGCAGGCTCGGCGGCTGGCCGCGGATGAACTCGAGTTCCTTCTTGACTTCAAGCGACGGCACGCTGGCCATCAGCTTGCGCGAGTACGGGTGGAACGGGTCGAGGTAGAACTGCGCCGCGCTCGAGATCTCGACGATGTGACCCGCGTACATGACCACGCCGCGGTCAGACAGCTCGCTGGTCGTCGAGACGTCGTGCGTGATGAAGATGAAGCTCTGCTGAAGGTCTCTCTTGATGCCCTTCAGCACGTTCATGATGTTCGCCTGGGTCAGCATGTCGAGCGCCGACGTCGGCTCGTCGAGCACGACCAGATCCGGCTTGGTGATGAGCGCCATGGCCAGGATCGCCCGCTGGCGCATCCCGCCCGAGAGCTCGAACGCGTAGCGCGACAAGAAGTCGGTCGACACGCCGACCAGCTTGAACACCTCGCCGGCTTGGCGAAGCGCCGCCTTCTTGCTCAGCCCCTGATGCACGACCAGCGGCTCCGCCACCTGTTCGCCCACGCGCAGGACCGGGTTCAGCGCGTTCATGGCCGCCTGCGCGACCATCGACATCCTGATCCAGCGGACCTCAGAGCGGAACCGCTCCTCGGAAAGGGCCATGATGTCCGTGCCGCGGAGGATGACGCGGCCCGTGAACGTGTGCACGTTGCGCGGAAGCAGGCGGAGCAGCCCGCGTATGAACGACGTCTTGCCGCATCCGGACTCCCCGATGACCGCGACGGCCTCGTTGGAATCCATGTCGAGGTCCACGCCGTCCACGGCCTGGACCACGCCGCGGGTCGTCCGAAAGTACAAGCGTAGGTCCCGCACCTGCAAGAGCCTGTCAGCCATGCTATTGCCCTCTCAATCGCGGATTGAGGATTCGGTCGAGCGCGTAGCCGAGCATCGAGAACGCGAGCCCGGTGATGATGAGCATCACGGCCGGTTCGACAACCCAGTAGTACTGCCCCTGGTACAGGGCGCCATTCGCGTACGCATCGTTCAGCATCTTGCCCCACGTCGGAAGCGATGGGTCGCCCAGCCCGAGCACGGCGAGCGACGCCTCGGTGAACACAAGCGCCGGAACCAGCGTGACGAACCCCGGAATCAAGGTCGGCGCGACGCGCGGAATCAGGTAGCGGAAGATGATGCGCCGGTCGCTCGCCCCATACGCGCGCGCCGCCTCGATGTACGGCGCATTCTTCACCTGGAGGAACATCGCGCGGTTGGTCAGGATCTGCGCCCCGAAGATCCCCAGCGCGATGATGATGCCGAGGACCGACATGATCGACGCCGAGTAGAAGGTGGCGATCATGATCAGAATCGGCAGGGTCGGCAGCATCAGGTTGACTTCGGTCACGCGCTGGATCGCCGCGTTGACCCACCGGCCCTTGTACGCCGCGATCGCGGCAATGATGAAGCTCAGCACCGACGTGCCGCACGCGGCGACCAGGCCGAACATGAGCGCGATCGGCGTGCCCCAAAGCAGGCCGACCAAAAGGTCGCGGCGCAGGTGATCGGTGCCGGCGAGCCCGTGCACCTGCCCGTAGACGATGAGGCGCACGCCGACGGTCGTCCCCGGCTCAAAGGCCATCGTCTCGACGCGGAGCGTGTACTTGCCTTTCTGGATGGGAGGCGGCGTGGTGCCATCCA
>JBFYQX010000020.1:0-4721 GCA_041302525.1 Candidatus Bipolaricaulota bacterium | reverse complement strand
CGGCCGTCGTCAATCCGTCCCAGAGCGCGAGGCCGCCTGCGCCGGCCACCGCGGGCATCGCGAGGAGAAACGAGAAGCGGGCGGCGCGGTCCGGACGGAGCCCGGTCAAGATCCCAGCGCCGATCGAGAAGCCGCTCCGCGAGACCCCGGGCACGAGGGCTGCGGCTTGCGCCACGCCGATGACCAGCGCGCCCACAGCGCTTGGCGACGCGGCGCGCGCGGCGCGCACGCGGCGCGAGGCAACGATCAGCAGGACTGAGGTGGCCGCCCAGCCGGCCGCGAGGACCCACAGCGAGTCGAACCACGCGGCAGCCGCGCCGCGGATGAGCAACCCCACCGCGACGACCGGCGCCGTGCCCAAGAGCAGGTACCCGATCTCTTTGCGCTGTTCGAGACTGCCCCGCGGCGTCACGGCCCGCAGGAGCTTGGCGAGGTCCGCGCGGAAGGCGACCAGCACGGCCACGAGCGTTCCGAGGTGGAGGCAGGCTTCGACCACGAGCCCCGGCGCGGCCATCCCCAGAAGCCGCTGGGCGAGCACGAGGTGCCCCGAGCTTGACACCGGGAGGAACTCCGTTAGCCCCTGCAGCACGCCCAGCAGGAGGTAGTCGATCACCGCGTCCTCCGGCGCCCCAGCCGCAGGTTGAGCGAGTTCGGGGCGCACGGGACCGTGCACGCGCCACACTTGATGCAGTTGTGGCCGTCGTGCTCCAGCCGAGGGTCGAGCCCCATCGGACAAGCCTTCGCGCACGCCTGGCAGGCCGTGCACGACGCCTGGTCCCACTCGAGGTGCAAGAGGCTGACGCGGTTGAACAGGGCCAGCACGGCGCCCATCGGGCACAGGTAGCGGCACCAGAAGCGCGCGACGAGCACCATGCCGACGAGCGCGATCCCCAGGGTCGCCATGTGGAGGAGGAACGGGGTGTTGACCTTGGCCACCCCGAGGAACAGGTACGGCAGCGAAGCCTCCAACGAGGCCGCCGGACACAGCTTGCAGAAGATCGTGTCCGTGAGCGCCCACGCCCCAACGAGGGTCGCCAGCAGCACGACAAACTTCGTGTACGAGAGGCGCTCGCGGATCCGCACCTTGCGGAAAGCCAAGAGGTCATTCACCGTGCCGAACGGGCAGAACCATCCACAGAAGCCCCGCGCCGCCAGCAGGCCGTAGGCGATCATCGCGCCAATCCAGAAGAAGGGCACCGTGCCATAGATGACAAGGTTCTGGACGAGCCCAATCGGGCAGACGGTGATCGCCCACGGGCAGGCGTAGCAGTGCAGGCCGGGGAAGAGGATGTGCGTCATGCCGATCCCCGTGACGCCGAACAGCCCAAACACGATCCCGGCGGCCTGCGACAGGCGACGACCGCGCGTGAGGTTCATGGCTCCTCCCCCGTCAGCAGCCCGAGCAGACGGCGCGCCAGGTCCTCGGCGCCGAACACGACCTCGCCGGTGTCGAGCCGGACGACAGCCGGAACCACGGTGCGCCCGCCACGTGTGACGCCGTGTGCGATCGCCAGATCCCGCTCGACGTCGGCATTCACGAACCGGTAGCTCACCAGTGGGTTCCGCGACGCGATGAGCTCGACCATGGCCTCGGCGTACGGGCAGGAACGACACCACGGGGCGTAGAACACCAGGAGGTCGATGGGCCGGTCCAGCCGGTCCACGGTCGCCGCCTGGGCGCTGGAGAGGCGCGGCGTTCCGGTCTCCGCCACTTCGATCCCGACGCACGAAGTGCAGAGGACCGCGCCCACGGCCTGAGCCTGCGTGTGCTGGCCGAGCCACACGCCAAGCCCGAGCGCGGCGAGCGCCGCAACGCCGAGCGCCGACGACAGCGCGACGCGCGCCCGCCCGTCAGTCCGCACGATGGCGGCAGCAAGCGACAACAGCGCGGCCGCGGCAAACACGGCCCACGGCCAGACGGACGCCGACGGTTCCGCCGGCGGCCCCTCCACGTCCGCCCCCGCCGCCACCGACGACGGGACAAGAGCCCCGACGCGCACCGTGAGCGGCACGTCCTCCAGGATCTGGAAGCAGAGATCGCCGATGCAGTAGGTGTAGATCACCTCAAAGCGCGCCGTGATCTCGCCGTCGGCCGCGCCATCCGCCGCCCGCAGCGCGAAGCGCACAGACGTCGTGCCGAAGGCGTCGACGACCTTGACCGAGTCCGGGGCTCGGTCGAGCGCCAGCGCGCCCGGACCGGCAAACAGGAACTCGACGTCGTCGGCCGCGTACGGGGAGCTGTTGCGCACGACGACGCGCGCCTCGACCTTGCCCCCCGGCGCGACCTCGAGGACCGCCGGGTCCACGGCCAGGGTGAGGATGGCCTCTTCGGCCCGGGTCGCCAACCCGGCGCACGACGCGAGAAGCAGGGCGAGTCCGGCCGCGAGCGCGGCGCGGTTGCGCCTCGAGCCGCGGCGCCGCCTCACGACGCCGCCTCCCTCGCCGCCGCGCGCAGCCGTTCGGCAACCAACGCCGGGCCGATCGCGGCCAGGATGTCGAACAGCCCGGGACCCACCTTGCGCCCGGTCGCTGCCAGCCGGCACGGCAGCGCGATGTCCTTCAGGGCCGCGCCGGCACGATCGAGCGCCGCCCGCACCGCGCCCTCGACGGCGGCCGGCGTCGCACGCCCCAGCGGGGCCATCGCGTCGGCCAGGCTCTCCAAGAGGCTCGCCTGCGCCGGCGTGAGGACGAGCTCAGCCTCGCGCTCGACGGGAACGGGAAAGAGGATCTCGAGGGTCGCGGCCAGTTCGTAGAGCGTCTTGGCGCGGTCGCGCAGCAGGTTGGTCCCGACGAGCAGGCCGTCGCGGTCCGCCGCCGCCCACATCGCCGCGCTCACGCGCCCGCGCGCCTCGACGAACGGCGCCGCGCACTCCGCCAGACGGCCGAGGTCGGCCCGCTTCATGTGCTGCTGGTTGAGCCACAGGAGCTTCGCGTCTTCGAAGACGGCGGCCGACTTGTTCAGGCCCTCGAGAGCGAACAGCCGGACGAGGTCGCCGCGCGAGAACACCTCTTCATCGCCGTGCGCCCAGCCCAGTCGCACCAGGAAGTTGACGAGTGCGTCCGGCAAGATGCCGCGCTCCCGGTACTCGAGCACCGAGGTCGCCCCGTGACGCTTGGACAGCTTGCCGCGATCGGCCCCGAGGATCATCGGCAGGTGGTAGAACAGCGGCTGCGGCCGCTCCATCGCCTCGTAGATCTTCATCTGCTTCGGCGTGTTGTTCAGGTGCTCGTCGCCGCGGATGACGTGGGTGATCCCCATGTCGAGGTCGTCGATGACGACGACGAAGTTGTAGACGAAGGTGCCGTCCGAGCGCCGGATGACGAAGTCCTTCAGCTGCTCGCCGTCGAAGCGGACGTCGCCGACCAACTCGTCGTGAACGATCGTCGCCCCGACCTCGGGCACGCGGAACCACCAGGCGCCGTCCTTCTCGTAGACCGCGCCGGCGCGGCGCAACGACTCGGCGGCCTCGAGATGCCGTTCGTGGCGTTCGGTCTGGCGGTAGTACTCGTCCCAGTCCAGGCCCAGCCAACGCAGCGATGCGACGATCTGCTCGATGGCCTCGTCGGTCGAGCGCTCTCGATCCGTGTCCTCGATACGCAGAACGAACGTCCCCTCCGTGTGCCGGGCGAAGAGCCAGTTGAACAGGGCCGTGCGAGCGCCGCCGACGTGAAGGTACCCGGTCGGACTCGGTGCGAAGCGGACTCGAACCATCAGAGACCCCCTATCTCGCCGGCCATTGTACCCCGAGCGATCCAGCGCACGCGCCCACCTGTCTCCCTCCCGGCGCGCGACAACGCCGGCGCATCTCGGCGCAGACGACGGCCGCGGCCGCGGCGACGTTCAACGACTCACGCCCGGGGCCGCGAGGGTTCCACGAAGGGATAGCGATGCGCTGCGACGCAAGGTTCAGGAGATCGTCCGACAGGCCGCTGGACTCATTGCCGAGCAGGATCAGGCCGCGCGCCTCCAGTGGCGCGTCGTAGAGACTCGTCCCGTCGAGCGCGGTCGCACGAATGGGCAGGGAGCGGGCCTGCGCGTCGCGCACCCACGGCGCGAGATCGCGCACGTGCACGCGGACGTGAAACAGCGCGCCCATGCTCCCCTGGACGGCCTTCGGGCCGTACGGATCGGCGCCCTGGGGCGACACGACGACATCCCCCACGCCGAACCACGCCGCCACACGGAGGGCGCTCCCGAGGTTGCCCGGGTCTTGGACCGCCTCGAGCACGAGCACGGGGTCCGAGGCCGCCGTCGCCCAGTCCCAGGCCGCCTCGGCACGCCGGACGACGGCCAACGCGCGTTGCGGCGTCTTCTGCGCGCTGAGCTGTCGCAGCGCGTCCGCACTCACCTCGTGGACGCGTTCGGCAGGAAGGTCCGGAGCGGCCGTGGCCAGCCAGTCGGCGTCGGCGTAGACGGACTCGATCGCACAGCCGCAGACCAGCGCTTCGCGGACGAGCCTGTCGCCCTCCACGACGTAGAGGCCACGCTCGTCGCGAACTCGCTTGTCTTGAAGCGCCACAACCGCACGCTTCTCGCCTTTCGTCAGCATGGTGCTCCTCGGGACGATCTTCGCCGAACCGGGAGGCTGGGGGAAGGCGCGGTCGCGCCAAGGCCCCTAGAAAGGCCAAGGGAGAGGGACTTGAGTCCCTCTCCCGGAGGGCTGGTATCGGGGGTGCGAGATGTCTAGCTCTCGCTAGACGCCTTGGAGACTAGGTCGGCG
>JBFYQX010000112.1:0-8460 GCA_041302525.1 Candidatus Bipolaricaulota bacterium | reverse complement strand
GCCGCGCAGGCGCCGCGAGCGAAGGCGTCGTCGAGGAACGTGTGCCCGTCGACACGCGCGCCCGGCAGCGCAAAAAAGAGGTCGCCGGGCGCGACGCGCCGCGAATCGGCCGCGCAGCCGGTGGGCCGGAGGGCGGCGTCGCCGAGTACCTCGCCGGCCGCAAGGCGCGCAACCTCGCCGATCGTGAACACCGCAGCTCCTACGGCGCGTCGCCCATCGCCGGGAACAGGATCGCCCGCGCCTCGCGCTCGTCGTAGACCACGTGGCCGGGGAACTCGTCCGTGATCTCGCCCACGCCGTAGAGCGCCTCGCCGCCGCCGGATCGGTACGCGTCTACGGCGAACAGCTCGACCGTCACCTGCTCGTACGACGGCAGGGACTCGATTAGCTCGATCACGTCCGCGAGACTCTCGAACGTCTGCGCCTTCTCGCCGCGTTCGAGCGGCCGCGGCCCGCCGTACGCGCGCACCACGATCTCGTCGGCCAACAGGTCGTCGGGAATCCACAGCGTCCCGCGGCGCACAATCCTCTCCGCCTGGTAGGTCTGGAGGACGAGCGTGAAGACGATCTCGTCGCCCGGCTCGTACACGAGTTGATCGAGGGTCAGGTCCTCGATGCGGACCGCCCGCAGGTCGCGCGTCACGCGCATCGATGCGGAGACGTCGGTGAGCTCCGGGTCCGCGAATTCGTTGTACTCGAGGTACGCCACGATGTCGGCCAGCTGCCACACCGGGTAGACGGCGACGTCCTGGGTGCTGAGGAACACGTCCCGGCGTTCGAGCGTCGACGGCATCCCGTCCCCGGCGATGCGGTACGTGACTTCGACCGTGCCCGGCCCAATGCGGTCGAGGACCGAGTCGATGGCTTCGAGTCCTGACGCCAACAGAAGTTCTGGCAACAGGCGCGGCTCATCGACGAGACGCGTCGAGAGCGTCCGCCGCCCGCCCTCTTGGAGGTCCTCGACGAGAAACTCCACGCCGACCGTCGCCGCTGTCCCGCCGAGCGTGCCCCCGATCGCCGCCGTGCGGTCCTCGCGAATCACGCCAATCGGCGCCCCGATCGTCCCGAGCTTGAACGACGCGTCGAGGGCCTTGATCGTGTCGAGGATCGACACGGTCGTGAGCGGGAACGAGGACGCGCCGTTCAGCAGGAACGGGTGCCCGAACCCGATGACTCCGTCGCCGTCCACGTAGGTGACCGTGCCCAAGGCGCCGATCGTGATGTCGCCCGTGGCCAGCGCGACGCCGAGCGCGCCGCCCGGCACAGGCGCCGGCCCTTCGGCGACCCACGCGCCGCCCGTGGACCCGGCGGACGCCGGCAGGACGGAGAGGGCGAACGCCGAGAGGCCGTCCAGGTGCGGGCCGAGAGCGTGCGGCGGCAGCACGTCGACCAGCAGGCCACGCGGCCGCGCCGCGGCGCCCGCGCCGCTCATCAGGACCGTGCGCGCACGTTCGGAGAGCCCGGCGACCACGAGCGGCGACGAGACGGGATAGGCGAACACCGTGTCTGGCGCCGCGGCCATCATCGCCGCGTCGGGCGCGGACGCGCACTCGACAACGCGCACGCCAGCGAGCACGGACTGCGGGTCCGGCGCGGCCGCGGTCTTCGCGGCGTCGAGGACCTCGAGCATCGGCTCGATGGGCGTCACGAGGCCAATCGGCACGATCTCCTTCGACCAACTCGCCGCGCGGCTCAGCGCGCCGACCAGTTTCCCGTCGATGTAGATCGGGCTGCCGCTCATCCCCTGGGCGATGCCTCCCGAACGGCCGATCGCCTCGCCGCTGACCCGCACGACAAGGAAGTCCGACAGCGTCCCCGGCTCGTCGATCACGCCGAGCACCTCG
Source organism: Candidatus Bipolaricaulota bacterium (assembly GCA_041302525.1). GTDB lineage: Bacteria > Bipolaricaulota > Bipolaricaulia > UBA7950 > UBA9294 > CAIOGO01. The sequence continues at coordinate 6,616 of JBFYQX010000112.1, read as the reverse complement.
ACCGAGAACTCGCTGATCTTGTCGCCGGCCACAATCGTCTTGCCGATCCCCGTCATGCCCGCCCGGACCTCGTCGAGATAGAGAAACTCCGATCTCTGGGCCGCAGCGGCGTTCCACGAGACCAGGACCAGCACCAAGGCGAGAACGCCCACGCCGTGCCGCATGGCTTCCTCCTTCACATCGTGCGCCGGACGCAGTATACCGACCGCGCGATACCCTGCCGCGTTGTGCCGCCGGGGAGCCGACCGTACAATCGCCGCGATGAGGGCGCAACGCCTGTTGCAGATTGTCTTGTGCCTCCTTCTCGGGGGGCTCGTCGCCGCGCTCGCCGGCTGCTTTGGCCCGTGGGAGAACCGCGCGCCCGTCGCGGCGTTCACGGCCACGCCCGAGTCGGGCTACGCGCCGCTCGCCGTGCGCCTCGACGCCCGCGCCTCACGCGACCCAGACAAGGACCCGCTCACGTTCTCGTGGACGTTCGACGACGAGGCGACGGCCGCCGGCTCGGTCCTCGACCGAACGTTCTCTGCTGGAACCCACACGATCCTCCTGCGCGTGACCGACGGCCGCGGCGGAGAGGGCGTCGCGACCCGCACCGTCTCGGCGCAGGCCGTCCCCGAGGGGTACCTGCCGCGCCAGTTCGCCTGGACCACGCGCGGCGCCGCGCGTTCGTGCACGTTCCTCATCCCCCTGGACCTCTACCAGATGTACAAGGGCCGCATCCGCACGGGGCTCGGCGAGACCCACGCCTACGCCGACTATGTGCTCGACCCTCTCGACGACCCGACGCTCGAGGACTACGCCCAGGTCTTGTGGGCCCACACGCAGAACGTCGAAGCGTTCGTCGACGACGCCCTGGCGTTCGTCCAGCAGGCCATTCGTTATCGCCGCGACCCGTCCAAGCAGGAGTGGCCGTGGTATCCGCTCGAGACCCTTGTCGCTGGGGAGGGCGACTGCGAAGACTCGGCGATCCTCTTCGCCAGCCTCCTCCGCGCGCGCGGCATCGCCGTGAGCCTGGCGTTCGTCGACACCGACGCCGACCGTCTGCCGGACCACGTTTTGGCGCTCGTCCCGGTGACGGCGGCGTGGGCCTCGCGCCTCGCCTGCCCGCGCGAAGGCCTGATCCTCGGCAGCGTCCTGTACGCGGTCGCCGAGACCGCCGGCGACGGGGGCGAGATCTGGCTGGGCTGCGATCCGTGGGACCTCACGCCGGACGACGTCTACGAAATCTGGCCGCTGTAGCGGTCTGGAACGGCGCGCAGGCCGCGGGTATCATGCCCGCGAGAATGAAGACGACGCTCGTCGACCCACGCCACCTCATGCGGTTTGACTTCGGGGATGCGCACCCGTTCAAGGTGTATCGGCTGGGGCTCTTCTACGACCTCTGCGCGCACTACAAGCTGCTCGAACGCCAAGACGTCGCCATCGTCCCGTTGCGCGAGGCGACCGAGGCGGAGGCGATGTGGTTCCACTCCCAGGGCTACCTCGAGGCGCTGCGCCTCGCCAGCACGGGGATGTGGGTTCCCAACCAGTTCGCCCACGGGCTCGGCACGACCGACAACCCGGTCTTTCCCGACGTCTTTGAGTGGGCGATGCGCGTGGCCGGCGGCTCGATCGACGGAGCCGAGGCGCTGTTGGCCGGCGCGCCGCGCGCGTTCAATCCAGCCGGCGGCCTGCACCACGCGATGCCCACGCGCGCCTCGGGGTTCTGCCACGTGAACGACGGCGTGCTCGCGATCGAGCGGCTCCGACAGGCGGGGCGCCGCGTCGTGTACGTCGACATCGACGCCCATCACGGCGACGGCGTGCAGCACGCGTTCTACCGCTCGCGCGACGTCCTCACGATCTCGATCCACCAGACCGGGTACACGATCTTCCCCGGCACGGGGTTCGAGGAGGAGATCGGCGTCGACGACGGGAAGGGGTTCTCGCTGAACGTGCCCCTCCTCCCGGGCGCCGGCGACCGCGCCTACGATCTGGCGTTCGATGAGCTCATTCTCCCGGCCATCGCGCTGTTCCGGCCGGACGCGCTGGTCACGCAGCTTGGGACCGATGCCTTGATCGGCGACCTCCTCGCCAACCTGCGCATGAGCCTGCACGGCTTCGAGCGTGCCGTCGAGCGGTTCCGCGCCCTCGGCGTGCCGTGGCTCGCGCTCGGCGGCGGCGGGTACGACGTCGGCAACGTCATTCGCGCCTGGACCCTCGCCTGGGCAACCATGTTGGACGAGAAACTGCTCGACGAAATCCCGAGCCTGTTCCTGACCCAGGCCGCGACCTACGGCGTCAACCTGTCGCAACTGCGCGGCCCGCGCGAGGTGCCGCCGACGGCCGACCGCGTCCTCGCCGCGCTCGAGGACACGATCCGCAAGGTGCGCGACGCCACGTTCCCGCTCTTGTCCGAGACCCGCACCACGTCCTGAGTTCCCTCGCGCCGGCGGAGCCGCCGGGGAGGCCAGATCCCATGCCCGAGGTCCACGAGATTCGAGAGACAAGCCCCCGCAGCGACGTCCAGGCGACCCTGCCGGACGGGCGCATCTTCGGCGCGCCGCTCGGCACGACAATTGCCGACGTCTTCCGCGTCGCGTATCGCGAAGAGGACAATGCGCCGGTTGCCGCGACCGTGGACGGCGAGTTGCGCGAGCTGGCGTTCCCGCTGTCGCGCGACGCGAGCGTCTCCCCCCTCCGTCTCTCGGACTCCGACGGGATGCGCATCTACAGCCGCAGCCTGTCGCTCCTGCTCGTCGCCGTCGTCGCCGAGCTGTTTCCGTCCGTGCCGGTGCACATTGACTACGCCGTCCCGCACGGCGGCTACTTCTGCCACATCGAGGGCCGCGAGCCGTTCACGTCCGAGGAGCTGGCGCGCATCAAGGCGCGCATGGCCCAACTCGTGCGCGAGGACCACGCGATCCTCCGCCAACGCGTCAGTCCCGACGAGGTGCGGCGCCTGTTCGCCGCGCGCGGCGAGGAGCCCAAGGCGCGGCAGCTGTTGGAGCGGGAGGGCGACCACCTGCACGTCTACGTTCTGCACGGCGTAACCGACTACTTCTACGGCTACATGGTGCCGTCCACGGGCGTGCTCAAGACGTTCGCCCTCGAACCGTTCCCGAAGGGGTTCATCCTCCGCTTCCCGCGGCGCGAGTCGCCCCAGCGCCTCTCCCCGCCGCAGCGCTTCACGGCCCTGCGCGAGGTCTTCGACGAGTACGGCCGCTGGCTGTCGCTCCTCGGCATGCGCGACGTCGGGTCGCTGAACGACGCCATCCGCGACGGGCACATCGACCAGGTGATCCTGGTGTTCGAGGCCCTGCACGAGAAGCGCATCGCCGAGATCGCCGCCTCGATCGCGCAGCGGCGCGCCGACGGCACCCGGCTCGTGTTCATCGCCGGCCCGTCCGCGTCGGGCAAGACGACGTTCTCCAAGCGCCTCGCCGTCCAGCTCCTGGCGAACGGCGTTCACCCGTACCCGCTGGCGATGGACGACTACTTCCTGCCGCGCGCCGAGCTGCGCGAACGCCTAGGCGAGAACCCTGACTACGACGCGTTCGCCGCGCTCGACGCCGACCGGTTCCGCGAGGACCTCGCGCGGATCATGGCCGGCGAGCGCGTGGACCTGCCCCGTTACGACTTCGCGACCGGGTCGCGCCAAACCGGGCCGGCCATCCAGCTCGACCAGGAGCAGATCCTGCTCGTCGAGGGCATCCACGGCCTGAACCCGTCACTGTGCCCCGACGGGTCGCGCGTGTTTCGCGTCTTCGTGTCGGCCCTGACGCAGCTCAACCTCGACATCCACAATCGAGTGTCGACCACCGACACGCGACTCATCCGCCGCATCGTCCGCGACGCGACGTTCCGCGGCTACGACGCGACCGAGACCCTATCGCTGTGGGAAAACGTCCGCCGCGGCGAGAAAGACAACATCTTCCCGTACCAGGAGGGGGCGGACATCATGTTCAACTCCGCCCTCGGCTACGAGCTCGCCGTGCTGAAGCCGCTCGTCGAGCCGCTGCTCCTCCCCGTGAGGGACCAGGCCGCGCGGATCGAGGCGGAGCGTCTGCTCGCGTTACTGCGCTGGTTCGACTCGTGCCGCGCGGATACGGTGCCGGGCAACTCGATCCTGCGCGAGTTCATCGGCGGTTCACACCTGAACGAGTTCACCCTCCTGCCGCGCACCGGCCCCAACGGCCGGAAGGGATCTTCGTGAACACCGAGCGTCTGATGCAGATCGCGCTGGAGATGGCCGGCCTCGACGACGTCCCGGGCGACAGCGCCGTCCATCACCCCGGGGCGCGCGTGCGGCGACTGCTCGCCGGCATCGACCTGCGCGCACCCGAGCTCCTCGTCGCGCGCCAGCTCGGCCACGACGCCGTGCTGACCCATCATCCCGTCGGGCTCGGCACCCTGTCATTCCACAAGGTTCTGTGGCGGCACGTCGATCAGATGGTCGCCGCCGGCGTGCCCGAGGCCGTCGCGCGGGCCGCGATCGCCGACACGGCCGAGGCGCGGCGCGTTCTCGACGCCATGGCGAACATCGACCACGACCCCTCGATCGCGCGGCTTCTCGACATGCCGTATCTCAACATCCACACGCCCCTCGACGAGGTGGGCCGACGTCGGCTGGCCGACGTCGCGTCGACCGTCTCGCCCGACGCGCCCGTGAGCGCGCTCGTGGCACGCTTCACCGAGGCCTTCGCCGAGTTCCGCGCCGCGCCGACTGCGATCGAGGTCCCGGTCGGGCGCCCGACGCACCGCCTCGGCCGCGCGGTCGTCTCGCACGGCGCCGGCACGAACGGCGGGTACGCGGTCGCCAAGGCGTACTTCGAGCACGGCATCGACACCGTGGTGTACATCCATTGCCGACCCGACGAGGCGCGTCGCTTGGCGACCGAGTTCGGCGCCACCAAGTCGCTCGTCGTCACCGGCCACATCGCCAGCGATTCGGTGGGCATCAACCCGTACCTCGACCGCCTGCGCCACGAGGGCCTCGAGGTCACGACCGCGAGCGGCATCCTGCCCGGCACCGAGCGGCCATGACCCTGCGCGTCGCGACGTACAACGTCAACTCCGTGCGCGCGCGGCTGTCGATTCTCGTCCCGTGGCTCGAGGCGGTGCGTCCTGACGTCATCGCGCTTCAGGAGACGAAGGTTCAGGACCCCGACTTCCCCGCCGCCCCGTTTCGCGACCTCGGGTACCAGGTCGTCTTTCGCGGCCAGAAGAGCTACAACGGCGTCGCCGTCCTGTCCAAGACACAGCCCACCGAGATCGCGTTTGGGCTCGACGACGGCGGCCCGCCGGACGAGGCGCGGCTCGTCGCGGTCACCGTGCGCGGCGTGCGCCTCGTCAACACCTACATTCCGCAGGGCCGCGCGCTCGACGACCCGATGTACGCGTACAAGCTCGAGTGGATCGCCCGCCTCAGCCGGCTGTTCGCGCGCACCGCGACGCCCAAGGACCGGATCCTCTGGGTCGGCGACTTCAACGTCGCACCGACCGACATCGACGTTCACGATCCCAAGCGCCTGGCGAACCACGTGTGCTTCCACGCCGCCGTCCGCGAGGCGCTCGATCGCGTGCGCGGCTGGGGGTTCGAGGACGTGTTCCGGCGACACGTCACCGAGCCCAACCAGTACTCGTTTTTCGACTACCGCGCGCGCGGCGGCATCGACAGCGGGGCCGGTTGGCGCGTCGACCACATCTGGGCGACCCCGGCGCTCGCGCGCCGGTCGACGGCCGCCTGGATCGACCTCGCGCCGCGGCGACTCGAGGGCACGTCCGACCACGCGCCCGTCCTCGCCGAGTTCGACGTGTAGCGGTCCGGGAAGTCGGAACCGCAGAGGACAGAACCGAACGACTTCCACCGCAGAGGACGCGGAGCGCCGCAGAGGAAATCTCGGCCGCATCGCACCGCCCGCCGTACAACTCTCCGCTTTCCGCGGTTCTCTCTGGTCCTTCGGCGCTCTGCGGTTGCCGTTCGTCATCCTCGGAGCTTCTCCTCTCCCTCCTCTCTGCGCCCTCTGCGGTTCGCTGTGGTCCTTCGGCATTCCGCGGTTGCCGCACGCCGACGTTGCAGGGAAACTCGCGGCAAGGGAGGCGCCGTGCGCTTGACGAGCGAGACCATCGAGGAAGTCATTGCCGCCGTCGCCTCGGGCGAGCGCACGATCGACCTGCGCAGCGTGTCGTCCGTCGACGTCTACGCCCTCCTCGTCCTGGACCTCCTCGTGCGCCAAGCCCGCGAGACAGGGCGCCCCGTCTCGGTTGCCTGGCCCACGGCCGGGCCCGTCTACAGCTGGATGACGTCCGCCGGCTTCTTCGCCGACCTCCGCCGCGGCCTGCCCTCCGCGCCCGCTCGCCTCGCCGCCCCAGCGCGCGCGCTCGCCGGCGTCCATCCCCTCGCCGCCATCGAGCGCGAAGACGACGTGACGCGTCTCGTCGACGCGTTCGACGAGCGCCTCGCCGACCGCTTCCCGATGGACGAGTCCCCGCGCCGCCGCTTCCTTCGCATCCTGCTCGAGCTCTTCCAGAACGTGCCCCAGCACGCGAACGCGACCGGCGAGGTCGTCGACCCGCATGGCCTTGCCGCGCTCCACGACGACGGCGACTGCGTTCACCTCGCCCTCGCCGACAA
>JBFYQX010000083.1:0-54271 GCA_041302525.1 Candidatus Bipolaricaulota bacterium | reverse complement strand
CGTGTGCTCTTCCTATCTGCATGATGCGCCACCGCGGCGACCGGCCGCGTCGCCCGGCCCCGGCCTCGAGGGTCGCCAGGTACGCGCCCAGGACGGGCCGCAGGGCCGCGGCCAGGACCGTCGTCGAGGCGCGCTCCACCTCGCGCATCTCGGGCAGGATGTCGCTCGACGCGGTGACGGGCACGCCGAGGGCGGCGGCGAGGCGGCGCGCCGTCGCGGCCTCGTGCTCGGGCGCGAGGTACGAGAAGAGGAACACGACGGCCACGGCCTCGACCTCGGCCTGGGCGAGCGCGGCAGCGGCGCGCTCGACGTCGTCGTCCTCAAGCGGCGTGAGGACGACGCCCCGCGCGTCGACGCGTTCGGTCACCTCGAGCCGCAGGTCGCGCGCGACGAGGACGGGCGGCCGCACAGCAGCGAGGTCATAGAGGGATGGGCGCGTCTGTCGCCCGATCTCGAGGACGTCGCGGAAGCCGCGCGTGGTCACGAGGGCCGTCCGCGCCCACGTGCCCTCGAGGAGCGCGTTGGTGGCCACCGTACAGCCGTGGGCGATCCCGCGAACTGCCGCGGCATCGAGGTCCCCAGATGCCATCAGCCGGTCGAGGGCACGCAGGACGCCGACGGCGGGATCGTCCGGCGTTGACGGCTCTTTGGCCATGCGCAGGCCTGTCTCGTCGGAGATCACGACGTCAACAAACGTGCCGCCAATGTCGATTCCGATCGCCTGCGCCATGACGGGCAAGTATAGGGGCCGCCGGGAGGCCCGCAAACCGGCGGAAGCGCCCGGTTCCTACCAGGCGCGGCGCGCGTGCCGTACACTCTCGCCCATCACGACCCGAGGGGGAGACGATGGAGCGGGTTCTCATCACGGGGGCAGCAGGCCAGATCGGATCGGAGCTCACCCCGGCGCTGCGCGAGCGCCACGGCGTGGGGAACGTCATCGCCAGCGACCTGCGGCCGCCGGCCGTCGGCTCGCCGCTCGCCGCGGGGCCGTTCGAGCTCCTCGACGTCCGCGATCGGGCACGGCTGTTGGAGATCGTCACCGCCCATCGCGTCGACATGGTCTACCACCTTGCGGCGATCCTCTCGGCCACCGGGGAGGCGAACCCGCCCTTGGCCTGGGACGTCAACATCAACGGTCTGGTCAACGTCCTCGAGGTCGCGCGCGCGGCCGGCGTCCGCCGGGTGTTCTGCCCGAGCTCGATCGCCGTGTTCGGGCCGGAGACGCCGCGCGACCCGGCGCCGCAGCAGACGGTGCTCCATCCGTCGACGATCTACGGTCTGACGAAGGTGTCCGGCGAGCTGCTCGGCGACTACTACGTGCAGCGCTACGGGCTCGACGTCCGCGGTCTGCGCTACCCGGGGATCGTCTCGAGCGAGACGCCACCCGGCGGCGGGACGACCGACTACGCGGTCGACATCTTCTACCAGGCCATCGCGACGGGGCGCTACGAGTGCTTCGTCCGCGCGGACACGGTCCTGCCGATGATGTACATGCCGGATTGCATCCGCGCGACGCTGCAGCTCATGGACGCCGACCTCTCGCGCCTCACGCGTCATTGCGACTACAACGTGGCCGGCACAAGCTTCTCGGCGGCCGAGCTTGAGGCGGAGATCGCGCGGCACATCCCGGGCTTCGCCTGCGCCTACGCGCCGGATTTCCGGCAGGCGATCGCCGACTCGTGGCCGCAAACGATCGACGACGCTCCCGCCCGCGCGGACTGGGATTGGGCGCCGTCGTACGACCTCGCGGCGATGACGGCCGACATGGTCTCTCGCCTGCGGCCGCGCCTGGCCCGCTAGCGCCGAGAAGCCCAAAAGATTGACTCCGCCCGCGTTGCGGACGGAGTCCGATCCCCGTCTAGGTCCTCGTCGCCCTACTGCACGAGCATCAGTCGCGCGGTCTCGGCGCCGTCGCCACGGCGCGGCCCGAGCTTGACGACGCGCGTATACCCGCCGGCCTTGTCCTTCATGGCCGGGCCGATCTCGCTGAACAGCTTGTCCACCGCCTGTTTGTCGCGAAGCCGGGAAAAGACGATGCGTCGAGCGTGCAGGTCGCCGCGCCGGGCCAGCGTGATGACGCGCTCGGCGAATTGCTGCCCCGCCTTCGCGCGCGGCAGCGTCGTGTCGACCTTGGCGTTCAGAATGAGCGCGTTGGTCAGATTCGCCAGCACGCTGCGCCGATGGCTGGCCAGCATGCCGATCTTGAAGCCTTCGACTCTATGCCGCATGGTGCATCTCCCCTTCGCTTCGCAGTGTGTACCCGAGCTCGGACAGCCGGTCCTCGACCTTGCTCAGCGTCTTGGCGCCGAACCCGTGGATGTCCATGAGCTCCTCGCGCGGCCGCGCCAACAGCTCGCCCAGGGTGCGGATGTCCGCCTCCTGGAGCAGGTTGCACGCCCGCTGGTCGATGTCCAGATCTGCCAACGGGATCGCCAACTCCTCGTCGTCGCCCGTCGCGGACTCGGCAATCGCCACGCCGAACGGATGCTCGGCGAAACGGCTGAACAGCTCGAAGTGCCGCTGCAGGAGCCGACTCGCCTCGGACAGGGCCTCCTCGGGCCGGATGCTGCCGTTCGTCGCGAGTTCGAGCACCAGGCGCTCGTAGCCCGTCTTCCCGCCGACACGCGTCTCCTCGACGGCGAAGTTGACCCGTCGCACGGGCGAGAAGTCGGCATCGATCGGGATCTGCGACAACGGTGCGTCCTCGGAGCGGTTGAGCTCGGCCGGCAGGTACGAGAACCCCGTCTCGACCTCCATCTCGAGGTCGAGCACGCCCTTCGCGTTGAGCGTGGCGATCGGGTGGTCCTTGTTGATGATCTCGACGCCGGGCGGCACCTCGATGTCCCCGGCCGTGACCGCGCCCGGTCCTTTCTTCTCGAGGGTGAGACGGCGCTTGCCCTCTTCGCGCACGCGGAGAGCCACGCCCTTCAGGTTGAGGATGATCTCCAGGATATCCTCTTTGATCCCCTCGATAGTGTCGTACTCGTGGTATTTGCCGGCGAACCGCACGCGCGTGATCGCCGCCCCGGGGATGGACGACAGGAGCGTCCGCCGGAGAGCGTTGCCAAGGGTCGTGCCGAACCCAGGCTCGAGCGGCTCGAGAACGATCTTCCCGCTCGTCTCGTTGAGTTCAACGACCTTGATCTCCTTAGGGAAGACCAACTCGTCCATCGCCACCTCCTAGCGGGAGCAGAACTCGACGATCAGGTTCGCGGCGATGTCGAGTCCGATTTGCTCGACGTTCGGCAGTCCCAGCATCTGGAACCGCAGCGCGTCGACATTGCGCTCGACCCACGTCGGGACCTCGCGGTCCTTGTTCGATTCGACGATGGGCCGCACCTTGTCCCGCCGCTCTTCCTTGACCGCCACGATGTCGCCCTCGCGGAGGAGAATCGACGGCACGTTCGACGCGCGGCCATTCAGCGCGAAGTGCCCGTGCGTGATGAGCTGGCGCGCCTGCTGGCGCGAGCTGGCGAACCCCGCCCGGTAGACCATGTTGTCCATCCGCTGCTCGAGCATCCCGAGCAACGCGCTGCCCGTCGCGCCCTTGACGCTCTTGGCGCGCGCGACGTAGATCCGGAACTGGCTCTCGCGCACACCGTAGATCCTGCGCGCCTTCTGTTTCGCGCGCAGATGCAGCTGGTACTGGCTCCGACGCGGCCGCCGCTTCTTCGGTCCCTCGCCCGGCGGGCTCGCCCGGCGCGACACCGCGCAGCTTCGCGAGTAGCAGCGATCGCCCTTCAGGAAGAGCTTCTCACCCTCCCGGCGGCACTGTTTGCACTTCGGACCTGTATCGCGACCCATTACGTCTTCCCCTTGCTGTGCGAGTTGCTGTGCGAGACCGGCGTGACGTTCTTGACTTCCTCGATGCGGATGCCCGACGCCTTGATCGTCTGAACGACCGACTGCCGCCCCGACCCCGTGCCCTTGACGCGGATGGCCACGGAACGCACGCCGTAGTCCTTGATCTCGCGCACGAGCGCCTCGGCGGCGATCTGCGCCGCGTACGGCGTGCCCTTCTTGGAGTTCTTGTAGCCGACGACCCCGGGGCTCTTCCACGCCACAGGGTGCCCGCTCATGTCGGTCACCGTGATGATGGTGTTGTTGAACGTGGAGTGCACGTGAATCATCGCCCGCTCTAGCTTGATGTTCTTCGTCGCCATTATCGCTTCTTTCCTGCCTTGGCCGGGCGGGGACCCTTCCACGTGCGCGCGTTCGCCCGCGTGCGCTGCCCGCGGACCGGGAGTCGCTTCCTGTGCCGAAGCCCACGGTACGAGCTGATGTCCTTCAGCCGCTGGATACTCGACGCGACCCGCCGCCGCAGATCGCCCTCGACGACCAACTGCTCCACCTCGCGGCGCAGGCTGGCGACCTCATTCTCCGTGAGGTCCTTCACGCGAACATCGGGCGAGATGCCCGTCTTCGCGATGATCTCGGCCGCCCGCGGGTGTCCGATGCCGTACACGTACGTCAGCGCCACTTCGATGCGCTTGTTGCTCGGCAGATTGACTCCGGCTATACGCGCCATGCTTCTTCTCCCTCTACCCTTGGCGCTGCTTGTGCTTGGGGTTCCGGCAAATCACGAGGAGTCGCCCCTCGCGCCGGAGCACCTTACACTTGGCGCACATCTTCTTGACCGATGCCCGAACTTTCATAGTGCCGCCAGCGTGGCCCATCTAGCTCTCGCGGTACACGATGCGCCCCTTGGTCAGATCGTAGGGGGACATCTCGACAATGACGCGGTCGCCGGTCAGGATGCGGATGTAGTGCTTGCGAATCCGCCCTGAGATGTGGCAGAGGATGACGTGTCCGTTCGCCAGTTGCACGCGGAACGTAGATCCGGGAAGGCTCTCCATCACCTCGCCGCGCTGCCGAAGTACATCGTCTTTCTTGCCACGCGACTCGTTGGTCGCCGCCACGCTGTCTGTCACCTCCTTAGGGTGAGGACTTCTGCCCCGTCTCTCGTCACCGCCACGGTGTGCTCGAAGTGCACCGACAGCCCACCGGTCGCTGTGACCACCGTCCACCCGTCGTCGCGCCGCCGCGTCGGCTTGTCGTCGACCTTGACCATCGGCTCGATGGCCAGGGTCATGCCGTTGCGCAGACGAACGCCACGCCCTGGGGGACCGTAATTCGGGATCTGGGGATCTTCGTGCAGATCACGCCCAATCCCATGCCCCACGTACTCCCGCACCACGTGAAAACCCCGCGATGCCACAAAGGCGCCAATCGCGTGGGAGACGTCGGACAGCCGCCTGTCGATCTTAGCTTCTTTGATCCCGGCCCACAAGCTCTGTTCTCCCACCTCGAGCAGCCGCCTCGCCTCCGCGCTGACCTCGCCCACGGCGACGGTGGTCGCCATGTCGACGCAGAACCCGTCGCGGATCATCCCGATGTCGATCGAGAACAGGTCGCCGTCGCGCAAGCACCGCGTCTCGCTCGGGACTCCGTGCACGATCTCCTCGTTGAGCGAGGTGTTGATCACCCCGGGAAACCCGGCCAAGCGATCGAACGCCGACTCGCCACCACACTCCGCGATCCGCTGCGCGGCCAGCCGGTTGTAGAACGCCGTCGACCGCCCCGGCCGCACCTCCGACACCAACTCCTCCAGAATCTCCGCCATCCGCCGGCCGTTCTCGCGCATCACGGCCAGCTCCTCGTCGGTCTTGATCGAGATCATGCGCCGAGGATCCGCATGATCTCCGCGTACACGCGATCGCTTCCCAGCGCCCCGTCGACCGTGTGCAGGATGCCCCGCGCCCGGTAGAAGGCGATGAGCGGCGCGGTCGACTTCTCGTAGACGTCGTACCGGTTCTCGATCACCGCCGGGCGGTCGTCGTCGCGCTGGATCAGCGTGCCGCCGCAGGCGGCGCAACGCGACGCATCGGCAGCAAGGTTGTAGGTCAGGTTGTAGATCGCCCCGCAGCCCGGGCAGACGCGGCGCGCCGTCAGCCGGCGCACAACCTCTTCACGGGACAGGTCGATGTTCACGACCGCATCGAGCGGAACGATGGCCGCGAGCGCCTCGGCCTGGGCCACGGTGCGCGGGAATCCGTCGAGGAGGAACCCCTTCGTCGCCGTGGCGAACCGGCCGCTGATCATGTCGATGATCAGCTGGTCGGGAACCAGCTCGCCGCGGTCCATGTACCCCTTGGCCTGAGCGCCAAGCGCCGTCTTGCGCGCGACCTCGTCGCGCAACAGGTCCCCGGTCGAGAGATGCAGGAGCCCCAGCGCCTCGACGACGCGCTTCGCCTGGGTGCCCTTGCCCGCGCCGGGGGGGCCGAGGAACACGACGCGCAGCGCGCGCATCAGCCGCGCCTCCCGAGAAGGCGTCCGGACTTCGTGAGGCTCTCGTAGTGGCGCATCACGAGGTGCGCCTCGATCTGCATGATCGTGTCAATGCCGACGCCAACCACGATCAACAGGGAGGTCCCGCCGATGAGGAACATCGTCGCCAGACCGCTGGCTTGCGACAGGATGTACGGCAGGATCGCGATCGCCGACAGGAACGTCGCGCCAACGAGGAGGATCCGGTTCATGATCTCCGTGATGTAGTCGGCCGTCGGACCGCCCGGGCGCACGCCCGGAACGAACCCGCCGGCCTCGCGAACGTTCTTCGAGATGTCGGCGGGGTCAAAGACGATCGAGCTGTAGAAGTACGTGAAGAAGAAGATCAGGAGCACGTACAGCCCCATGTACAGCGGACTCCCCGACTGGATGAACGGCATGAACTGCTTGAGGCTGGGCACGGCTTCGAACAGCGTGATCGGCAGGCTCAACAGCGCCGAGGCGAAGATGATCGGAATGACGCCGCCCTGGTTGACGCGGAGCGGCAGGTGCGTCGAGTGGCCGCCGTAGACGCGGCGCCCCATGGTCCGCTTGGCGTACTGGATCTGAATCTTTCGCTGGCCTTGCTGGACCATCGTCATCGCCGCGATCACGACGACGAGGAGGGCGATGAACACGATCCCCCAGATCGGGCTCGCCGCCCCACCGCTGATGTCGGCCCACATCTGGCGCAACGAGATCGGGAAGCGCGACAGGATGCCGATCATGATCAACATGCTGATGCCGTTCCCGATGCCGTTCTCGGTGATGCGCTCGCCGAGCCACATCAGGAAGATGGTGCCCGTCGTGAGCGCGATCACGGTCGTCACATAGAACAGGATCGTCGGGCCGCCGGTCACTGCGCGGCTGATCAGCGCCGTCATGAACGCACCCTGGAGGAGCGCCAGCCCAACCGTCGACCAGCGGGTGTAGGCGGTGATCTTGCGCTGGCCCTCGCGACCCTGCTTCTGCAGCTCCTTCAGCTTCGGCACGACCGACGTCAGCAGGCTGAAGATGATCGAGGCGTTGATGTACGGCGTGACGCCGAGCGCGAACAGCGAGAACTGCTCCAACGCGCCGCCGGTGAACATGTTCATGAAGTCAAACAGGCCGCCCGAGCCTTGGTTGAACACGTCCTTGAGGAGATCCGTGCTCACCCCGGGCACGGTGATGTGCACGCCGATGCGGAAGATGACGATCGCGCCGAGCGTGAAGAGGATTCTCTTGCGAAGCTCGGGAACCTTGAAGAGGCTACCGAATTTCTCCCACATCCTAGATCACCTCAGCGCGTCCGCCGGCCTGTTCGATCTTCCGCTTCGCCTCGGCGCCAAACCTATGGGCGCGCACGACGAGCGGCTTCGAGATCTCGCCTCGCCCAAGGATCTTCACCGGGCGATCCCGCTCGGTGACGAGACGCAGGTCTCGGAGAGTCTCCGGGTTGACCTCGTCGTTTGCCCCGAAGCGGGCCTCGAGCGTGTCCACGTTCACGCACGCGTACTCGATGCGCGCGAAGTTGTGGAACCCGCGCTTGGGCACGCGCATCCAGATCGGCGTCTGTCCGCCCTCGTAGCCCAGGCGGGTACCGCCACCGCTGCGCGAGTTCTGGCCCTTCATGCCTCGCCCCACGGTGTGGCCGCCGTGCCCCGAACCGCCGCCGCGACCCACCCGCTTGCGACGGTGCATGCTCCCCGCAGTGGGGCGCAGATCCTCAAGCCGCATGCCCAGCCTCCTCGCCCACCTTCACGCCTCGCATCTCTTCCACGTCGCGCGGGCTGCGCAGACGCGCCAGCCCGTCGAGCGCGGCGCGCGACAGCGTGAGAGGGTTCGTCGTCCCGATGGACTTCGTCAGGATGTCGTTGATTCCGGCCAGTCGGCAGATCGCGCCGACCGTCACTCCGGCGATGATGCCCGTGCCCGGGTGAGCCGGCTTCAGCATCACGTACCCGGCCTTGAACTTGCCCCACGTCTCGTGGGGGATCGTCCCGCCGTTCTTGTTCACGGTGACCATGCTCTTCTTCGCGTCGCGAATCGCCTGCTGGATCGCCCGCGGGATTTCGGTCGTCGATCCGACGCCCACCCCGACGCGTCCCTTGCGATCGCCGACCACCATGGTCACACGGAAGCGAAGGTTGCGTCCACCCTTCGTCACCTTGCTGACGCGTCGGATGTCGATGATCTCGTTCTCAAACTCGTCGCGGCTGATCAAAACTCCAACCCTCCCTTCCGACAGGCCTCAGCAAAGGCCGAAACCACTCCGTGGTACGGATACCCACCGCGGTCAAACACCACCTGGGCCACACCCGCCTGCTTCGCCCGCTCGACAAGCACCGCCGCGACCTTGGCGGCCGCGTCGCGGTTGGGGCCGGTGACGTTGCCGCGCACGGCCGGATCGAGGGTCGACGCCTGCGCCAGCGTCGCGCCGGCGCTGTCGTCGATCACCTGCGCGTAGAGGTGGCAGAGCGTCTTCGTCACGCACAGACGAGGCCGCACCGCCGATCCGAGGATCCGCCGGCGGAGGCGGCGGTGCCGCTTCTCGCGCTGGGCTGCTCGGTTCATCATCCTTGCCATCGTTCATTCCCCCCTACGCCGCACCCTGGCCGCCGAGCTTGCCGGCCTTCTGGATGACGATCTCGTCCTTGTAGCGGATCCCCTTGCCGTCGTACACGCTCGGCTTGCGCAGCCGGCGGATCTCCGCGGCGGCCTGGCCGACGTCCCGCTTGTTGGCGCCGCGAATCACGATCTCCGACGGATTCGGCAGCTCGGCCTCGATCCCCTGCGGCAGCGCGTACTCCTTCGTCGACGCGTACCCCAGATCGAGGAGGATCGTGTTGCCCTGGAGCCGCGCGCGGTACCCGAGCCCCTTGATGATCAGGCGCTTCTCCCAGCGCTCGGCCACGCCCTTGACCATGTTCGCAACCAGGCTGCGGTAGAGGCCGTGATAGGCGCGGTACTCCTTGCCTTCCTTGCGCCGCGACACCTGGACGACGGACCCGTCGAGCGCGATCTCGACCATGTCCGGCCGGTACGCCTGCGTCAGGCGCCCGTGCTTGCCCTCGACGGTGACCGTCGCCTCAGCGATCGTCACCTTCACGCCGCTCGGAACGGCGACCGGTACTTTGCCTACCTTCGACATCTCAAGATCACCCTACCAGACCTCACACAGGACCTCGCCGCCGAGGCCGCGCGCGCGCGCTTCGTTCCCCGACAAGACGCCCTGTGACGTGGAGACGATGCAGATTCCCATCCCTCCGAGCGGCTGAGGGATCTCGTCCTTTCCCACGTACACGCGCCGGCTCGGCTTGCTCACGAGGCGGATCTCGTTGATCGCCCGGCGGGCGCGGTTCCGTTCTCCTCGGTACTTCAGCGCAATGCGCAGCTGCGACTGCGGCTCCGCCTCGACGGTCTCGACCGCGGACACGTAGCCCTCGGCGAGCAGGATCCCTGCCACAGCCTCCTTCAGCCGGGAGTGCGGCATCGTGACGCCGTCTTGCAGACGAGCATTCGCGTTGCGAATCCGCGTCAACATGTCGCCAATCGGATACGGAATCATCATCCCCTCCTACCAGCTCGACTTCCTGATGCCCGGGATTTCCCCCAAGTGAGCGAGCTTCCGAAAGCAGAGCCGGCAGATCCCGAAGTCCCGGATGACCGCGTGGGGCCGCCCGCACAGCGTGCACCGCGTGTACTTGCGCACGGGGAACTTCGGCGTCGCCTTGCACTTGTTGATCAGAGCCTTTCTCGCCATCCTCGCCCCCTAGTCGCTGAACGGGAATCCCAACGCCTTGAGGAGCCCGTAGCCCTCGCGGTCGTCGCGCGCGCTCGTCACGATCGTGATGTCCATTCCCTGCGTCTTCACGATCTCGTTGTACTCGATCTCCGGGAACGTCAGCTGCTCGGACAGGCCCATCGTGTAGTTCCCTCGGCCGTCGAACGACGACGCGGACAGGCCGCGGAAGTCGCGGATGCCCGGCAGGACGACGTTGAACAGCTTGTTCAGGAACTCGTACGCCCGCTCGCCGCGCAGCGTCACCCGGCACCCGATCGGATCGCCGAGCACCAGCTTGAAGTCCGAGATCGACTTCTTCGCCTTCGTCACGACCGGGCGCTGCCCGGTGATCTTCGCCAGGTTCTGGACGGCACCCTCCAGGACCTTCGGGTTGTCCTTGTCGCCGACGCCCATGTTGACGACCACCTTGACGACCCGAGGAATCTCCATCGCGTTCGAGAGGCCCAGCTCGTCTTTCAGACGCGGGGCGATCTCCTTCACGTACCTCTCATGTAGCAGCATCGCTAAAAGGTCTCCCCACACCGACTGCACTTGCGCGTCTTCTTGCCGTCGACCGTCACGAACCGCACGCGGGCCGGCGCATCGCACTCCGGGCAGATGGGGAGCACGTTCGACAGGTGAATTGCCCCCTCGCGCTTCACGATGCCCGGCTGGCGCAGCGTCTGCGTCGCCCGCTGGTGCTTCGTGACCATGTTCACGTTCTCGACGAGGATCCGGTCTTTCTCCGGAATCACGTCGAGCACGCGCCCGATCTTGCCGCGATCGTCGCCCGACAGTACCTGGACGCGGTCTCCCTTGCGCACGTTCCGCATCGCTTCCTCCTAGAGAACCTCGGGCGCCAGCGAGATGATCCGCATCATCTTCTTGTCGCGCAGCTCGCGAGCCACCGGCCCGAACACGCGGGTCCCGATCGGCTCCCCCTGGGCGTTGATCAGCACGATCGCGTTGTCGTCAAACCGAATGTACGTCCCGTCCTCGCGCCGGTAGGCGCTGCGGGTGCGCACGATCACGCCGCGCACGATCTGCCCTTTCTCGATGTCGCTGGTCGGGAGCCGCTTGCGGACCGACCCGACGACGATGTCCCCAATCTCCCCCACGCGCCGGTTGGACGGGCCGAGGATGTTGAAGCAGCGGACGATCTTCGCGCCGGAGTTGTCCGCAACCTTCACCATGGTCTGCATCTGAATCATGTCAGCCCTCCGCCTTCTTGACGATCTCCACCAGGCGCCAGCGCTTGGTCCGACTCAAGGGTCGGCACTCCTCGATGCGCACCAGATCGCCGATGCCGGCCTCCTGCTGGGCATCGTGCGCGTGGAACTTGACGTGCCGCGTCACGTGCTTGCGGTATTGCGGGTGGAGGCGATGCTCCTCGACCTCGACGACGATCGTCTGCTGCATCCGGTCGCTCACGACGAGACCGGTCTTCGTCTTCTTCATCGCACGTCCTCCCGCTCGCGCCGCTTCTCGACCGCGACCGTCAGCACGCGCGCCACGGCCTGGCGCGCCTTCTTCAGCTCCGCGGTGTCCGAGAGCTGCCCGGTGGCCCGCTGGAAGCGAAGGTTGAACAACTTGCGCTTCAGTTCTCGCGTCTGATGACCGAGCTCATCGAGGGTCATCTCGCGCAGCTTGTCGGACTTCATACCTCGCCTCCCAGGACCGGCCGCCGCTTCAGACGCGTGCGAACAGGCAGCTTGTTGCCCACGAGGTAGTGGACGCGCTTGGCCTGCTCCTCGGTGATGCCGGAGATCTCAAACAGGACGCTGCCCGGCTTCACGACGGCAACCCAGTGGTCGACCGGACCCTTGCCTTTGCCCATGCGCGCTTCCGCCGGGTGCTTGGTGATCGGCTTGTCCGGGAAGATGCGGATCCACAGCCGCGCGCCGCGCTGCGTGGTGCGCGCGATGGTCGTGCGGCAGGCCTCGATCTGCGCCTGGGTGATCCAGGACGACTCGAGCGTCTGGATCCCAAAATCGCCGAACGCGATCTGGTTGCCGCGCGTCGCTTTGCCGGCCTTGCGGCCGCGGTGCATCTTGCGGTACTTGGTTCGCTTCGGGAACAGGAGTGGCATCTCACTTCACCTCGTCTCGACGTGCGCGCGGAGACCGCTCGCCGCGGAACACCCAGGCCTTCACGCCGATGTTCCCGTACTTCGTCCGCGCCTCCACGAGCCCGTAGTCAATGTCGGCGCGCAGCGTCTGGAGCGGGATCCGCCCCTCCTTCATCGTGATCGATCGGGCGATGTCGGTGCCGCCGAGGCGGCCGCTCACCTTGATCTTCACGCCCTCCGCGCCGGCGCCCATCACGCGCCGGATCGCCTCTTTCATCGTGCGCGCCGGGGCCGTGCGGTTCTCAATCTGCAGGGCTACGTCCTGCGCGACGAGGCGCGCCTCGAGGTCGGGCCGCTCGATCTCCTGGATCGATACCTTGACGTTGCGCCCGGTCAGGTCTTCGAGGGCTCGCTGCAACAGCTCGATCTCGCTGCCACCGCGGCCGATGATGATGCCCGGCCGCGCCGAGCGGATCACGATGGAGACGCGGTCCTCTTTCGACCGCTCGATGTTGATCTCGGCCACCGAGGCGCGGCGATAGCGATCCTGCACCAGGTCGCGGATCCTCTTGTCCTCGGCGATGTACTCCGGCGCCAGCTTCGGGTTGTACCAGTTGGACACCCACTTGCGCGTGACGCCGACCCGAAACCCCACCGGATGGATCTTCTGACCCATTACGCACGCCCCTTGTCGCCGACGACGATCGTCACGTGGCTCGTGTGGTGCCGCACGACGTCGGCCCGCCCGTATGCGCGCGGCTGCATCCGACGCAGCGACTTGCCCATGTCCACGGTCGCGCGGATCACGTACAGGCTGTCCACGTCCACGTCGAAATTCGACTCCGCGTTCGCGATCGCCGACTCCAGCGTCTTGCGAATCGGCAGCGCGGACTTCTTGCTCGACAGCCTGACGATGCGCAGCGCCTCGTTCACGTCTTTGCCGCGAATCGCGTCGATGACCAAACGCGCTTTACGCGGCGACATACGGATGTGACGCGCGATAGCTCGTGCTTCCATAGCATCTCCTACGTCAGGCCCGGAGCCTTCTTCTTCTTCATTCCCCCATGGCTGCGGAAGGTCCGCGTCGGCGCGAACTCCCCGAGCTTGTGGCCCACCATGTTCTCGACGACCGACACCGGGAGGTGAACCTTCCCGTTGTGCACCTTGATCGTCAGACCCACCATCTCGGGCGTCACCATCGACGACCGGGACCAAGTCTTGATTTCCTTCGAATCCCCGCGCTTCGCGCGCTGCACTTTCTCGAGAAGGCTCGCGCAGACGAAGGGACCCTTCTTCGTTGATCTCGCCATCAGGCCTCCTCTAGCGCCGACCCTCGCCGGCGCGGCGCACGATGAGCGCCTTGCTCTTCTTGCGCGGGTTCCGCGTGCGGCCGCCCTTGGCCGTCTTGCCCGTCGGGGACACCTTCGGCCCGCCGACGTGGCCGCGGCCTTCGCCGCCGCCGTGCGGATGGTCCACGGGGTTCATCGCCGTGCCGCGCACCTCGGGCTTCCAGCCCAGGTGCCGCATCCGGCCGGCGGACCCGTGCTTCACGTTCTTGTGGTCGGGGTTGGACACCTCGCCGACCGTCGCGCGGCAGTCGGTGCGGAAGATGCGCACCTCGCCCGACGGGAGCCGCACATGCGCCCGATCCCCTTCCTTGCCGATCAGCTTGGCCGACGTGCCGGCCGAACGCGCGATCGCCCCACCGCTCTTCGGGTAGAACTCGAGGTTATGGATCATCGAGCCGAGCGGGATCTTGGCGAGCGGAAGCGAGTTCCCCACGGACACCTCGGCGTTCTCGCCGGCCTCAACGACCGCGCCGATCGGCAGCTCCACCGGAGCGAGGATGTAGCGCTTCTCGCCGTCTGCGTAGTGCAGGAGCGTGATCCACGCCGAGCGGTTCGGGTCGTATTCGCGGGTCACGACGCGGGCTGGGATCCCGTCCTTGTCGCGCGCAAAGTCGATGACGCGATACTGGCGCTTGTGGCCCCCGCCGCGCCAGCGCGCCGTGATGTGCCCCTGGCTGTTGCGCCCGGCCTTCTTCGGCTTCGGTCGCAGCAGGCTCTTCTCCGGGGCGACCTGCGACAGCTCGGTGTAGTCCGGCAGCTCCGCATGGCGACGCCCGGGCGTCGTCGGCTTGTATCGTTTCAACGCCATGTCTGCCTAGCCTCCCATCATCTCGATGCGGTCGCCGGGCGCCAGCCGCACGGTGGCCTTTCGCCAGCGCGACGTGTGGCCCTGAAGCTGGTTCAGCCGCTCGCGGCGCGGCTTGCCGTGGATGTTGGCCGTCCACACCTTCTCGACCTTGACCTTGAACAGCTCTTCGACTGCCTTGCGGATCTGGATCTTGTTGGCGCCCAGCGCGACGCGGAACGCGTACTTGCGCTCCTCGGTCTTGCGCACGGTGTCCTCGGTGACGAGCGGCGCCAGGATGATGTCTTCCGCGTGCAGGAGCTTCGCCATGGCTAGAACCTCCCCCGCAGCTCTTCGACAGCGGCCGTCGTCATCACGAGGTGGTCGTGCCGCAGGATGTCGTACACGTTGACTCCCGCCCCAGCCACACACTTGACGTAGCGGAGGTTCGTGAACGACTTCTTCACCGCCCGGCCGTATTCGGCTGCGCTCACCACGACGAGCGCGCTACCGGAGACGCCCAGCCGCGCGAGGAGAGCCAGGGCACGCTTGGTCTTCGGTTCCTCGAACGCCATCTGGTCAACGAGGACCACCCGCCCCTCGCGGGCGCGGTCCGACAGCGCCGAGACGAGTGCGCCGGCGCGCATCTTCTTCGTCAGGCTCATCGCGTAGGACCGAGGCTTCGGCCCGAAGACGATGCCGCCGCCGACCCACAATGGGGAGCGACGCGAACCCTGTCGCGCGCGCCCGGTGCCCTTCTGCCGCCACGGCTTGCGGCCGCCGCCGCGCACCTCGCCGCGCGTCTTGGTCGAGCTGGTCCCCTGCCGCCAGCCGGCCATCTGCAGACGGACCATGCGGTACAAGAGGTCCTCATTGACTTCCGCGCCAAACAAACGTTCGTCGAGCGCCACGGTCTGCGGACCGGACCCCTCGGCGAACGGGTAGACCTTCGCTTCAACCATTGCATTTCCCCAGTTCCAGAAGCGTCCCGCGGGCGCCCGGCGTGGCGCCCTTGACGATCAGCAGGTTCCTCTCGGCGTCGACCTTGAGCACCTGGAGCCCGCGCACCGTCACGCGCCGATGGCCCGTGTGGCCCGGCATCTTGCGCCCCTTGATGACCCGCCCCGGCTCCACGTGGCAGCCGACCGATCCGGGTCGACGGTGGAACTTCGACCCGTGGCTGTCTGGTCCGCCGCTGAAGTTCCAGCGCTTGACGACGCCCTGGAACCCGAGCCCGCGGGAGAGCCCCGAGACGTCCACTTTCTCGCCCGCAGCGAACGTCCCCACACCGATCTGGTCTCCCACCTTGTACTCACTGACGTCGTCGACGCGGATCTCGAAGAGATGTCGGTGCGTCGTGACGCCGGCCTTCTTGAAGTGCCCGGCCAATGGCCGCGAGACCTTCGATTCCTTCACCTCGTCGTAGCCCAGCTGGAGCGCGTCGTAGCCATCGACGTCCTTCGTCTTGATCTGGACGACCGTGCACGGCGAGGTCTGGATGACCGTCACGCCCACCGCGCGGTCGTCGACGAACACCTGTGCCATGCCGATCTTCTTGCCGAGAAGTCTCCGAGCCATGTCTCGCCTCCCTCCGTGCCTACAGCTTGATCTCGATGTCGATGCCCGTGGGGAGCTCGATGTCCATCAGCGCGTTGATCGTCTCGGAGGTCGGCTCTTTGATGTCCAACAAGCGCGTGTGAATCCGCCGCTCGAAGTGCTCCATCGACCGCTTGTCGATGTGCGGAGAACGCAAGACGGTGTAGACGCGGCGCTCCGTGGGAAGCGGGATCGGCCCTGCGATCTTGGCCCGCGTCTCCTTCGCCGACTCGACGATCTTCCGAACCGAGCTGTCGACCAGCTCGTGATCGTACCCCCGCAGCTTGATGCGGATCTTCTCTCGTGCCATGTTCAGTACCCTCTGCTCTTGACGATCTTCTCCCGCAGTGTTTCCGGGACGACTTCATAGCGCGCCACTCGCAACGAGTAGGCCGCCCTTCCCTGGGTCAAGGAGCGCAACCGTGTCGCGTATCCAAACGTTTCGGCAAGAGGGATGCACACCCTGAGGATCTGCACCGTCTCCAGCGGCCGAAGCGTGTGGATGACACCCCGCCTGCGCGCCAGGTCCTCCATCACCTCACCCAGGTACTCGGCGGGCGTGACGACTTCTCCCTCCATGAGCGGCTCGAGAAGCTCAAACACACCCGCGCCGTACGCTTTGTGCAACGCGGCTGACGCGGCGGCACGAAACGCAAGCTCGGACGAGTCTACCGGATGATAAGATCCGCCGATCACGGCGGCTCCGATGTCGGCCAGAGGATATCCCGCGAGGGGACCGTTTGTCAACGTGCCGCGCACGGCGCTTTCGATCGCCGGAGCGTAGCCCTTGGGGATCTGCTCGGGACTGGCCTTGAACGCAAACTGGATCCCGCGGTCTCGTTCCAGCGGCTCGAGGCGAACGATGACGTGCGCGAACTGGCCCCGACCGGCCGCCTGCCGCGTGAACTTCTCCTCGACGACGACCGGCTCGCGCAGCGTCTCGCGGTACGCCACCTGCGGCGTCCCGACGCTGGCTGGGATCTTGAGGTCCTCGCGCAGTCGCCGCACCAAGACGTCGAGATGCAGCTCGCCCATCCCGCCGATCACGACCTGATCCGTCGTCTCGTCGACGCGGACGTGGAATGTCGGATCCTCTTGGGCCAGCTTGGCCAGGCCCTCCATGAGCTCCGGCCGGTCGGCCTCGGTGCGCGGCTCGACGGCGGCAAACACGACGGGCTCCGGGAACTCGATCTTCTCGAGCAGGATCGGGGCGCTCTTGTCGCACAGGGTGTCGCCGGTCGTGACGTCCTGCGAACCGACCATGGCGACGATGTCGCCGGCGGTCGCCTCCTCGAGCGGCTGCCGGCGGTTGGCGTGCATCCGGAAGAGCTTGGTGACGCGCAGCCCCTTGCCCGTCGACGCATCCAGCGCGTGCCCGCCGGCCTTCAGGGTCCCCGAGTAGATGCGCACGTACACGAGGCGCCCGGCGTAGGGATCGGCCGTGACCTTGAACGCGAGGCCGCAGAACGGAGCGCTCGGATCGGCCGGCCGCTCCTGGGTGCCGTCGACCCCACGCACGGGGGGAACGTCGCGCGGCGACGGGAGGTAGCGCACGACGGCGTCGAGCAACGGCTGGACGCCGATCTTCTGGAACGCCGAGCCGCCCACCACGGGGACCAGCGCGCGCGACAGGCAGCCGCGGCGCAGGGCAGCGTGGAAGTGCTCGGCCGGCACTTCGCGTCCGTCAAGGAACGTCTCCATCACGCGGTCGTCGTGCTCGGCGACCCGCTCCATGGCGAGCTCGCGGTACAGGGCCACCTGGTCGGCGAGCGCCTCCGGCACGGGGCCGGCGCTCATCGCGACGCCCTGGCGTTCGCTGTCCCACGTGATGAGTTCGCGGCGGACAAGGTCGACGATCCCGACCAGCTTTCGGTCCGCGTCGCGGTAAGGGAGCGAGAGCGGCACGGTCTTCACGCCGAGCCGGGCCTCAATCATCTCGAGCGTAGCCGTGTAGCTCGACTCGGCGCGGTCGAGCTTGTTGACGAACGCGATGCGCGGGATCTTGTAGCGGTCGGCCTGCCGCCAGACGGTCTCCGACTGCGACTCGACCATCTCCACGCCGGAGAACAGGACCACGGCGCCGTCGAGCACGCGGAGACTGCGCTCGACCTCGGCGGTGAAGTCGACGTGCCCGGGCGTGTCGATGATGTTGATCCGGTGGTCGAGCCACGGGCACGTCGTCGCGGCCGCTGTGATCGTGATGCCGCGCTCGCGCTCCTGGGCCATCCAGTCCATTTCGGTGTCGCCTTCATGGACTTCGCCCATCTTGTGGATCTGGCCGGTGTAGAACAGGATGCGCTCGGTCGTGGTCGTCTTCCCGGCATCGATGTGGGCCATGATGCCGATGTTGCGCACCCTGTCAAGATCGGACGCACGCGGAGGCACAGAGAGATCCTTTCCCGGGCTCCGGGGGCGGACCGAGCCGGACCTACCAGCGGTAGTGGGCGAACGCCTTGTTCGACTCCGCCATGCGGTGCGCGTCGAGCCGCTTGGTGTAAGCCTTGCCCTCTTTGCGCGACGCATCGAGGATCTCGGCGCCGAGCCGCGCGGCCATCGTGTGCTCGCCGCGCTCGCGCGCCGCGGCGACGAGCCAGCGAAGGGCGAGAGCAACCTGACGGTCCTGCGGGACCTCGTAGGGAACCTGGTAGTTTGCGCCACCGACGCGGCGCGTGCGGACTTCGAGCCGCGGGGAGCAGTTGGTGATGGCCTCGTTGAACACGTCGAGCGCCGGGGAGCCGCTGCGCGACCCCACGAGCTCGAGCGCTCCGTACACGATGCTCTCGGCGGTGGGCTTCTTGCCCTCTTGCATGATGTAGTTGATCAGCTTGGCGAGAAGCTTGCTGTTGTGGCGAATGTCGGGCGCGACGTCACGACCGGGGATCTTCATGCTCGTCTCCTCGTTACTGCTTCTTGGCACCGTACTTCGACCGGCCCTGGTGCCGCGAGGTCACGCCTTCCGAGTCCAGGGTCCCGCGAATGATGTGGTAACGAACTCCCGGCAGATCCTTCACACGGCCGCCGCGCACCAACACCATCGAGTGCTCCTGCAGGTTGTGTCCCTCGCCCCCGATGTAGGCGGTGACTTCCTTCCCGTTGCTCATGCGCACGCGGGCGACCTTCCGCAGAGCCGAGTTCGGCTTCTTCGGGGTGCGCGTGTACACGCGCGTGCAAACCCCCCGCTTCTGCGGGCAGGTGTTGAGCTGCGGTGCCTTGCTCTTCTTCGTCTTGGGCTTGCGCCCGAGTCGGATCAGCTGGTTGATCGTTGGCATCTTGACTCCCTGGCTAGGATGGGGTCGATTATAGGACCCGGTGCCCTTCGCTTCAAGGCTACGCCGATTCCGCCGCCTCTTCCGCGTCGGGGGCCTCGGCGAGCGCAGCCGGCGCCGTGCCTGGCACGCGGTAGCCGGTCCCGGCGGGAATCCTCTTCCCGACGATGATGCTCGGCTTGAGACCCTCGAGTTCGTCGGTCTCGCCGCGCAGCGCGGCCTCGGCGAGCACCTTGGTCGTGCGCTGGAACGACGCCGCGGACAGCCAGCCCTTCGTCTGCAGGGCCGCCTTCGAGATACGGAGCAGCTCGCGCGCGCCGTCCGGCAGTCGCTTGACTGCGACGGGGACGTCGATCGTCTCCTCGTCGCGCACGACGCGTACGACCTCGACGCCCTCGCGCCGCGCAGCCGCGAGGATCGGCTCGGTCAACGCCTCGCCGCTGCGGGCGACGAGGTGGTGGTTGCCGTCCTCGATGTCCTCGGCCACAGGGAGCCCGAGCGCGTCGGCGCGCGCCTTCTTCGCCTCCTCGTTCCACGCAGCCAGGGTCTGGATCTCCTTGCGGAACTCCTCCAGCGTGACCAGGTCGCCGAGGAGGAAGCGCGAGTCGCCGCGGTCCGCGATCCGGATGTTGTTCAGGATCTGGCGGATGATCACCTCGAGGTGCTTGTCGTTGATGTCGACGCCCTGCTGGCGGTAGACCTTGTGGATCTCCGTCAAGAGGTACTGCCGAGCTTTCTGCACGCCGGCTGCCTCGAGGACCGTGTGCGGCGCGACGATGCCCTTGGTGATCAGGTCGCCCTCCTCCATCTTGTCCCCGACGCGCACCGTGACGGTCTTGTCGACGGTGAGAACGCTCTTCGGCTCGATCCGCACGCGCGCAACCTCGCCCTCGACGTCGATGGACTCGACGCGGACGCCCTCAGCGTGCGGGACTTCCAGGCGCAGGATGACCTCGCCGGAGCGCACGGTCTCCCCGTGGCCCTTGAGACAGGTCATGTCGCCGGTGAGCGGGATGCGCAGGCCGCCGCCCTCCGGGTTGTACACGAGGATGCGGTCCTCGAGGACGGCGGCCGTCCCCTCGGCGTCCGCGGCGACGAAGATGGGCTTGGACCGCGACGTGACGGCCTTGCCGCCGTCGACGGTCGCGCCAGGCTCGACGAGGAGCCTGCCGCCATACGGGATCTCGTGCTCGGCGACATCGCCCGGCCCGTAGATGAGCCGGAAGTGCCGATCGCTGCCCTCCAGCACCTCGACCTTGGCCTTGCGCGCGGCAATGACTGGCTCCGTGTTGAACCGCTCGGTCAGGGCCTCCTTGGCCTCGACGACGTCGCCGGTCTTGACCTTCGCCTCCGCTCCGGCCGGGATCTCGTACGAGCGGTCGCCGCTCGCCGTGTCCAGGAGGAGCATCTCGGTCGTCCCGTCGTCGCCGCGCAAGAGGTAGAGCTCGCCCTTGCACGGGCTCTTCGCGCGGATCAGGTCGCCGATCGCGGCTTCCTCCCCGACCTCGACGTTCAGCACCGCGACCGGGATCAGCACGTCGCGCGGCTCGCCCGTGATCTCGACCTGGTCGTGGCCCGTCTCGGTGGAGACGATGCGCGTCACGAACCCGTCGAGCGGGGAGATGCCGGCTTCGCTCTCCTTCGTCGTCTTGCGCGCCTCGAACAGCTCCTCGGCGCGCGGGAGTCCCTGGGTGATGTCCTCTCCCGCCACGCCGCCGAGGTGGAACGTGCGCATCGTCAGCTGCGTGCCGGGCTCGCCGACGGACTGCGCGGCGATGACGCCGACGGCGGTGCCCAACGCGACCGGCTGGTGACTGCTCATGTCCAGGCCGTAGCACTTCTGGCACACGCCGTTCATGGTCTCGCAGGTCATCGCCGAGCGGATGACCACGCGCGGCCGCACGCGGATCTTCTTGATCTTCGCGGCGCGCAGGCTCTCGAGGAGTCGCTCGGTGACCATCTCGTCGATGCGCACGAGGACGCGCCCGGTCTTCGGGTCGCGCACGTCTTGCTGGCTCTTCGTGCCGATCGCCCGCTCGCGTTCGGCGGCGCTCGAGGTCGACAGCTCGCTCTCCATGCGCCCGATCAGGCTGGCCATCTCGCGCGTGATCCACTGGTCACCGTCGACGACCACGTCGCCGCTCGCCGGGTCCACGATCGGGGCCGCGGTGACGCGGCCGTAGATGCGCTCCTCGACATGCTCCATGATCTCGGACTTGCTGAAGCGGAATGGGTCGATGTCCACGCCCTGCGTCGTGCCGCAGTCCACCTCGCGGACGATCGTGTCCGATGAGGCGTCGACCAGCCGGCGCGTCAGGTACCCCGAGTCGGCGGTCTTGAGCGCCGTGTCCGCCGCGCCCTTGCGTCCGCCGTGGGTCGAGATGAAGTACTCCATCATGTCCAGACCCTCGCGGAAGTTGGAGATGACGGGTCGCTCGATGATCTCGCCCGACGGGCCGGCCATCGGTCCGCGCATGCCGCACAGCTGCTTGACCTGGTCCGGGCCGCCGCGCGCGCCGGAGGTGACCATGCCGTACACGGGGTTGAACAGGTGCTGGCGCAGGTTCTCCATCGTCGCCTGCTCAACCTCGTCGACGGTTCTCCGCCAGATGCGGATGACGGCGCCGCGACGCTCCTCGTCGGTGGCGAGACCCATCTTGTACATGGTCTCGATGCGCAGGACGGCCGCCTGCGACTCGCGGACGATGTCGGTCTTCGCCTCGGGGATGAGGCAGTCCTTGAGGGAGATGGTCAGTCCGGCGTAGGTCGAGTACTTGAACCCGAGGTCCTTCAGGTTGTCGAGCACCTCGGCCGTCTTCTCCCAGCCGTACTCGTGGAACGAGCGCATGACGAGCTTCTTCACCGTCTTGCGGTCGACGACGATCGTGTAATCGCGGATGCCCTCGGGAAGGGCGGCGTTCACCTCGGCGCGGCCGAGCGTGGTCTCAATGACCTTGCCGTCGATGCGAATCTTCGCGCGGCTGTGCAAGCCGAGGGCGCCGGTCTCGAAGGCGCGCCTGGCCTCGTCGAGGTCGCGGAACGCCTTGCCCATCCCCTTGCCGTTCGGCTCCTCGAGCGTGAGGTAGTAGTAGGCGAAAATCGGATCCTGCGTCGGGAGCGTGAGCGGTTCGCCGCTCGAGGGCGAGAGGATGTTCCTCGGCGCGGCCATCAGCTCGCGCGCCTCCTGAATCGCCTCCGGCGAGAGCGGCAGATGCACGGACATCGTGTCGCCGTCGAAGTCCGCGTTGTACGGCGGGCAGACGAGCGGATGGACGTGGATCGCTTCGCCGTCGACGAGGATCGGCTCGAACGCCTGCATCGACAGGCGGTGGAGCGTGGGCGCGCGGTTGAGCAGCACGGGGTGCTTCTTGATCAGCTTGTCGAGAATGTCCCACACCTCGGGCATCTCGCCCATCAGGGCCCGGTTCTTGATCTCGTCAAAGTCGGAGAACGTGGTGGTCTCGAGGTAGTGCAGGATGAACGGCTTGAACAGCTCGAGGGCCATCTTCTTCGGGATCCCGCACTGGGCCAGCTTGAGCTTCGGGTCGACGACGATGACCGCGCGCCCGGAGTAGTCGACGCGACGGCCGAGCAGGTTGCGCCGCAGGCGTCCGTGCTTGCCGTGGATGCGCTCGGAGAGCGACTTCAGCGGACGGTTGTCGCGCCCGCGGATCGGGCTCTCCTTCTTCTCGTTGTGGATCAGGGCGTCGACGGCCTCCTGGAGCATGCGCCGCTCGTTGCGCAGGATGACCTCGGGCGCGCCCATGTCGACGAGCTTCTTCAGACGGTTGTTGCGGTTGATGATGCGGCGGTACAGGTCGTTGAGGTCGGTCGTGGCGAACTTGCCGCCCTCGAGCTGGATCATCGGGCGAAGGTCGGGCGGCAGGACGGGGATCACGTCGAGGATCATGTCCTGCGCATTGTTGCCCGATCGACGCAGCTGGTCGACGACCTCGATCCGCTTGAGGAGCCGGCGCTGGTTGCCGATGCCCGTCTCCTGCCGCAGCTCCTCGGTGAGTGAGGCGTAGAGCTCTTCGATGTCGAGGCCCTCGAGGAGCCCCTTGATCCCGGCGGCTCCTGTCTCGGCGGCGAACCCGTCGGGCGAGATGCGCTCGTAGGCGCGCTTCTCGAGGTAGGTGAGGCGATCGCCGAGCGCGAGCGGGAGGTTCCTGTCCTTGACCCGCGTGACCATGAACGCCAGGCTGTCGAGGATTTCGCGATCGAGCGGCTGCCCGGTCACGGCCCCATAGCGGTCGATGAGCATGTCGTAGGCCGTCTTCGAGCACATCTCGCCGACCGGCCGCTCGGCAATGACGGTGTCGACCTCGGCCTCGTCGCCGTCCTCGAGCATGATCTCGGCGTCGCCGACCATCGGGTACTCCTGCCCGCCGATCACGACGGTCCGGATCCGCTCCCCGTTCGTCAGCTGGCGGTCCTCGATCGTGACCCGCCCCGCCTCCTCCGCCAGGACGCGCGGCGCGTCGTCGATGTAGTAGGCCGGCTCCACCTCGAACGTGAGCATCTGCTTGAGGATGTCGACCTCGGAGGTGTAGAGGGACTCGCCAGGGCGGACCTCCTTGGTGTCGGACGTGGTGACGATGTACAGCGCCTGCTCGAGCGGCTCGGTCTCGTAGTAGGCAATGCGCTGCAGGTCGCGCCGCTTGAGGCCGAGGAGGCGGCTGAGGAGGCTGGACATGCCCTTGAGAAACCAGAAGTGGACGACGGGGCTGGCGAGCTGGATGTGCCCCATGTTGACGCGGCGCACGGAGGAGTCGGTGACGAGGACGTGGCACTTCTCGCACGTGATGCCCTCGTACTTCTTGCCCTTGTACTTTCCGCACGCGCACTCGTAATCGTTGTCGGGGCCGAAGATCTCCTCGGCGTACAGACCCCCGCGCTCCGCACGATGGGTCCGATAGTTGATCGTCTCGGACTCCGTGATCTCCCCGTGCGACCAGCCGAGGATCACCGATGGCGGAGCCAGTTGGAGCTTGATGCGACGGATGTCATCGCCGGAAATCACTCGCCTCACCTCTCCTTGTCCGTTGCCGGGACGCCGCGCCAGGTCCGCTGCGCCCGTCCGCTAGTCCTCTGATGCGGGTCTCGACTCCGTGGGGTCAGAGCGCGATGCGCCGTCGGTCTTCGTCTTGCGGTAGTCGGTGGAGTAGTAGCCCTTGCCCTTGTAGATGACCCCGATGCGCGGAAGGAGCGGCTTGGTGTTGGACTTCCCGCAGTGCGGGCACACCACAGGCTCCTTCTCGTCCGTTCGCCGCATCACGCGGAACTCCGTCTTGCACCCCGTGCACTCGTAGCGGTAAAAAGGCATACTTGCCCCGCCCTGGTCCCCCAGGGCCAGCATGTTCGTTTCCTTGCGTTCTCGTGGTTCGCTCGCGGGAAAACCTGCGTTCGCATCCCTCGCCCGACTGATTGGTGGAGTATAGCCCTCGCGTGCCTTCTGTCAAGCGGCGCCACGACCGCCGGACGCCCTCCCTCCGATGGAGAGGCCGCTCCGACATCCCTTCGCGCGGGCCCGCAAGCGGCGGGCAAGGACGGGACCCGGCGAGCCGTCAGGCCCGCCACGGCGTCGACGGCCGACGGCGGCCAGGGGCGCTACGGGCGTCCCAGCGCAGCGCCCGTGGGCTGCGCCGCCTGGAGGGCCAGGCTCTCGACCCCGGCAAGCCCGGCCAAGTCGGCGGCCGACCCCAGCGCGCGGCCGTGCACCAGCAGTGTCTCGTCGTCCCGCTCGAAGCGATAGTAGATGGGCACCGTCGCCCCGCGGCCGCCGCTCGCGTGCGTGGCGACGATGCACGCCGCGGTCTCAAGAATCTGCCGGCGCTCGGCGTCTGTTCGCCGCGCCCAGTCGGTCCGCACGAGGGCCATCGGGCCGTGCGGCGTGGACGGGTAGACGCGAAGGTCCTCGGGGAGGAAGAGGTTCTGCAGATCGCGCTTCTCTTCTTCGTTCACGGCAAGGACGATCTTCGTTCCCGGCTCCACCGTGTAGTAGTGCGCGAAGTCCAGAAGCCGCAGCGCGTTCAGCGTGAACCCTTCCTCCGCGAACAGGTTCGCCACGCGCTCGCCGAATCCCGGAACGGTCAGTTTGCAGCGGCTGCACGAACCGAGGCGGTCCTCGGATCGTAAGCCGAGCGTCCCCGCGAGCTTCGCCAGCTCCTCATCGCTCATGACGTGCAGCGCGTCCGCGCCGTGGAGACGCGTCCAGTGAGCGAGCGGGCGAACGCGGGGACGATAGCAGAGCGGACGCAGGATCCGCCCCTGGACCCCGTACCGCTCGGCCAGCCACTCCATGTCGCCGCTGTCGAGCCCGTGATGGCCAAGCCGCTCTCCCGTCACGAGATACTGGGCCTCAATGCGCGCCAGGTAGCGCACGGCGCGCGAGAGGAGCAAGGAGCGGCAATGCGTGCAGGCTTGGCGGAGCGAGAATGTCCCCTCTTGGGGACCCATGAACCGGCGGTACTCGCGCTTCAGCGACTGCGTGCGCAGCGTGGTCCCAGGCCACTCGGCGCGGACCAGTTCGCGAAACGCCTCAGTCTCTGCGGCGAACGGCGAGCGGAAGTGCAGGAGCTGGACAGAGGCGACCTCCGGATGGCGCTGCGCGAGCGCGGCGGCCACGCGACTCGCCAAGCTGCCGGAAAACAACACGAGGACCCTGACCAACACCCTCCCCGACTCCCCCCGCGGCTAGCGCCGCGGTTCAATCAGCCCGTAGTGCCCGTCTCGCCGGTGGTAGATGATCGCCACGTCGTCGGTCTCGGAGTCCACGAAGACCAGGAATCCCTTCTCGATCGCCTCGAGCTGCAAGGCGGCCTCCTCCGGCGCCATCGGCTTCACGAAGTGCATCTCGGTCCGCACGATCTGCTTCTCGGCCTTGCGCCCTTCGTCGCTCTCGGCGATCGCCACCTGGCCCCTCTCCTTCACGTCGGCCAGCTGGTCCTTGAACTTGACCAGTTGCCGGCGGAGCCGGTCCACGGCCTTGTCGATGGACGCGTACATGTCCGTCGACTCCTCCTTGGCCGTGATGATCTTCCTGTTCGTCAAATGCGCGTGGAAGTCGGCGGTCTGCCGTTCCTTCTCTGCCGACAGCACCACGTCGACGCTGATGATCCGGTCGAAGAACCGCTCGAGCGCCTCCGTTTTCTCGATCACGTACGCTCGCAGCGCCTTGCTCGACCCCGCGTGACCGCGCCGCTCAGCGATCTTGATCTTCATCGACTCCCCCTTCCAAAGAGATTATGGCAGGAAAACTGACACCGGTCTATAGAGAGAGACTGGACGCTTGTCACAGCCCTCGGACGGACTACGGCACCCTGGCCAACCGCTCGGACAGGGCGCTGGTGACGGTGTGCAGGCCTCCCGGGCCGATGTCTGGGAGGTACACGGCGAACTCGTCGCTGACGAAGGACTTGAGGCGGCTTTGAAACCGCTGTCCGTCGGTGCGCCGCTCGCGCGCGATCAGCCCCGCCTCCAGCAACTCGTGCGGCAGCTCGTCCTCGATCATCTCGCGCGCGCAGTCTGTCCACGCCGCAATCTGCGACGCGGTGTAGGAGCCCGGCGCATGGCGCACGAGGAACGCCAGGACACGCCGCTCGAGGAGGCTGCGCCGCTCGATGCGCGCGACGAGGCGGTCGACGTGCCGCAGCACGGCCGGGGGAAGGACGGGCGCGTCCGCCGCCGGAGGCCCACCCGACGTGGCCGGCAAGGCGCTCGGAGGCGTCTCCAGCTCGGGTTCCGGTGTCAACGAAGGTGTCGCGGCCCCCGTCGGCGCCGACGGCGCGACCCCAATGACGCCCCACCCGGTCTCGTTCGCCACCCGCTCGCGCTCGTTCGCGCGCTCGGCCTCGATCGCGCGGCGCACGGTGCCAAGCAGGTGCGGCACGAATGCCGCCGCGGCCTCGGCCGGGTCGCGGCCGACCGGCGCCCGGTACGCCTCGCCCGCGGGGACCTCGACCTTGATGTAGCCAAGCGTGCGCGCGGTCTCCTCGAGCTCGGCGATGCGCGCGTCCTTCTCGTCCACCTTCTCGCGCAGGCGAGCCAGCTGCTCCTCGAGTTCTTGCGTCCGCGTCCTCCGCCCCTTGCCCTCGCGGGCCCGCTCGATGGCCTCGATGATCGAGGCGCTCACCTGCTTCAGCTCGGGGGTCGCGACGGCCTCGAGCGACGGCGTGAAGCCAGCGTGGAACGTCTCGCGCTCTCGCACGTAGATCGGCCGAACGGTCTCGCCGTTGACGAAGATGCAGTTCCCGGTCTCGAGCGACGAGATGATCTCCTTGACCTCGCTCTTGCGCCACGGCAGGAGCTCACCGTAGACCCTCATGTCGACCTCATGGACGACGCGGTGTAGGAGGAGCATGCCGGCCTGGCTCAGCACGTCCTTCTCGACCTTGGCGCTGCGCTGCGACACGACGATCGCCCCGAGTCCGCGCTTGCGGCCGCGGAGCGCGATGCGCGAGATCATCTCTTTGAGCTCGGTCTTGACGCCCTGCGGGATGAACTCGTGCGCTTCCTCGATCCCGATGATGTAGGGGCGACGCAGGGTCCCGGCCAGGTTCCACAGGCTCGTCAGGTACTCCATGAGGAGCTCGGTCCGCTCGTCGGAGAGGAAGCCGCTGAGGTCGAGGACGACGGGGACGTTCTTCTCCATGCTGACCTCGGCGATCTCGGCCGCGCAACCGGCGTCGATCTCGATCTCGACGCCCTCGCCGGTCCCCACCACGAGGACCTCGTACTTCTCCTTGAGTCCGAAGTACTCGCCCTCGATGTCGACGATCGACATCGGGTAGTTGTGGCTCAGGAGCTCTTCGAAGATCACGCCCGCGGTGTTGGACTTGCCCGAGCCGCGTATGCCGAGAACGGCGACGCACTGCCCAATGAGGCTTTCCAGGTCGAGATCGAGGTCCTTGCTGATCTGTAGCGGCGTCCCCATGGCTCCCCTCGTCCTCCCGCGCCCCCGCGGGGGACCCAGGTCACCCTACGGGGAGCGCGCCACCCGAGGCAGGGCGATTGTCCCGTCGGCGATCGCCGTGCGTCCCCGACGCCTGCGCGGCGAGCGCTCGCGCGGCCTGCAGCGCCTCGTCGCGCGTCGCGATCTCGCCGGCCAGGATGCGATCATGCAAGACGGCGAGAAGCCGCCCCATCGCTGGACCTGGCGACATCCCGAGCCTTTCGAGGTCGTGGCCGTCGACGAGGCGACGCGCTCGCTGGAGGTTGCCGACGCGCTCGACGTGGCGCATCACGCGAAGCGTCTCCTCAAGAATGGGTCGCCAGCCCGACGAGCGGTGGGCACTCGCCTCGCAGTCGGCGACCAGCAGGGCAAGGAGCTCGAAGAACCGCGGGTACCGCCCGGCCGGTGTCGGCGCCTCGGCGACCTCGCCTTCGGTCAGAAACAGCACCTGCTTGCCGCGCCCCATCGCCGGGAAGTCGGCAATCCGCATGTGGTTCTTGACGAGGAACACAAGGCGGCTTGTGTCTGCCCGGCAGAGCCGGAGACGTTGCGCGATGCGCTTGGCCTGCGACGCGCCGAGCGCGCAGTGCCCGCCCATGTTCACTCCGTCGTTGCGGGCCAGGGCCCGCGGCTTGCCGATGTCGTGCAGCAGGACGGCCAGCTTGACGAGCGGGTCGCGAACGAACCCGTCGGCGACGCGCAGTGCCTCCAGCGCGTGCTCGTAGACGTCGCCCTCGGGATGGTAGACCTCCGACTGCGGGACTCCCTTGCCCAGGACGAGTTCCGGTAGGACCTGATCAAGGAGTCCGAGTTGGTCGAGCAGCGCGGCGCCGCGCGCGGCCCGACCCGTGCCGAGGATCCCGAGCAGCTCCTCGCGCACCCGCTCGCCGGAGATGCCGGTCAAGCGCGCGGCATTCGCGGCCACGGATCGCCCCGTCGCCGGGTCGAGGTCGGCGCCGACCTGACAGGCAAAGCGGACGGCGCGCAGCATGCGCAGCGCGTCCTCGGCAAAACGGGCGTCCGGGTCGCCGATCGCACGGATCCGCCGCGCGCGAAGGTCGGCAATCCCGCCAACCAGGTCGATGACCGCACCGTCAGGCCGCGCCGCCAGGCCGTTGATCGTCAGGTCACGCCGCGCCACGTCCCCGGCCAGGTCGCGGACCAGCTCGACGCGACCGGGCCAGCGGCCTTCGTACTCGCCCTCGACGCGGTACGTCGCGACCTCGTACGCCCGCCCCTCGGGCGACACGATGACGATCACGCCGAACTCCTCGCCCACGCCGACGATCGGGTGCCCGCTGAACAGCCGCCGCACTTCCGCCGGAAGCGCCGAGGTGGCGATGTCGATGTCGTCCGGCGGGAAGGTGACCGATTCGCCCCACGCGTGTTGCAGGCCGTCGCGCACCACGCCGCCGATCAGGACCGCGTCGTGCCCGGCCTCGAGAAGCCGCGCGAGGATCCGACGGGCGAACGGGTGGCGCCGGAACACCGCCTGGACGTCGATCCGCTCGCTGGCCGTCATGTCGAGACCCTACCTCTTGCCCCGCGCCCCGGCAACCGACGTCCGCACTACGAGATGCCCACGACGTCGCCACGCGCGTCCAGGTCGATGCCCATGAACACCGGTCGCACGGGCAGCCCTGGCATCGTCTGCATCTCGCCGCACAGCGGGTAAACGAAGCCCGCCCCGGCGCTGACGCGCACCTCGCGCACCGGGAGGTGGAAGCCCGTGGGAACGCCCTTGCGCTCTGGATCGTGCGACAGCGAGAGGTGCGTCTTGGCCATGCACACCGGCAGGCCGGCGAACCCGAGGCGCTCGCATCGCGCGAGGTCGTTCACGGCGACATCGCTGTAGACGACGCCGTCGGCGCCGTAGATCTCGCGGGCGATGGTCTCGATCTTCGTCTCGAGCGACGCCTCGAGCGGGTAGAGGAAGCGGAACGCACTCGGCCGCGCGGCGGCCTCGAGCGTCGCCTCGGCCAGTTCGAGCGCGCCTTCGCCGCCCTTCGCCCAATGGTCGGCCGTCACCGCCATCGCTCCCGCCGCGGACGCGGCGCGGCGCACGCGCTCGACCTCCCGGGCGGTGTCCTGCGGGAAACGATTCACGGCGACCACGACCGGCACGCCGAAACGCTGCGCGATCTCGATGTGCCGAATCAGGTTGCCGAGCCCGGCCTCGACGAGCCCGAGGTCCTCGCGCGTGTAGGGCTCGGGGATCGCCCGCCCCGGCGACACGCGCGGGCCGCCTCCGTGCATCTTCAGCGCGCGCACGGTGGCAACCAGCACCACGGCGTCGGGAGCGAGCCCGCTCGCGCGGCACTTGATGTCGCAGAACTTCTCCATCCCGATGTCGGCGCCGAACCCCGACTCGGTGACCACAACGTCGGCCAGCTTGAGCGCGATCCGATCGGCGATGATCGACGAGTTGCCGTGCGCGATGTTGGCAAACGGACCTGCGTGGACGAAGACGCCCTGCCCCTCGAGCGTCTGGAGGAGGGTCGGGTGAACGGCGTCCTTCAGCAGCGCGACGGCCGCTCCGGCAACGCCGAGGTCCTCGGCCGTGATCGGGCGGCCCTCGGTGCTCATCGCGACGACGATGCGCCCGATGCGCCGTCGCAGGTCGGCCAGGTCCTCGGCCAGCGCCAGGCAGGCCATGATCTCGGACGCCGCCGTGATGTCGAAGCCGGTCTGGCGCGGCACGCCGTCGGCCTTGGCGCCCAACCCAACCACCACATGGCGCAGCGTGCGATCGCACGTGTCGAGCACGCGTCGCCACGAGATCGCGTGCGGATCGATCCGCAGCCGCGACAGCCCGCGCGCCGCCCAGCCGGCCTCGGTGAAGTCGCGCTCGTGCAGAAGGCGCGCGTCGAGCGCGGCGGCAATGAGGTTGTGGGCGGCGGTCACCGCGTGGAAATCGCCCGTCAGGTGGAGGTTGAAGTCCTCCATGGGGACGACCTGCGCGCGGCCGCCGCCGGCTGCCCCGCCCTTGATCCCGAACGTCGGGCCCTGCGACGGTTGGCGAATGCAGGCCACCGCGCGGTGACCGCGCCGTCCCAGGCCCTGCACGAGCCCGAGCGTGGTCGTCGTCTTGCCCTCGCCGAGCGGGGTCGGCGTGATGGCCGTGACGTCGATGTACTTTCCGTTCGGCCGCTCGGCGCGCACGGCGAAGGCGGAGACTCGCACCTTGGCCTTCTCCTCGCCGTACACGATGAGCTCCTCGCGGCGCAACCCGAGCTCGGCGGCCACGTCCACGATCGGCCGCAGCGTCACGGATCGAGCGATCTCGAGGTCTTGGTTCATGTCGCGTCTCCCTCTCCCGGCACGTCCGGGGGCGCAAGCCCTTCGCGGTCGTCGCGGAGGAGCTCCTGCATGCGCAGCGAGCGCTCGACCGTCTCGTCGATCACGAAGCGAAGCTCCGGCGTGTGCCGCAACGACAGCCGTTCGGCGAGCATGCTGCGGTAGAAGCCGCGGTCTTGGGCGAGCGCCGTCTCGACCGCGTCGCGATCCACCTCGCCCGCCACGGCCACGTAGACCCGGGCGTAGCGCCCGTCCACCGACAGTCGCACGTCCATCAGCGTCGGAAACGCGTCCCGCACGACGGGGTCGCGGCTCTCGAACTCGAGGATGTCGGAGAGCTCGCGCCGGATGTCCTCGCGCAGTCGGGCGTTCTTACGGACGCTCACAGGATCTCCGTCCTCGCTTCGATGGTCTCGTAGCCGTCTCCCCGCGCAAGCTTCGCTTCGAGCCGGGCGAGAGCGGACGTCGTCCGCTCGGCGTCGTTCGACACGTGCGCGACGCGAATCGACGCGTGCTGCAGGCCGCCGTCGGGATCCACTTCGCACGCAGCAAACGCCGTGCCCTCAGCGCGCACATCCGCGAGCAGACGCCGCACGATCGACCGCCGCCCTTTGATGGATTCGAGCCCGTACAGCCGGTAGGAGAGCGTGAGCAACCCCACCCTCATCGGACTCAGCGTTCGACTTCCTTGAGGTCGAAGGCCACCAGGCGGTCGCCGACCTGGACATCGTCAAAGTCCTTGATGCGGATGCCACACTCGCGGCCCATCAGCACCTCGCGCACGTCTTCCTGGAACCGCCGCAGCGAAGCCACCTCGCCGACGAACACCTCGCGCTCGGCCCGCAGGACCCGCACGTGGCTCTTGCGCGTCACCTTGCCGTCCATCACGGCACAGCCGGCCACCATGCCCCCCGGCGTCTTGAACAGGTCGCGGATCTCGATGGATCCGCTGACGACCTCTTCGTACTCCGGCGCGAGCTTGCGCTTCAAGGAGCGCTCGATCTCGTCGACGAGGTCGTAGATGATATCGTAGGTCAGAACGAGGATCCCGCTCTCGTCCGCGGCCCGCGCGGCCTTACCGTCCGGTTTGACGCCGAAGCCAACGACGACCGACTCGTCTTGGACGGAGACCGCCAACAGGACGTCGCTCTCGGTGATCGCCCCCACCCCCGCGTGCAGGATCGCCAGCTCCACGCCCTCGATGCTCAGGGTCTCGAGCTCGCGGCGCGCGGCCTCGAGCGCGCCCGTGGACGCCGCCTTCAGGATCAGCTGCAATCGCACCTTCTCTTGGGCTTCCTCGAGCAGCTCGTCAAACGTCAGTGGGCGTCGCGCACGTTGCGGCTTCTTCTCCTCGCTCTCTGCGACCTCGGCGGCGCGCTTGGC
Organism: Candidatus Bipolaricaulota bacterium; assembly: GCA_041302525.1. Taxonomy (GTDB): domain Bacteria; phylum Bipolaricaulota; class Bipolaricaulia; order UBA7950; family UBA9294; genus CAIOGO01. The sequence goes on along the minus strand of JBFYQX010000083.1, from coordinate 21,482 downwards.
GGCCGCCTGGTCTTTCGCGACCACGATCCGCGACCCGACGGCCGGCACGGCGTCGAAGCCGAGGATCTGCACGGCTTCTGCGGGCTTCGCCTCAGCCACGCGTCGGCTTGCCTCGTCGAGCAGCGCCTTCACGCGCCCGTAGGCCGACCCCGCGACAACCCAGTCCTTCTCGCGCAGGGTGCCGTCCCGCACGATGACCGTCGCCACCGGGCCTCGCCCCGGCGAGAGGTGGCTCTCGATGATCACGGCTTCGAGCGCGCCGCTGGGGTCCGCCCGTAGGTCTTCCATCTCAGCCACGAGCAGGATCATCTCGAGCAGGTCGGAGACGTTGGTTCCCTGCAGGGCGGAGATCTCGACGGTGATCGTCTCGCCTCCCCACGCCTCGGGTGTGAGGCCGTGCTGGGCCAGGTCGCCCATGACCTTGTTGACGTCGGCGTTTGCCTTGTCCACCTTGTTGATCGCTACGATCATCGGGATGCTCGCCGCGCGGATGTGATCGATGGCCTCGAGGGTCTGCGTCATCACGCCGTCGTCGGCCGCCACGACGAGGACGGCGATGTCCGTCGCGCTCGCCCCGCGCGCGCGCATCCCGGTGAACGCCTTGTGCCCCGGCGTGTCGATAAACGTGATGCGGCGTCCGTCGAGCTCGGCCTGGTACGCGGCTACGCCCTGCGTGATGCCGCCCGCCTCCTTGGCCGCGAGGTGCGAGTGGCGGATCGCATCCAAGAGCGTCGTCTTGCCGTGGTCGATGTGCCCGAGCACGGACACCACCGGCGGGCGAGGAACGCCGTGCCGCGGCCCGTGGACGCCTGGCTTGCGCGGCGCGGCGGCGACCGCGGTCGCCGCGCCCTCGCTCGCCGTCTCTGCGGCCTCCGGCTCGGGCTGAGCGCTCGGCTTCGCCCGCGCCGCCGGCTTCTGGCCACCCTCGGGCGTGGCCTCGGCCTTGACCGCGCTCGTGGGCGCTTGTGCGTGGCCCTTGGGGGATTCCGGCGCCGGCTTCGCCGCGGGCTCGCGGTAGAGCTGAAGGATGAGGTTGTGCTCCTCCTCTTCGACGGAGTTGGCCGGCTTCATCCCAGCCATCCCCATCTCGTCGAGCTTCGCGATCAGGTCCTTGCTCGAGACCCCCAGTTCGTGGGCGATCTCATAGATCCTCTTCCGCGCCAAGAATGCCCTTCCTTTCGAGTTTTGACGGTGACGACGCGGTCCTGACTATACGTGATGCTCCGGGGTCCGTCAAACGCAGGACCTGTCGGACACGGGCATCCCGGGCCCCCGCCGAGCGCCGGCGCCTGCGCGTCACGCGCGCTCGTCGAGCCAGGCCTTGACCTTTTGGATGTCCATCCACGTGAGGTACTTAGGACTGCCCTTGTCCTTCGCTGGGTAGCGGAGGAGGTAGCTTGGGTGAAACATCGGGAAAACGAGGATCCCGCCGCGCCACGTGAACAGGGTGCCGCGCGACTGCGTGATCCCGGGAGCGTCGGGCAGCAGCCACTGGGTCGGCGTGTTGCCCAGGGTGATGATCAGGAGGGGCTGGATGAGGGCGATCTGCGCCTCGAGGAACGGCGCGCACGTCTCCATCTCCCCCCGGGCGGGAACACGGTTCTGCGGAGGACGGCACTTGACGATGTTCGTGATGTAGATGTCCTCGCGCCGCAGCTCCACGGAATTGAGGATCTCGTCGAGCTTCTGCCCCGCCGGCCCGACAAACGGACGTCCGGTGGTGTCTTCCACCTCCCCGGGACCTTCGCCGACCATCATCAGCCGCGCCTTCGCCGCGCCTTCCCCAAACACGACGTGCGTGCGCGTGGCGGCCAGCGGACAGGCCGTGCAGGCCAGCGTGCGCTCTCTCAGGGATTCCAGACTGATCGACGTTCGGTCGTCCACCGATGCCTCCCACAGACGGCGGTGTCGGATGGAGCCCAAGAAGACAGCAAGAGCGGGAAACGGGACTCGAACCCGCGACCCTCAGCTTGGGAAGCTGATGCTCTACCAACTGAGCTATTCCCGCGTCGCCTCGAGTATAGCCGGCTCACTCCGCCTGGCCAACCGCCGCCTCGAGCACGGCCAACGCGGGCAACGTCTTACCCCGCAGGTAGGCGAGGCACGCTCCGCCGCCGGTGGAGATGAAGCGGATGCGTGCGGACAGACCCATCTCCTCGACAGCCTCGCCCGTCTCGCCTCCGCCGATCACGCTGTAGGCTCGGGCGCCGGCCACGGCCTCGGCCACGCCGCGCGTCCCGCCGGAGAATGCCGGGACCTCGAACGCCCCCATCGGCCCGGCCCAAGCGATCGAGCGCGCCGCGCCAATCGCGGCGGCAAACTGAGCCACCGTCCGCGGGCCGATGTCGAATCCTACGAGCCCTGCAGGGATCCGCGTCGCGTCGCCCACCGTGACGTCCGACGTCGCGGTCAAGGACGGCGCCAGCACCGCGTCCACGGGCAGGACGATCTGCGTCCCACGCTCTTCGGCGAGTCGAGCGATCGCCTGGAGGTCCGCAAACAGGTCACGGTCCACGCGCGACGCCCCGACCTCGGCGCCCAACGCGGCGAGGAACGTGAAGGCAACGCCCCCACCCACCAGGATCGTGTCGACGCGCGCCACCAGGTCGCGCAGGACGCCCAGCTTGTCGCTCGCCTTCTTCCCGCCGACGATCGCCACGTACGGGCGCTCTGGGTCACGCACGAGCTGCGACAACGCGTCGACTTCCTCCTGCACCAGGAGCCCCGCGTAGGCCGGGAGATGCTGCGCGACGCCGACCGTCGACGCGTGCGCCCGGTGCGCCGTGCCAAACGCGTCGTTGACGTAGAGGTCGGCGAGTGCGGCGAGCGCCCGAGAGAAGTCCGCGTCGTTCTCCTCTTCCTCTCGGTGGAAGCGCACGTTCTCCAGCATGAGGACGTCCCCCGACGTGCTGGCCCGCACGACACGCTCGACCTGCGGACCCACGCAGTCGTCGAGCTTCGTCACCGTTCGGCCGAGCAGGCTCTGAAGGCGCTGAGCGAGGGGATCGACGCGCCACGCCTCGGCGGCGACGCCGTCGGGCCGACCCAGATGGGTCGCTACCACGATCGCCGCCCCGCGGTCCAGCAAGAGCCTCAACGTCGGCAGCGACGCCCGGATCCGCGCGTCGTCTTTGACCGTCGACCCGTCCATCGGCACGTTGTAGTCGACCCGCACCAGAACCCGCTTCCCCGTCACGTCCGCGTCCTGAATCCGGCGGATCGCCTTGCTGTTCGCCATCGCGTCTCCTCCCTCGGAACCGTGAATGCGATTGAATCCTGTTTGGAACGGGATTATAATGCCTCGCGATGAGTGGGCAAGGTTTCGTCCTCGTGGTCGTCGGGCTGTTCACAGCGCTGGTCGTCGCCGTGGCCGGCGTCTACCAGTACCTGCTCGATCAAAACCCGACGTCGGAGGCCAGCGGCCTGTTGTGGCGCGTGCAGAACGCGCTGAGCGCGGTGCAGGACCTCCGGGTTGACGTGTCGTCGACCGAGGGCGCCAATTTCGACGCGCCGGTCCGCATGGTCGTCCGCGCGCTGGTCAGCCCGCTGCCGCTCTTGTCTGTCGAGTACACGGCTCCCGAGTCCGTCGCCGGGCAGATCGTCACCGTGGAGAACGACCTGTTGTCGCACTATCTCCCGCAGGAGGACCTGATCGTCGTCCGCCGCTGGGCGGGCGTCCCCTTGGCGGCCGTCGGGCTGGCCGGCCTCGACGTCTCGCGCCTTCGCGCCGACCTTCGCCAGGGCGTCGTCGTCGCCCGCGTGGTCGAGGACTTTGGGACCTTCCCAGCCAACGACTCCGACACGGACTTCGGCCTGTCAACGACGTTGGTCGGTACGTCCCTCCCGAGTGCCCCGCTCATCGCGCTAGGCGATGACCCCGTGCTCTCGCCAACGCTCCCCGGCTTCGCGCCCCGGTTCGTCGCCGGCACGCTGGTTCGGCCGACCTTCCTCCTCGAGGTCCGCGACGCCGCGACGGGCGCGTTGACGCAGGCCCTGTGGATCGACCCTGCCACGTACTTCATTCGCAAGGTGATCTACTACCAAGACAACCAGGTCCAGCGCACGTTGCAGGTGGACCGGTTCTTGATCAACCAGGGCATGACGCCGGACGACGTCCTGATCCTGCCGCGCGGACCCACGACGCTGCGCGGCTAGCGCTCAGTTCTGGTCAGCCGTGGGGTCGTTGCCCCGGCGACGGCGGAACTCCCGCAGGTCGAGGCCCTCTTCGACGAACTCGTGGAACTCGTCTTCCTCCGCGAACGGCGACTCGATCGCCGCCTCGTCGAAGACCTTGTCTTCCACGTACACGCGGCACCCGGCACGAAGGGCGAGCGCGAGCGAGTCGGAGGGGCGCGCGTCGAACTCCAGGAGCTCGCCGCCCGCCGTGCGAACGTAGATCGCCGCGAAGAACGTTGCCTCTTTGACTTCCTTGATCACGACGCGGTCCACGGTGGCCTGAAGGTCGTCCAGGATGGCCTTCATCAAGGCGTGCGTGAGCGGCCGCGGGAAGTCCTCGCTCTGCAGCCCGAAGGCAATCGAGATCGCCTCGGCCTCTCCGATCCAGATCGGCAAAGCCTTTTGCGACTTGCGGTCCTTGAGCAACACGACGGGGGAGTTGGTCGACGGATCCACGAGCAGCGCCTTGATCACGACTTCCCGCATCGCGCCTCCTCCTGAGTCTGGCGTGCCGGATTATACACGGGCGTCGCCTGGCCGCCCTTCGCTTGGAGTGCTCGACTCGCGCCGCTACACTGGCCGCAGGGGATCGAGGGGGTGGTTCGGGTGTGTGGCATCGTCGGCGTCGTCGGGAGAGAGCCCGCGGCTCCCTTCTTGCTGCAGAGCCTCAAGCGTCTCGAGTACCGCGGCTACGATTCGGCGGGCGTCGCGCTGATCGAGGCCGGACACCTCGTGCGCGTGCGGCGCGCGGGGAAGGTGCGCGATCTTGAGCACGATCTCGATGCGGCCGCCTACTCGGCCACCGTGGGGATCGGGCACACGCGCTGGGCAACCCACGGCGCGCCGACGGACGACAACGCCCACCCGCACCTTGACTGCAGCGGGCGGATCGCGGTGATCCACAACGGGATCCTCGAGAACCACGCCCTCCTGCGCGAGGAGTTGCGGGGCCAGGGGCACGTCTTCTCTTCGCAGACCGACACGGAGGTCCTGGCGCACCTGATCGAGTCTGTCTTCCGCGGCGATCTTCTCGACGCCGTACGGCAGGCCGTCGCCCGCGCCGAGGGCGCGTTCGCTGTCGCGGTCCTGTCCGAAGACGCCCCGGATCGCATCGTCGTCGCCAAACGCGGAAGCCCGCTCGTGGTCGGCCGCGGCGACGGCGCCGCGTACGTCAGCTCGGACGTCCCCGCGCTCCTCGGCAAGGCCACCGAGGTCCAATTCCTTCTCGACGACGAGGTCGGCGAGGTGACGCGCGACGGCTATCGACTTCTGACCCTCGCCGGCCGGCCCGTGAGCCGCCCGTCGCACCGCGTGTCGGCCGACCCGGTGGCGATCCAGAAGGGCGGCTACAAGCACTTCATGCTCAAAGAGATCCACGAGCAGCCGCGCTCGGTCGGCGAGACGGTTCGCGAGAAGCTCGAGAGCTCGTCGGCCTGGCTGGGCATGCCCGCCCTGGAGCGCATTCCGCCCGACTTCGATCACGTGTACTTCGTCGCCTGCGGCACCGCGTTCCATGCAGCCAAGGTCGCCGAGTACCTCTGGGAGGACGTCTTGCCCGTCCCGACCCACGCCGTGATCGCCTCGGAGTTTCGCCAACGCAATCCCCACATCACGCCGCGCACGCTCGTCATCGCGGTCTCGCAGTCGGGCGAGACCATCGACACGCTGATGGCTGTGCGTCGCGCCCGGGCGCGCGGCGCCCACGTCGTCGCGCTGGTCAACACCGAGCAGTCGGCCATCGAACGAGAGTCCGACGCGACCGTCTACACGCGCGCGGGGATCGAGATCGGCGTCGCGGCAACAAAGACGTTCACCGCGCAGATCGCTGCCCTCGGCCTGATCGGCCTGGCGCTGGCGACGCGACGCGGCGCTCCGCTCGACGAGCAAGCCAAGCGCCAGCTTGCCGACTTGCATCTCCTGCCCGGCCGCCTGATCGAGGCGCTGCGCGTCGAGGCGAGCGTCCGGCGGCTCGCCGAGCGGCTCCACCGCGCCACCGACGTCCTGTTTCTCGCCCGCGGCGTCTTGTTCCCGATCGCTCTCGAAGGCGCCCTGAAGCTAAAAGAGATCTCGTACATCCACGCCGAGGGCTACCCGGCCGGCGAGATGAAGCACGGCCCGATCGCGCTCATCGACGAGGACACCCCCGTGATCATGCTTGCGTCGCGCGACGTGGCCTACGACAAGCTGCTGTCGAACATGGAAGAGGTCAAGGCGCGCAAGGGGCTCGTCGTCGCCGTGACCGACGCCCCCTCCGACCCCAGCCTCGGGCGGCTGGCCGACGAGATCCTCGCCGTGCCCGCCGCGCCAGGGATCTCCGCCCCGATCCTGTTCACGATCCCGCTCCAGCTCCTCGCCTACCACGTCGCTGTGTCCCGCGGGACCGATGTCGACCAGCCGCGCAACCTGGCAAAGACCGTGACCGTCGAGTAGCTAGCCGCGCGCGGCGACGCCGCGGCGGAGCCGCCGACGCACCCATCCCGTGGGCGCGCCGAGCGACCGGCTCTCCTCGTAGACCTCGACAAGGCGCTCGACGCCCCGCTGCAGCGACGTCTCGCGCGCCGTGACCCGCGCCCCTTCCGCGAGACGGCCGGCCAGCGACGGGTCGCGGGCCACCTGGACGGCCCGTTCTGCCAGCGCCTGAGCCTCCTCGGGGACGAGGAAGCCATTCTGCCCGTCCGCAACGACGTCGCGAACCCCCATCGCGTGCACAGCCACCGCCGGAGTCCCGGCGGCCATCGCCTCGACGATGACGAGACCCTGGGTCTCCGTCTTGGACGCGAACAGGAACACGTCGGCGGCGCGGTACACGTCGATCAGCCTCGGGCGATCGAGAAACCCGGCGAAACGCACGCTCTCGGCGAGACCACGCTCTGCGGCCGTCTGCTCGAGCTCGGCCCGCTGCGGCCCGTCCCCGGCAAACACCATGACCGCGTCGTCGAGCTGCTCGTGGATCGCCGCGAACCCGTCCATAAGGAAGAGGAGGTTCTTCTCCGACGCGATGCGCCCCGCGTAGAGAAAGACCGGAGCGCCCGGCGCGATCCCGAGCGCCTGCCGCGGGTCCCAGGCGCTCGGCCCCTCGTAATCGCGCAGGTCCGGGCCGAAGGGCACGACGTGAATGGGGCGCTCGACGCCGAACTTGCGCAGCTCGTCGAGAATCGACGCGGTCGGCACGGTGACGATCGAGCAGCGGTTGCACAGTGCCGCCGAATACCGCTCCGCCGCCCGCACTGACGGACGGACGATGCGTGGGATGTAGTGCAGGTAGTGACTCAGGTACGTGTGATAGGTCTGGACGTGGGGCAGGTGGTGACGGTGCGACGCAGCCATCCCCGCGTAGGCGAGGGAGAACGGCGTGTGGCTGTGCACGACGTCGAGGTCGGCGAAGCTCCGCGCGGCCGCGCGGTTGTAGGGCAGCGCCATGCGCGCGGTCTTGTAGGCGAACACCGGGCCAGAGCGAAAGCGGAACACGTCGCGCTCGTCGTCGCACGGGCGGTTGTAGCGCGGCGCGTAGACCACCGCCTCGTGTCCCAGCCGGTTCAGCTCGTCGCGCAGCGTGCGCACGACGGTCGTCACACCCGTGATCTCCGGAAGGTATGCGTCCGAGAACAGCCCGATCTTCATCGCGCCTCCGTTTCCTGTGTCACGCGCTCCCCTGCAACCCATGTCGCGACCACGCGCGCACCTCGGTCTCCGATTCCTTCCAGCGGCCCGTCGACCACGACGACGTCGGCTGCCGCGCCCGGCTGCAGGGTTCCCGATCCGGGTCCGCACGGGACGAGGGACGCCGCGCCCGCAGTGTACGCGCTGATCGCCTCGTCCGCCGTGAGACGCTGCCCGGGGTGCGGCGCCGTCATGGCGCACGCGATGCCGTAGAGCGGGCCGAGCGGCATGCCGTCCGAGCCAAACCCGAGCGGGATGCCTGCCGCGAGCACCGCGCGCAGTGGGTTGCACGCCGCATCGCGCCGCGCCCCGAGGGCCGTCTCGTAAAGCCCGCCCGAGCCGGACCAATTGCCGATGAAGTTCGGCTGCATGCACACGGCGAGACCGAGCGCGCGCGTCGCCTCGACCTCCCGCGGCGCAGGGAACTCGTAGTGCTCGATCCGGTGCCCGAGGCCGGGGTCCGTGCGTGCCGCCCTGTGCGCCCGCAGCACCTGAGCGATCGCTCGATCGCCGATCGCATGCACGGCCGTCTGCCAACCGCTGCGATCGGCCGTCTCCAGCCAGCGCACGAGCTGGGCCGCACGAAGCAAGAGGGTTCCACGCCCGCCGGACCGGTACGGGACAGCGAACGCCGCGTTGCGCGCGCCGACCGATCCGTCGGCGAACAGCTTGACGGCGCCCCAGCGGGCCCACGCGTCGCCGTGTCCCGTGCGCGCCCCCGTGGCCAGGAGCGACGCCAGGCTCTCGACCGGAGGGTGAATCACCATCCGCAGACGCAGGCCGGCCGCCATCTCGAACAGGAGAGCCGGATCTGTGGCCCCGCTCATCACGTGCACCGTGGTCAATCCCAGGCGGTGGCAGAGGCGCGACGCCGCACGGACGGCGTCGCGCAACGCCGTGCCGTCGGGCCGGGCAAGCGCGCAAACGCGCTCCACCGCCTCCTCGCGCACCTCGCCCGTCGTGGCGTCGATGAGCTTCGGACGGCCTTCGAGCACCGCGCGCGCGCGTGACCACGCGGCAGAGCTGAGGACGGCGACGTGCCCGTCGACGCGAACCGCAACCACCGCGGCGCGGCCGGCAAGCCGATCGAGATCGAGGCGGCAGAGCGGCTCGCGCGTCGGCCATCGGCTCTCGTCCCACCCCGTCAAGATCAGCCACTCCCCGGCGTCCCGCGTCCGCGCCGCCGCGGCAATCATCGCGAGCGTGTCGTCGCGGGCCCGACCCGCTGCGTCCAGCGTGAACCCGCTGACCGCCAGTCCACTCTCGACGAGGTGCGTGTGACCGTCCACAAACCCCGGCAGAACCAGGCAACCTGTTGCCTCCACGCGCTCCGCGTCCGCGTCGGCGAGCTCCGCGGCGCGCCCGACCGCCGCGATCTGCCCGCCCGCGAGCAGGATCGCGTCAGCCTCCGGATGCCCCCACACGGCTCCGCCCGTCACAAGCTGCGCTTTCATCCTGCCTCGCCTCCCGCCGCGCGCCGCGGCACGTTCTGAGCCGCGAAGATGATTCGCCATGGGACGGGACGTGGCAAGCCCGCTTCCATGTTCCTTCCATCTTTATTCCCACCCAGCTGCATGGAACCCTCCGCGGAACAGGGTATTCTGGAGCCGATCTGGATTCCTGCGACAAGGAATGCAATCGTCCGAGATGGCATTCCGAACTGTGGAGAGGGGGTGAGGTTCGTGCCGAAGAAGGAGATCTACGACAAGTTGTCGATCTACATCCCCCAAAAGAAGATGGGGGAGCGCCCGGTCGAGCGTCTGATCAAGCTCGGTGAGAAACACGATCGGTCGATCAATTACCTCGTAGTGGACGCGATTCTCCAGTATCTCGAACGAGAGGAGAAGCGGGGCTAGTGCCTCACGCGCCATGACGCTGCTGGCGGGGACGTGAACGTCCCCGCCTTGTTGTTTCTTCGTCGACGGGTCAGGCGCGCGGGAACCGCGCCGCGAGGCTCTCTGCGCGGATGTGCTTCGCCACCAGCTCACGGATCCGACCCGCCTTCTTCGAATCGTCGGGCGTGAGCAGCGGCTCGATGCGCTCGACCTGCATTGCCACCGTATACGTGTCCCCTGGGACGAGGAGAAGCGGGATCTTTCGCTCGGACGCCTTGGACACGACCTGCGCCGGCGGCAGGATGCTGTTCGTCAACACCACCGCCGCCGTTCCCCCGGCCTCGATCGCCGCGAGGATCATGTCGCTGCGGTCTCCGCTCGTGATGACCAGCTTGCCTGGCGCCCTCATCCGCTCGTCGGCCATCGCCGCGGCGACCGACATCGCGCCCACGGTGACGCTGCGCACGATGTTGCCCAACCCCTCTTCACCGGCCACCACCCGCGCGAACAGCCGGTCGGCAACGAGCGAAACGCTCATCGCCGTCAGCTCTTTGTCGTAGGGGATGACGCCCAGGACCTCGACGCCGAGCTCGGCGATCTCGGGCAGATGGACCTCGTTGAAGTCGGCAACGTGAACGACCTTGTTCACGATGATCCCGGCCAACGTAGCCTCGTCAGCGCTGACGAAACGCCGCACAAATGCGACGTCGTCGGCGATCTCGTCCTCGGCGCCGCTCACGACGATGACCACCGGGCTGCCTGTCTCTTGCGAGATGGTCAGCGGATCGAGGTGGATTGACGCTCCGTACGACAGGTCCTTGCCGCACTCGATGAGGACGCCGTCACGCCCGGCCCCGACGGCCTCGACGGTTCGGCGGAGCTCGTCAAACATCGACGAGCGGTCGTACATGAAACGCAGCTTGGAGTGATCGAAGCCGATGCTCATCGACTCCGGCTCCTGATCGAGGTCGAGGAGCCGCGCGAACAGCGCGGCGTCGTAGTCCCACAGCCTCTTCTTGCGATACAGGAACCGGTCGCCCAATGGCTTGATGTACCCGAACCGCCGATCGAGGACGCTGGCCAAGCCGACCAGCACGCTCGTCTTTCCCGCACCCTCACGCGTCGACGCCACGATCAGCGACTTCACGCTGCGTCACCCCCCTGAGTCTGGAACAGGATTCTCACATCCACGGCCTTGACCCCCTCGCCGTAGTCGTACACCACGAGAGGATTGACTTCCATGTCGGTGATCTCACGGCACTCAGCGATCGCGCGCCCGAGGCGCAGGACAACGTCTGCCGCCGCGCCGATGTCCTTTCGCCGCTCGCCGCGCACGCCGAGCAGGAGCGGGTAGGAGCGGATACTCCCGATCATCTCGCGCGCCGTGCGCGCTGTGAGCGGCGCGGCCCGGAACGAGACGTCCTTCATGACCTCCACGTAGATCCCGCCGAGGCCGAACATCGCCACGGGCCCGAACGACGGGTCCTGGCGCGCCCCGACGATCGTCTCGACGCCGGCGCGAACCATCTCCACGACCTCCACGCCCTCGATCACGGCATCGGGTTTGTGCGCGAGGCAGCTGCGCAGGATAGCCTGGTACGCGTCGACGACCTCGGCCCGATTCTGCAGGTCCAGCGCCACGCCGCCGGCGTCGCTCTTGTGGACGATGTCTTTCGAGACCACCTTCATCACGACGGGGAAGCCGATGGTCTCCGCGGCGCGCACGGCCTGGTCCATGTCCCGGGCGATGATCGACCGCGGCATGCGCAGGCCGAGCGCGACCGCGACCTCGGCGGCCTCGTGCGCGAGGAGAAACGTGCGACCCTGCGCGCCCGCGGCCGCAAGGACCCGCCGGATCGCCGCAGTATCGATCTCCGGCGCAGGCTCCGAGGTGTCCTCGCCCTCGTTCAGCCGGCGCCACGAGCGATACAGGGCGCCTAGCACCGAGATCGCCTCGTAGACATCGCCGAACACAGGGATCCCTTCCGAACGCAACTCGCGAATCATCGCCTCGATCCGCTCGCCGCCAAACAGCGCAAGAACGATGGGCTTCGCGTCCTTGTACCGCCGGTACACCGACCGCAGGAGATCGGCGAACTGCGCGGTGTCGAACAACGCCGTCTCGCAGTACAGGGCCACTGCCGCATGCATGTCGGGGCGCGCGAGCACGGCATCGAGCGAGCGAGCGTAGTCCTGGCCAGTCGCCTGGCCGGTGAGGTCCACCGGGTTCTTCGAGGAGCCAAACGCCGGCATGACGTCGGCGAACGTGCTCGCTAGGATCGGCTGGTTGTCGTACAGCCGAACGCCGAACTTCTCGCAGGCGTCGGTGGCTAGAACTCCAATCCCGCCGCCGTTCGTGACGATGACCGCGTCCTCGCCCGCGGGCAGCGGCGCCGAGGCCAGGAAACGCACCCAGTGGAACGCCTCCTGCACGCTCTCAGCGCGCAACACGCCGCACTCGCGCATGACGTCGTCGAAGACGTCGTCGGCCCCGGCCAGCGAGCCCGTGTGCGAGGCGGCGGCCATCGCGCCGCGCGCCGACCGCCCCGACTTGATGACGACGACGTGTTTCCGCTGCGTCACGTCGCGCAGCGTCCGCACCAGCCGCTCGCCGTTCTTGACGCCCTCGATGTACAGGAGGATGACGCGCGTCGCCGGATCGTCGGCGAGGTACACCAGGAGGTCGGCTTCATCGATGTCCGACTTGTTGCCCACGGAGATGAGGGCCGACAGCCCGAGCGACTCGGCGGCCGTCTTGCCGATCATCGCGATGCCGAGTGCCCCGCTTTGGGTGACGATCGCCACGTGCCCCGGAAGGATGCCGCCCGGCCCAAACGTCGCGTCGAGTCGACTGGATGCGGAGTAGATGCCGAAGATGTTCGGCCCCAACACGCGCATGCCGTGAGCGCGCGCCGCGGCGACCAGCTCCTTCTCTGCGGCGAGGTTCCCGATCTCGGAGAACCCTGAGGTGACGACCACGAGGTGCCCCACGCCCTTCGCGCCGCACGCCGCCACAGCCGCGTTCACCTGGTCCGACGGCACGGCGAGCACGGCCACATCGACCTCGCCTTCGACGCCGCCCAAGCCGGCGTAGACCGGCCATCCTAGGATCTCCCCCCTTTTGGGGTTAATCGGGTAGATGCGACCGGTGTACCCGGACTTGACCATGTTCTCGACGATACGGTACCCGATCTTCCCGGGATTCGTTGATGCGCCGATGACCGCCACCCCGCGCGGGTTGAACAAGCGGTTCATGCTCTGGCGCGTCGCCGTCTCATCCAAACAGCATCTTGAGCTCATAGACGCCGGCACCCCGTTTCTTCTCGATCGTGAACCCGGCGCGCTCGAACAGGCGCATCATCGGGCGGTTCTCGATCAGGACTTCGGCCGTGAAGCCCAGCAGTCCTTCCTTTCTTGCCAGGAGCGTAAGGTAGTTCAGGAGTTCCGTCCCCACGCCCCGCTTCTGCAGGTCGTCGCGGACGACCAGCGCCACCTCGGCGGTGTGCGTCTGGGCGTCGATGCCGTACTGACCGACGCCGACCACGACGTCCCGCTCGTCGACCGTGATCAACGCCAGGATGACCATCTCCGACGTGTAGTCGATGACCACGAACTCCTGCAACCGCTCGTGCGGCATGTCCTTGCGCGAAGAGATGAACCGCTGGTACGTCGATTGGTCCGACAGCGCGTAGAAGAAGTCCTTGAGTAACGGCTCGTCGCTGATGCGCACCGGCCGGAGCAGGACTTCCTGGCCGAACCGCGTCGTGCGGTAGGTCTCGAGGTGCTCCGGGTACTCGCCGCGCTTGCCGGGCATGTAGGCCTGGTCGCGGTAGACGAGGTTTCGCGCCTTGGCCTCGCGTAGCAGCCAAGGACGGAACTTCGGGTGGGCGACGCGGATCAGTTCCATCGCCCGCTCGCGCATGTTCTTCCCGTGCAGGTAGGCGATCCCGTACTCGGTCACAACGTAATGCAGGTCGCCGCGCGTCAGGGTGACGCCCGCGCCGCTCGACAGCGCCGGCACGATGCGCGACACCTCGCCGGACCTCGCCGTGGACTCAATGCACAGGATCGACTTCCCGGCCGGAGCGAGGACGGCTCCACGCATGAAGTCAGCCTGACCGCCGATCCCGCTGTAGAACTCCTGGCCCAGCGACTCGGCGGTGGCTTGCCCGGTGAGATCGATCTCCAGCGCGGTGTTGATCGCGGTCATCTTGTCGATCCGCGAGATCACGGCCGGGCTGTTCGTGTAGTCCACAGGACGAAACGACACCGCGGGGTTGTCTGCCAGGTACGCGTAGGTGGCCTGGCTCCCCATGCAGAACGCTGCGACGGTCTTGTTCTGGTCTATTGTCTTGCGCGTGTTGTCGATGACCCCGGCCTTCATCAGCTCGACGATGCCGTCGCTCAGGAGCTCGGTGTGCACGCCGAGGTGCGCCTTGGCGGACAGGTGGGAGAGGATCGCGTCGGGAATTCTCCCGTAGCCGACCTGGATCGTCGCGCCGTCCAGCACCAGCCGGGCAACGTACCGGCCGATCCGGTCGGCGATCTCGTCCGGCACGGCGGTCGCGTACTCGAGCAACGGCTCGTCGTGCGGCAGGATGAACTCGACGTCGCGCAGGTGGATGAAGCTATCGCCGTGCGTGCGCGGCATCCTGCAGTTCACCTGACAGATCACGGTCCGCGCGCTGTCCACGGCGGCACGCACGATGTCGACACTGACGCCCAGGCTCACGTAGCCGTGTTCGTCGGGCAGCGATGTCTGGACCAAGGCGACGTCGATCGGCGCCACGCCGAGGCGGAACAGCTGCGGAACCTGAGACAGGAAGACCGCCGTGTAGTCCGCCTCGCCCTGGTTCACGGCCGCCCGCGTCGGCGAGCCGATGAAGAACGAGTCGAGGCGGAAGTTCCGCTTCACCTCTTCGCGCAGATAGGGCGTGAGGCCGAGGGTCCACACATGCACCACCTCGGCGTCGAAGAACGCCTTGGGGTTCGTCTTGACGAACTCGACCATGGCGTCCACCAAGTACTGCGGCTGGCCACAGCCTGTTCCGATGAAGATCCGGTCGCCTCGGTGGATGCAGGAAAAGGCAACGTCCGGCGGAACGAACTTCCCGGGGTACTCGGCCCGGAATCGCTCTAGGGTATCCATACTCCCTGGTCGGCTGTCTCCGCCCGCGGAGCGCGCCACCCCTCTCTCCCCTCGTCTCTGCACGCGCAGGGCGCATTGTGTTGCGAAGTGCCAGATTCTCGAGGATGCAGACCGCGACTGCAAGCAACCGCGGTCGCGGCCGTAGTGGGGGTAGGGTCAACGTGAGGCGCAGCGGGCGTCGGCCGGTCTGCCCGTCGGCCGACCTCCCGCTGCGCCGGCAAGGAGGTGCTGTGCGGTGCTGGCATCCGCGGCGGCTGCCACCCGGAGCCTCCGCCGCCGAGCGTGATGCGAATCACCGAGGATGAGGATCTTCGGATCGCGCGGGCGTGCACGGGCACGCGTCGCGCGGTCTGAGGACATTGGTCCAGATCCCTGCCGTGGCGCCTGTCGGCAGGCGGGTCTAGCGCCGGCTGATCTCAGCCGCGCCCTCCCCCGCGAGACGACCGGTGACAAACGCCCAGAGGAAGTTGTAGCCGCCGATCGGCCCCACGGCATCGAGCACTTCGCCGCAGAAGTGCAAGCAGGGAACGACCCGGCTCTGCAGCGTCCGCGGGTCCACGTCCGCCAGGGAGACCCCTCCGCCGGTCGCTTCCGCCTCGCGGTAGCCCGCCGTGTCGGCCCACGGCAGTTCGTAGCTCGTGAGGGCCTGGAGGAGACGCGCGCGGTCTTCGCGCCGTAGCGGGGCGGCCGGCGCGTCCCATAACGCAAGCTCGTGGAGAAGATGGTCGACGAGCCGATCCGGGAGCTCGCGCTTGAGCACCCCGCGAAGCGTGCCCCGCGCTTCGGCGAGCCGCGCCTGCCAATCCTCTTCGGTGCGATCCAGCCACGCGACGCGCACGGGCAAGCGCTCGCCGGCAGTCAAGGCGCGCGTCACATGGTGCGCCATGTTCAGGACGACGGGGCCGCTGTACCC
The DNA here is from genome assembly GCA_041302525.1 of Candidatus Bipolaricaulota bacterium. Classification (GTDB taxonomy): domain Bacteria; phylum Bipolaricaulota; class Bipolaricaulia; order UBA7950; family UBA9294; genus CAIOGO01. The sequence goes on along the minus strand of JBFYQX010000083.1, from coordinate 5,749 downwards.
AAGGTGGGTGAACAGGAAGTCGCCGACCGCGTGGCGTCGCGCGCGGCCGGCGCCGACTTCCAGGCGCACGGGAATGGCGATCCCGGCCAGCTCCGCGTGCTGAAACCGCCCGCTGCGTAGCGAGACGAGCGCCGGGTACGGAGAAATCACCGCGTGCCCGAGCGCTTCGGCCACGCGAAGACCGAACCCGTCGCTGCCCGTACGGGGATACGACAACCCGCCGGTCGCGATGACCACCTGCTCCGCGACGATGCCGGTTCCGCGCTCGACGGCCACGCGACGGCGCTCGTTCGGCAGGATGTCGACGACGCGCGTCCGCGGCATGACGCGCACCTTCTTGCGCCGCAGCGCCGCGAGGAACCGGTCGCGCACTTCCTCGCCGCCGCCCGTGGCCGGGAAGACCTTGCCCGTCCGTTTCTGCTCGACGAGCCTGATCCCGAGCGTGTCCTCGAGGAAGCTGCGAATGTCCTCGAGCGGCCACGAGAGGAGGATCTTGCGCAGCGTGTTCGCCGAGGACGACGTCGCGTAGAGGGCCGGGTCGACGGACATCGGAAGCACATTGCATCGTCCTCCACCGGACAGGAGGATCTTCTCGCCGGGCACGGGGCGCCCGTCCACGAGACAGACCTCGGCCCCGGCCCGCGCGGCGTGCCAGGCGGCCGCGAGTCCCGCCGGGCCTCCACCGACCACGAGAACGTCACATCCCTTCCTCTTCTTCATACCGTGCCGAGGATACCCCGGCCGGCCCCGGCGCGCGACTCGTTCGGCGCTCTCGCGGGTAGAATCCAACAGGCGCTCGGTGAGCGCCGCACGCGGAGAGGAGACACGATGAAGAAGCGCATCGCGCAAGCGTTCGGGCTGACCGTCAGCCTGGCGCTCTGCCTTGCGGCTCACGCCGCAGCCGAGGAGGGCCTCACGGCCGAGGCGGTGGGGACCGGCAGAGCCGTTCTGGAATTCCTCGGGCCGGAGGTGTCGGTCGACGTCCGCGCGCGGATGACCCTCTCGGGGGTCCTCACCCTCGGCGGCACCGTCCTTCGCTTCTCGGTCGACGCCCACGCCGTCGGTTCGGGAAAGGGCAACTCGAGCACCCTCGAAGCCGAAGGGTGGGTCGCCCTGCGCGGCGAAGGCACGACCGAAGCGGGCGCCGCCCTGACCCTCGCCGGAGGGATCTCGGTCGACGCCCTAGCCCCAGGCACGTCGACCGCTGGGGGAGAAGGCACCGGCCGGTTCTACATCCTCTTGTCCACGGCTGCCAGCCGCTGGATGATCGAAGGCGAGGCGCGCGGCAGCGCGACCGGCGCGTTTGTGCCTCCCGCGGCCCCCCACACGATGGAGGTTGCGGGCGAGGGTGCGTTCACGCTGATCGGCGAGGTGCGACCCTGGTCGCCGGCTCCCGGCGCGAACCTCCCTGCGTGGCCGGCCCCGCTGCTCGCCGAGTTGGCGCGAGTGGCAGAGCTCGCGGCGGCTGAGTCCGTGAAGGAATAGCTGCGCCCACGGCGCCCGGCGTGCATAATGCCGACTATGGATCGGCCAAGCGCGCTCTACGATCGGCTCACGTCGCGCACGCCCCTGGCGGGCCTTCCAGAGCGCGCCGTCCTCCCCGACTACGACGGCCTATCCATCGCTCGGATCCCCGATCTCGTGGCCGCGGCCCTCACGCTGGACGCGCCGCGCGGCGCGCTGTGGGACGCCGTGTCGCCGCCGCACGCGCGCCGCGTGTTGCTCATCGTGCTCGACGGCCTCGGCTATCGGCGCTTCCATGAGATCGCGGCGCGCGACCCCGACGTTCGCGCCCTGGCGGCTGGCGGCCTTTGCGTGCCGATCACGTCCGTCTTTCCCTCGACGACGGTCGCCGCGCTCGCCACGTACAGCACGGGGCATGCGCCTGCCGCGCACGGCATGCTCGGGTATCGGCTGTTCCTGCGCGAGGTCTCGGCAACGGTCAACATGATCCAGCTCGCCGTGGTCGGCGGACAGGTCGACACGCCACTTCCCGACTCGTTTGCGCTCGCCCCGCTCTTGCCCGCGCCGACGGTATATGAGCGCCTCGTTGATCAGGGGATCGAGACGCATGCGCTCTTGCCACGCAGCATCTCGGCGAGCGGTCTCTCGCGCGTCCTCTACCGCGGCGCGACGCAGCTCCACCCAGGTGTCGGGCTGTCGGACCTCCTGGTCATCGCACGCCGGCTGCTGAACGCCGCGCGCTCTCCGATTGTCGTCACGCTCTACTGGCCAGGGCTCGACTCGATCGCGCACCCCCGCGGTGTGCAGTCCGAGGCCTACGAGGCCGAGACCGCCTCCGTCGCCGCCGCCGTGCGTCGCGAGATCCTCGGGCAGGTCAAGGAAACCCTCTTACTCATCTCCTCCGACCACGGCTTCGCCGCGATGCAGCCCGCGGACTACGTTCGCAGCGAGACCGTGCCGGCACTGCGCGACGCTCTGCACGGTTTCCCGGTCGGCGAGCCGCGCGCGTCGTACCTCTTCCTCCGCCCGGAACGGCGAGAAGACGCCTTGGCGCAAGTCCCCAAGACAGTGCTCGACGGGCTCGCGCTCGTGGACGCCCGCTGGGCCGTCGAGCAAGGCCTGTTTGGTCCCGGCAGTCGACACCCCGAGACCGCCGCGCGCGTCGGCGATCTCCTCGCAATCTCCACCGGAGCGACGGGATTGCTGCACCCGTACCCCGACGCCCCGCTTCTCCAAGGCATGCACGGCGGATTGACCGCGGACGAGATGATCGTCCCGCTGATCGCCCAGACGCTGTGAGAAAGGACACCCATGGTCATCACCGGCAACAAGGAGACCGTCCAGCCCCGCACGTACGACAACCCGCCCACGGTGCGCGGCGTTGAGAAACGCGTCCTCGTCGGCCCCAACCAAGGCGCGCCGCGGTTCGCCATGCGCCACTTCACCCTGGCTCCGCGCGGGCACAGCCCGGAGCACGCGCACCCTTGGGAGCACGAGGTCTACGTCCTCGCCGGCCGCGGACGCATCCGCTATGACGACGCGGCCGCCGACGTGAAGCCCGGCGACTTCGTCTTCGTGCCGCCGCTCGACAAGCACCAGTTCCTCAACACAGGCGACACGCCGTTCGAGTTCCTCTGCATCGTGCCGCTCGCAGGCGAGGACGGCTAGATGCCGAAGTCGGTCCTCGTCTGCCTCAGCGGCGGGGTCGACAGCGCCGTCGCCGCACTCCTGCTGAGAGAACGAGGGTTCGACGTTGCGGGGATCACCTTCTGGTTCTGGTCATTCGACGCGACACGCGCCTTCGCCGGCGCCTCGAGGTGCTGCTCGCTGGATGCGGCCGCGCTGGCTGCGCGGCAGCTGGGCATTCCTCATGAGACCGTCGACGCGAGCGCGACCTTCCGCCGCCTCGTGATCGACGACTTCATCGCCCGTCGCCGTCTGGGCGAGACGCCCAACCCGTGCGGACGCTGTAACGAGCTCGTGCGGTTCGGGCTCGCGCTCGAGTACGCAGACCGCCTCGGATGCGACTACATCGCCACCGGCCATCACGCCCGGCTGCACGACGAAGCTGGGACGAAGGTCCTCGTTCGCGGCCACGACGCGCACAAGGACCAGACGTACTTCCTGTACGGACTCGGGCAGGAGACTCTCGCGCGCCTCCTCCTGCCCATCGGCCATCTGGGGAAGGACGAGGTGTTCGCCCGCGCGCGCGCGGCCGGCCTGACCGCCGCCTCGCTGCCGGAGAGCCAGGACCTCTGCTTCGCCGAGGCCGGGGACGTCTCCTTCCTGTTCTCGGAGCGCGACCTCGCGCCCGGCCCGATCCTCGATCCTGCCAGGCGTGAGATCGGCCGCCATGACGGGCTGCCGCGCTACACGATCGGCCAGCGGCGCGGCCTGGGCATCGCCGCGCCACGCCCCCTGTATGTCCTCGACATGGACCCCGTGGCGAACGCTCTCATCGTCGGCGAGGAGCGCCACCTCTTCGGCACGTCCCTGGTTGCCCGCGAGGCACGCTACCCGTGCGCAACACTCCCCGACCACGCGTGTCCTCTCGACGTCAAGATCCGCTACCGCACGCCATCCAGCGCGGCCACCGCAGCGCGCGAAGCGGACGACGCCTTCCGCGCGACCTTCCGCGAGCCGCAACGTGCGATCACGCCCGGGCAGCTGGCCGTGCTCTACGACGGCGAGCGCCTCGTCGGTGGCGGCGTCATCGTGCGCCCGTCAAGCCCTGCCACCCCGTGGGAAGTGCCGTAGACGCCGCGCAACGCGTATACTGACCCTCGCCGGAGGGGTGGGTGAGCGGACGAAACCACCGGTCTTGAAAACCGGCAGGCCACAAGCCTCGCGGGTTCGAATCCTGCCCCCTCCGCCCGTGGCTGAACGGCTTCGCCGTTCAGTGAGAGAGTCCCGCCGTCACGAGATCGGGGAGCTCCGAGCGCTCCCTTGGGAGACAGCGAGGAGTTCCATCGGGAGGCATTCATTGCCACGATTCAGGCGAGGCAGTAGAATCCCGCCGTCGGAGAGGTAGTCAAGCGGTCAAAGACAACGGTTTGCTAAACCGTCGAGGGGTTTACGCTCCTCCGCGGGTTCAAATCCCGCCCTCTCCGCCAGAGGAGCGGGAACTCCGCAGCCGGAACCGAGCGGAGTTCCGCGGACCAGAAGCACGAGTTCTGCGACAGACGAGCCTGCAGAACTCGCTCGCTACTCTGCAGCCGCCGAAGGAGCAGAGTAGCCGCGCGCCCGTAGCTCAGTGGATTAGAGCGTTGGCCTCCGGCGCCAAAGGTCACAGGTTCAAATCCTGTCGGGCGTATACGCGAACCACAAGGAGAGACCCTGTCTGAGAATGGACAGGGTCTCTCCGTTGGTGCCCGTAGCTCATGTGGATGGGAGTTGCGCACCGTCTGGCACCGCGCAACTCCTAAGCGGTTTCCCGCGGCGGCCCAATGAGCCGGAAACCGCCAGCGTTTGGCCTCCGGCGCCAAAGGTCACAGGTTCAGATCCTGTCGGGCGTAGAAACGCAGTGGGGCAGCTGGTTTGGCTTCACTGCGTTTCTACGTTTGGATTCTCTTGAATCGCCGGAGTTCGCAGCCACCCGACCGTGCGAACTCCCAAGCCGCCCCGCAGGGCGGCCGGGTTCCCAAATCCCTCCGGGCGTACTAGTGCCGGGAGATCCGTGTTGATGCGATATCTCTGGCCAACCCTGTGATCGGTCTTGAACTGCAGTCTCGCGAATCCCGATTGGGTAGGGATTGACCCATTTCTTGGACCGGTTCTTTGGGATCAGGTCAGCCTCCTCTCCAGGTTCCCATGTCCCGTGGAACGGAGCCTCCCTCAAACCCTGGGTGTATCTAGGTCCCCCCAGGGCGGGTGCAGCACTCGAAGTCCAGTCCGATGCGACGAATGCTCTTCCAGTGGAGCCGCTCATGCCACACCAGGCGGCGCAGCGCTTTGCGAACTGACCACGCACCGTCATCGCCGAAACAGACACGGGCTCGGTCCGGCGAGGCCGCTAGCTGGCGCAGGAAGGCGACTGCTTCCTCCCTGTGAGCGACAAGGAGCGTGGCCCAGTCTCCATCGTGCGAAGCCGGTGGAAGCTGAGACTCGTGGCCGACCGCGCTGAGGTAGTAGTGCGTCTCGCAATTCGCTATGTGTGCCAGAATTGCCCGGATGCTTCTCCACGAGGCCCACTCTGCGAAGGCACGATAGGGCGGATCCCAGTCTAGGGCTGCTTCTGGAAGAACCTCAATCGTCTTCACAAGATCGCTGCGAGATGCAGACAGCA
>JBFYQX010000079.1:0-11077 GCA_041302525.1 Candidatus Bipolaricaulota bacterium | reverse complement strand
CGCGAGGTCGTCGCCTTCCGCTGGGCGCTCGATGGCGAGACCGTGTCGACCGAAGCGCGCTTCGCGCACACGTTTCGCCACGGCGGCCAGTACGCCATCGAACTGACCGTCCTCGACGCCGACGGCCTTGCCGGGCGGGCGGGCATCGTCGTTGACGTGGAAAACGCTCCGCCGCTCGCGAGCTTCCGCCTGTCCGACGACGCCCCGTGGATCGCCGCACCGATGACCGTCGACGCGACGCTGTCCTCAGATCCCGAGGGGCTTCCGCTCTCCTACCAGTGGGACTTCGGCGACGGTTCCAGCGCAACCGGCCCGACGGCCACGCACGCCTACGAAGAGGAGGGCGCCTATCTCGTCACCCTCGTCGTGCGTGACGCCGCCGGCGCCGAAGCCAGCGCGTCGCATCGCGTGATCGTCCAGCGGCACGTTCCCGGCGGGGGCTGCGGCGGCAGCCGGCCGGTCCCGCTCCGTTAGGCCACCACGATCCGCTTGCCGACGCTCGCCAGGTAGATGACGAACCGGTCGTCACCCGACAGCCCGAACAACGCGTTCACCGCATCGTCGTCGTAGGCGCCGATCGCGCACGTCCCCGCGCCGATCGCCTCGCAGGCCAGGTAGAGGTTCTGGTCGACGTGGCCGGCGTCCAGGTACAGGTAGCGGTAGCCTCGCTCGCCGTAGCGCCACGTCATCCGCTCGCGCACGGCCACCCAGGCGAAGGTGACCGCCGCGGCCTCGACCATCTTCTGCCCGAGGCAAGCCGCCGCCAGCTCGCTCCCCGATACCCGCACGTTGTCGGCGGCCACAAGGCGATGCTCGATCGGCAGATACTGGTAGACGCCCGCGGCCAGCCCATCGACGCGGCTCACGACGAGGAGGGTCTCGAACGCATGCCGCGCCCCCGCCGACGGCACCGTGCGGAAGGTCACCCGATGGACGCGCGGCTCAACGCCGGGCTTCTGGACGGGCTCCGTGCCCTCCCACGTCCGCTCCACGCCCTGCGTCGCCCAGAGCAGCGCCCCGAGCTCGGCAAGCGACAGCGGCCGCGGCGCGTACTCGCGGACACTGCGCCGCGCGCGCATCGCGCCGGCAAGGGACACGTTTCCCCACGCCGCATCGGGCGCGGGAAGATCAATCTCGCGCCCGGCAACCAGCCGCACCGAGACCGGCGGCTGCGGCAGCCCCTTCTTCTGATCCGACACCCCAAGACGCCCGATCGCCGTCTCTTCCTGAAAGGCTCGCCCCACCGCGTCCGTCATCGGCACCTCCTGCGCCTCGGCGCGCAACGCCGGGCAACTTCCGAACCACGGGGAGTGTACTTATACTCGGAGACGGAAATGACCTCCGCAGTAGCCTGCGTGGCTCCTGCGTTGCGGAGGTCCACGCGAGGAAGGAGGTCTCTTATGAAACGGTGGTGGCTTCTCGCGGCAGCGATCCTCTGGGCGTTCACGCTCGTCGCTCCCGCGCAAGACGCGATGCTCCAGGGATACGTGCGCGACGACTTGCAGCTGATCAGCCAGCAGAGCCTTCCGGACTGGACAGTGCGTTGGACCGGGCCGATCCAGGCCGCGACGATCCTCGCCTGGTTCGCCGACCACGGCTACAGCCGCTTCGTCCGCGACTACAACAACGACGGGATCATCGACGAACTCGACACGATCCTGCTCGCCGACAACCTCGGCCGCATGCTGATGGCGACCGAGACGCCGCGCGGGACGACGGACGTTCGCCTGGTGCTCGGCCTGGCGCAGTTCGTCGCTGGGCTCTACCCCGACCAGTTCGAGCTCAAGATCTACGACCGCGGTTTTCCGAGCGAGATGGTCGCCGAAGGCCTCGGCGCGTATTCGCCGACCATGGTCCCCGGCATCGTGATCGACGTCCGTGAAGAGCCCGACATCGGCGCCTACGAACGCGAGCTGGAGACCGCGGAAGGCGTCATCGTCGGGCTCACGACCAACCCCGACAGCAACAACCTCTACCTCTCCGGCCGCTCGTTCCTGTTTGAAGAGACGCCGGACGGCTACACGCCGATCGACCTCGCGCTGGCCGAGGAGGACCGCTGGCAGGCGGGCACGCAGGGCCAGGTCCTGGAGACCGTCGGCTCGATGAGCGATAGGTTCTATCTCGACTTCCGCGGCCAGTGGACGCCCGTCGAGTTCCTGCTCGCCCTCTCGCCCGTGCGCGAGACGCCGTCAGCCGGAAAGCCCCATCCCTGCCCGCCGGATGCCATCGCCTACGACGTGACCGTCAACACGACGACGTACGGGCGCGTATCGATCGAGGAGTGCGTGACCCGCGAGCAGGTCATCGGCGGGCCAACGCTCGACACCTACACGTACACAGTGACGAACATCGACTTCACCTACGCCGGCTGCGGGTTCTGCCTCTTCTTCATCCCCAACCTCTCCGGGTTCATCACAACCGACATGACCGGCCCGGCGCTGTGGATGCTCCACGCCGGGTGGGGCGGGTGGTGGTGGGTCGCGCCGTCGGGTTCCTGCGGCATTCAACCCGGCGAGGTCGAGGTCTTCTCGTTCACCGTGATCGGTCCGACCGCCGACACATGGTTGTCCGGCTCGATCGCCGGCTGCGTGGCGACCACGCCGACGATTGCCGCCGTGCGCCCGCCGATGCTCACCGTGCGAACCACCGGACCGGGCAAGGGCGGGCCGGATGACGGAGACGAGCCCGGCCGTTGCCCTGACCTGATCATCGAGTTCGTCAGCGCCACGTGCACATACGGCGGACGCGAGTTCGAGGTCCGCGTGAAGGGCATCGTGACGAACATCGGCGATGCGCCGTCTGACAGCGCGTTCTCGCGGATGACGAGCTCGCTCGGTGACGACTCCGACATCATCCCGCCACTCGCTCCCGGCGAGACGGCCGACGTCGACTTCACGATCACGTTCACGGCGAACCAGTTGCCGCCGTGCCCGCTCCCGTTCACGCTCGAGGCCGACCCGTACCACACGGTGACCGAGTGCAACGAGGACAACAACACGGACACCGGCAGCGTCCTCTGCCCGAACTGCAAGCTTCCGTAGCCAAGTGCGAAGGCGCCGCGTCGGGTTCGCCCCGGCGCGGCGCCCTCGCCCGGACGCACGCCGCGTTCGACGCGACCGCGGGCCAAGACGTAAGATGCCCACGCCGTTCGGCAAAGGAGGCATGACGTGGATCGCACGCTGCGCGCCATCGCCCTGGTGGCGATCCTCGGCCTGCTCGCCGCCATCCTGGCGGTGCTCATCGTCATCGCGCTCCATGGCCTGCGCATCAGCTACGAGGGCCAGGTGCGAATGGTCGGGATCCCAGGAGAGATCGCGCTGCGCGTCGCCGAGCCGGTCGTGCTGACCCTGCCGGGTGGGGCGACGCTCGACGCCACCGTATCCGGCGTGCAGTCGGCGCCTGTCCCCGTCGCGTTTGCGAGCGCCACCTGCCCAACCTGCGGCAGGGCGATGGTGCCCGTCCGCTACGACCTCTTGACCGGCGAGATTCGCTGGGCGTGCCCGGCATGTGACGGGCTGCCGTAACTAGGGCACCAGCGCGCGTCCCGCGCCCCACAATGCGCCGAAGTACGCCTCGAACACCTCGGCCACCTCGGGCATGCGCACGAGCGCGACGTTCGCCTCGATGTTTCGCTCAACCGAGTAGTAGTTCCAGTTCGTCGAACCGAGCACGACCGTCTCCCCGTCGATCACGAGGAGCTTGGCGTGCGTCGTGAGCTCCGGCGCGTCGAAGCGGACCTCCACGCCGTTCTGGTAGAGGTAGATCGCGCTCTCGAGGTTCGCCTTCGCCGAGTCGGCGTAGAGGCTGCAGTCGTCGATCAGCACCTGCACCTCGAGACCCCGCCGCGCCGCCGCCACGAGGGCACGGACGAGGCGCTCCGTGGCGCCGTCCGCGTACTGCGGGTAGATCGAGACCCGGTACAGGCTCGCGTGCACCGAGGTGCGGGCGCGGGCGAGGAGCCCGGCGGTCGTGTCCGCGTACAGCGTCGAATGCCCGGCGTCGGTGAGCGCGACCAGCGCCGGCCCTCCCTCGGGCACGGCCACGCCGTCCAGCGTCAGCGCCACCTCCGCCGACGGATCCGCCCACAGCCGGTCGAAGAACGCGCCGAACGCCGCTGCGACGCGCTCGTCGTCGATCCGCACGTCCGCCTGACGGTGCTCGAACAGCGCGTACCGATTCCAGTTCGTCGACCCGACGACCACCGTCGCGCGGTCAACGATCGCCAGCTTGGCGTGCGTCGTGATCGCCGGATCGTCGAGCCGAGCGTCGATGCCCGCCGACACAAGCGACTGCGCCGCGCGGGCGTTGCGCTCCGTGATCGACGGCTCGAAGTCACTTTGATCGAGGAGCACGCGCACCGCGACGCCTCGCCGGGCGGCCGCCATGAGCGCGTCGGCAACCGGATCGCTGTCCGTCGCCAGGCTGGCCAACAGGACGTCAATCGACGACGTGGCCGCGGCGAACGCGTCACCGACCACGTCGCAGTACGGGCACGGCGTCGCGCGTCCGACCACCGGCCAGACGGCCGTGGCCACCCGAACGTCCTCCGTGCCCGCGCCTGCCACGGCCAACGCGAGGCACAGCCCGCCCAGCGCCAGCCCGCGCGCGGCGGCGCGCCGCTTTCTTGAGGTTCGCATCTTCGATAGAATCCTAGGCATGACGAACCGCATGGTCAACGAACTCGACAGCCGCGCGCTGCGCTACACGTGCGACCCGGCTCAGTTCCTCTTCCGCACGACCGCCGAGGTTGCGCCCCTCGACACCATCATCGGCCAGGAGCGCGCCGTGGAGGCCCTCAAGCTAGGCCTGGGGATCCGGGACGTCAAGAGCCGTTACAACATCTACGTCGCCGGCGACCCGGGCACCGGCAAGATGTCGGCCGTCGAGCACTTCCTCGGCCACGCCAGCGCCGAAGAGCCCGCCCCGTATGACATCTGCTACGTCCACAACTTCGCCAACCCCTACACGCCGCGCTGCCTCGAGCTGCCCGCCGGAAAGGGTCGCCAGCTCCGCGGCGATCTCGACCAGCAGATCAAGCGCCTGCAGCGCGAGATCCCCAAGCTGCTCGAGTCCGACGAGTTCAAGGCGCGGTCCAAGAAGATCAACGAGCGCCACGGCGAGCGACGCGCGGCGATGCTCGATGACATGGAGAAGCGCTGTCGAGAGCTCGGGTTTGCCGTGCAGCGCACGCCGATCGGCATCAACACGCTGCCGTTGAGCGACCGGGGCGAGCCGCTGAGCCAAGAGGAGTACGACGCGTTGCCCAAGGAGCGCCGCGACCAGATTCGCGAACGCCAGGGCGAAGTCCAGGCCGTCATTCAGGAGCGCCTGCAGACTGTGGCGCAACTCGACGAGCAGCGCGAAGAAGAGGTCAAGACCCTGGCCAAAGAGGCCGTCCTGTTCATGATCGAGCCGCACTTCGCCCAGCTCAAGGGCCGCTACGAGGGCCTGCCCAAAGTCACCGACCACCTCGACGCCGTCAAGCTCGACGTGGCCGCAAGCCTCGACGACTTTCAGACCAACAACGCCCAGGCCAAGAAGGCCGCCTTCCCGTTCCCCATGCCGGCGATGCCGCAGAGTGACCCGCTCCGCCGGTACGCGGTCAACCTGCTGGTCGACCACGGCGAGACGCAGGGCGCCCCGGTCGTCGTCGAGCACAACGCGACGTACCCCAACCTGTTCGGCTCGATCGAGCGGCGCGTGCAGATGGGCATGGTCATGACCGACTTCACGATGATCAAGGCCGGCTCGCTCCATCGCGCCAACGGTGGCTACCTCGTCGTGAACGCCAACAACCTCTTCCGACTCGGCGTCAGCTGGGAGGCGCTCAAGATCGCGATCAAGCGCCGCGAGATCCAGATCGAGGACCCCCTGCAGATGCTCGGCTACGCGACCGCCGAAGGCCTGCGCCCGGAGCCCATCCCGTTCCGGATCAAGCTCATCATCATCGGCAGCCCGCTCATCTACGAGCTCCTGCACCATTACGACGAGGACTTCCCGAAGCTGTTCAACGTCAAGGTCGACTTCGGAACCGAGATGGACCGCACTCCGGAGCGCGAGCAGGCGCTGGCGCGGTTCCTCGCCGGCTGCGCGGCCGACGACCCCACCGTCCTCCCGTTCACGCCGTCTGGCGTCGCGCGCATCGTCGAGCACGCCGTCGAGCTGGCCGGCGACCAGAAGAAGCTGTCGTGCGAGTTCGCACACCTCGTGTCGATCGCCAAGGAGGCGTCCTACTGGGCGCGCGTCGACGGCGCGGCGAGCGTCGACGACGACCACGCCCAGCGGGCGATCGCCGAGCGCGACCATCGCCTCGCCCGCATCGACGAGAAGATCCGCGAGATGATCGCCCGCGGGCAGCTGCTCATCGACACCGACGGCACCCGTGTCGGGCAGCTGAACGGCCTGGCCGTCCTGCAGCTCGGCGAGTACGCGTTCGGCAAGCCGTCGCGCATCACGGCGACCGTGCACGTCGGCAAGGGCGGGATCGTCGATATCGAGCGCGAGGCCAAGCTGGGCGGCAACACACACTCCAAGGGCATCCTGATCCTCAAGGGTTACCTGGGCGAGCGGTTCGCCCGGGAGAAGCCCCTCTCGTTCACCGGCCACCTGACGTTCGAGCAGAATTACTCGATGATCGACGGCGACAGCGCGTCGAGCGCCGAGCTGTACGCGCTCCTGTCCGCGCTCGCCGCAGCGCCGCTGCGCCAGGGCCTGGCCGTGACCGGGTCGGTGAACCAGCGCGGCGAGATCCAGCCCATCGGCGGCGTCAACGAGAAGATCGAGGGCTTCTTCCGCACGTGCCGCGAGCGCGGGTTGACCGGCGAGCAAGGCGTCCTGATCCCGCGCGCCAACGTCGAGCACCTGATGCTGTCGCGCGACCTCGTCGACGCCGTCGCCCAAGGAAGCTTCCACATCGTGCCCGTCGGCACCATCGAGGAAGGCATCGAGATTCTGACCGGCATCGCCGCCGGCCAGCCCGACGCGGCCGGCGCCTATCCGGCCGACACCCTGTACGGCCGCGTCGCGACCCGCCTCGAAGCCATGCGCCAAGCCGCCGAGACCAAGACGGACGAAGACAAGAAGCCCACCCAAGAAGAGAACCACAACGACGCCGCGCCGGCGACTGCGCGCGGCGAGGGATCGGAGGCCTCAAGATGAGAGGACTGGCGAGGCTCGCCTCGCTCTTTTGTGCCATCGCGCTCGTGGCCGTCGCCGCGGGGTGCGCGTTGCAGACCCAGCCGCGGGCCGAGTTCACGGCCACGCCACGGTTCGGCTACCCGCCGCTCGACATCACGTTCGACGCCGCCGGCTCCACCAGCCCCAATGGGGCGATCGTCGGCTACGAGTGGGCGTTCGGCGACGGCGCGACGGCCGCCGGCTCGCGCGTGACCCACACCTACACAGAGAAGGGCATCTACAAGGTCGTCCTCGAGGTGCAGGATGAGACCGGCCGGCGCGGCGTGCGCACCCAAGAGGTCGAGGCCCTCAACCACGCGCCGATCGCCCAGTTCACGGCCAACGTCTACACGACGCCCGTGCGGCAGCCCGTCTGGTTCAACGCCTCCGAGTCCTACGATCCCGACGGCGAGATCGTCGCGTACCTCTGGGACTTCGGCGACGGGACGACCAGCGAGGGCGAGGTCGTCGACCACGAGTACCAGACGGCCGGCGGCTCTGGCTGGCGTCCCGAGATCACGCTCACGGTCATCGACGACGACGGCGCGAGCGACTCCGCGTCGGTCCGAATCATCGTCGTCGGCTGCGACTCCTGCGGAGGGTAGTCAAGCATCGCCGAGGGCGCAGACCCATCTTGTGACTTTGGCGCTGCCGAACGCCGGCGCTCGGTAGCCAGCCACGGCCGCAGCGGTTGGCGCGCGAATGTCCTCCGCGGCGAGCCAGACAACTCCCCCTCGTGACGGCGTCAAGCCGGCCGGCACGGTGCAAGAGAGAGAGCGAGCCTCGGGAGCCTTCACGCCCGACGCTCGCTCCTTCCGCAGAACTCGCCGCGGCCGGCCGACGCGACCTCGTCCAGAACAAGCCACGCAGGGCCGGTCGAAAGACCTACGTCTCGTCCTCTTCGTCCGGCTGCACGAGCGACAGGTTGACGATCGCCGTGTCGCTCAGTCCCTGGTCGTCGTAGACCGTCAGCCGCACGGTGTAGGTGCGCGACTGCGTCGCCAGGCGATAGACGTGCGTGACCTCGACGTCTGTCGTCTCGACCCGCACGTCGCCGTCGCCGAAGTCCCAGGCGTAGTAGTCGATCTGGTGTCCCGCGTCGGCGAACGAGCCGCCCGGGTCGAAGGTGAGTTCGTAGAGCGTCGGCGTCGATGCCGGGTTCGGCGACGCGTAGAGAAGGAGAGGGTCCGTCGCATCGAACGCCGCCTCTGGGTCGTCCCCCTCGGGCGCGCCGACCGGCACGATCACCGTGATGTCGACCTGCGCGGCGCGAATGATTCCCGCCGTGTTGCCGACGAAGGCCGTCGCCCGGAACGTCTTGGTCTCCGCCGGCTCGTACGTGTGCACGGCCGTGATCCCGATCGCGCCCTTCCCGTCGCCGAACTCCCAGCGCACCTGCGTGATCGACCCCGAACCCGGCTCCGAGCCCTCGGCACTGAACGAGACGACCAGCGGAATCGGACCGATGATCGGCCGCGCCGTGACCCGGGCGAACGGCTCGCCCGTGCCGCCTCCGCCGCTCGTGCCGGAAGGGCGGACCTCGATCGACTGCTGCGTCGTGTCACTGCGCCCCATCGGGTCCGTCACGCGCAACGCGGCCACGAACACCGTCCGCTCGGTCAGGGCGAGGTACGTGTGGTGCGGTGTCGCCTCGTCCGACGTCGCGCCGTCGCCGAACTCCCAGCGGTACGACAGAGTCTGGCCCTCCGGATCCACGGACCCCGAGCCGTCGAAGGTGACGACGAGCGGCGACGTCCCCGTGAGCGGCGTCGCCTCGATCACGGCCGTCGGCGCCTGGTTGAACAGCGTGCACCCGCACAAGAGGAGGAGCGAGGAGGCGAGCGCCCCGAAGAAACCTGTCCTCATCCACCGAGCCTCTCGCCTCATCGCATCCTCCCTCATCCGCGTGGGTTCACGCGCGAACCCTACTCCTCGTTTGCGCCCTCTTCGCCCGACTTCAAGATGACCTGGCGCGAGAACGTCGCCGACTCCTGTCCCAGGTAGTCCTCGGCCGTGACCGTGATCCGATGCGACTGGCCGCTCGCCGTGAAGTTGTAGTTGTGGCTCAGAGCAATCCCGTCGGCATCGTAATTCACGCGCTCGAGCGCCGAGCCGTCGTCCCAGTCAATGTAGACGTAACGGACGCCCCAGCCCTGTTCTGCGGTGACGGGGAACCACGCCGGCTCCGCGCCGCCTGCCCACGTCTGGCCCTCGGGGTCGTAGCAGAAGTTGTGGTCCTCGTAACCCGCAGGTTCTCCCGGGCTCGTCGAACTCGTCGCGCTCGTCTTCGACGTCCGCAGCTCGTCCTGCGGCAGCGATCCGTCGAGGTCAAACCACGCCGCGTCGGGGATCGCCTTCGAGCGGATCCAGACCTTCACCAGTCCCGCGGGCTCGCCGAGATCGCCGTGCACGATGACGTCCTCGACACTCCAGTCCGCTTCGGCGATCTGGCCGGCGTTGGCGAACTGCGTCAGTCCGGCGTTCCCGATGTCGCCACCTGGGGGATTGGCGATCTCAAACCCCGCGACAGGGCGGAAGTTGTAGACCTTGACCGTCTTCGTGATCGAGTCGCTGTCGCCCTCGTTGTCCAGAACGAGCAGCGTGACCGTGAAGATCTCGCTCGGCTTGTCTGTGGTGTACACGTGTGTCTTCTCGCCCGCGCCGATGTCGGACTCCGCGACGCCGTCGCCGTACGACCATGTGTAGAGGATGATCGCCCGCCCGTCATCGGCCTCCGACTCCGAGGGATCGAAGTGCACCTGGAACGGCGCGACGCCGATCGACTCATCGATCGTGAACCGCGCGCTCGGCGCGTTCGCCGTCGGCGTGCCGCCTCCCCCGCCCGGGGCCGTGACCGTGATGCTCTTCGTCGCCGTCCCCGATTTGGCGTCGGTCCCGCGCACGGTGAGCGTCACCGTGAACGTCCGGCTTCCGGCGCTGAAGTAGGTGTGCGTGGCCGTTCTGCCCGTCCACGTTCCGCCGTCGCCGAACGACCACTCGTACGAGAGGATCGTTCCGCCCGGGTAGGTTGACGCCGAGGCGTCGAACGTCACCGTGAGCGGCGACGTGCCCGAGGTCGGGCTCGCCGTGAAGCTCGCCGTCGGTCCGGCCGGCTCGGTTGCGGTCACGTAGATCGTCTTGGATGCCCGGTCCGTCGCGCCCCACTTGTCGATCACGGTCAGCGTGATCACGTAGGTTCCGACAGCCGTGTAGGTGTGGCTGACGGACTTCCCATTGCCCTGGGCGCCGTCGCCGAAGTCCCACGAGTACTCGTCGATCTGGTCGTCGCCGTCAGGATCGCTCGACGGAGCGCCGCTCAGCGTCACCGTGAACGGCACGGGTCCCGTCGTGCCCGGCCCGATGGTGAACCCAGCGAGCGGGAACCTGTTGAACAGGACGCAGCCCGACAGGGCGACGAGTGCCGCCCCAACCAACACGACGCAGCCGTAGACCAAGAGACGGCGCGCCGACACGTCTCGTACCCCGCGTTTCACCTTCGGCCTCCTTCAGAGCTCTCAACGAGGCATGATGCCGAGACAACGTTAGTCGCGACCGCGGCGCCCGTCAATCGGGAACTGGTACCTGCGCGCGGGACCGCTGTCCGACGCCGCGCAGACACAGGGTCAGGTCATAGGACACTCGCTCCGTTCAGTCGCCGAAACAGACGGGGAGCCCGTGAGGGCTCCCCGCGCCACAGAGTTCTGCAGATCGCGTGCCTAACGGCTCAGGAAGAACGTTCCTGTCTCGCTGAACGTGTCCGTCCCGTCCGTCGCCTCGATCGTGTACAGGTACGCGCCGTTCGCGTAGCTCGCGCAGTCCCACACGATCTTCGCCACGTTGGCCAGCTCGTTCTCCCACACCAGATGCCCGGCCAGGTCGTACACGGCCACCGACAGCGTCG
>JBFYQX010000033.1:0-35063 GCA_041302525.1 Candidatus Bipolaricaulota bacterium | reverse complement strand
CGGCCCTCCCGCCACGCGACGGTGGCGGGAGGGCCGCTCGCATGCTCTGCATCCCTAGGCCTACGGCGCGGGCGTCTCCGGCGCAGATTGCGGGGCGGCCGGAGAGCCTGTCGAGCTGGCCGGCAGCGCCAACAGCGCGTCGAGGCGCGCCTGGATCTCTGCGTCTCCGTTCGACTGCGCGACCGCATCGCGATACGCGGCGATCGCCTTCGCCTGGGCCTCGGCAATCTGCGCCGTGACCTCGGCGATCTGCGCCGCATCCGGTGTCTCGGCGGCCTCAAGCTGCGTCTTGGTGCGCGTCAGGTTCTGCACCCGGTTCTCGTAGAGGGTGCCGACGATGTACGGGAGATAGGGCTCGTCGATCGTTCCCGCTTGCCACAGGCTCTCGTACGCCTCGAGCCCGAGGTCGACGTTGACGCGTTGCAGGCGCGCCGCATTCAACAGCGGGTCTTCGACGCTCACGTCTGCCGCCGCCATGACCTCCGTGTACCAGGTGTTCGCCCGCTCGGCGACAACCGCATCCTTGGCGTCGGCGACAACCTGGTCCCTGACGGCGTCCAGCTCCGGTCGCGAAGCTGCCTTCCGGCCCGTCAAGAGGAGAATGTGGTGGCCGTACTGGGTTTGGACAATCCCGCTTCGCTGTCCTTCCTCGAGGGCGAAGGCCGCATCCTCAAACTCGGCGACCATCGTTCCCCGCCCAAACCAGCCGAGGTCGCCATCCTGGCGCGCGCTGGCCGTGTCGGTCGACTTCTCCCGTGCGATCTGTGCGAAGTCACCGCCGGCCTCAAGATCGGCGAGAACCGCCTTGGCCTCGTCCTCGGTCTTGACCAGGATGTGCGAGGCGCGCAACTCCTCCTCGGTCTCGTAGTTGAGTCTGTTCTCCTCCCAGTAGGCGGCGATCTCCTCCTCGGTCAGGTCGACGATGCCGGCCACGTCGGCCTGCAGCTTCACCATGAGGAGCTGGTCCTCGATGCTCTCGCGCCCGCTCTGCTTGAACGACTCGAGGGTCATGTTCTGCGACGCGAGCAGCTCGGAGAGCCTCTCCTCGGTGAGCCCCTGCGACGCCAGGAACCCCTCGTACTGCGTGTTGAACTCGGCGCTGAGTTCCTCCTCAGATACCGCGAGACCGCGCTGCTCGACCTCGGCGTCGGCGATGGCCGTGAACACGAGTCGTTCGAGTGCCTGGGCCTGCACACCGAGCTGCAGAGAGAACCCGGAGGGTCCTTCCAGCAGGGTCTGGAAGTTCTGGCCCATCTGGGCATAGATGTTCTTGTATTGCGCGAGGATGCCGTTGACGCCGTCGTCGAGGGCCTCCTGCGTGATCGGCGCGCCGTTGACGCGCGCGATGATCTCGGAGGGCTCCTCCGGGGGTGCCGTGACGGCTGGCTCTTCGGGCGTCAGCGGGGGCGTCTCCACGGTTGCGGGCGTTGCGGCCGGCGTCGTGACCGCTGCCGGCTGGATGACCACCGCCACGGGCGCTGGCGCGGGTGTTGGCGTCGGGCGCACCGCCGTCAAGGCAAAGAAGGCAACGCCGATCGCAACGGCGAGGCCCAAGATGATGAGAAGCGTCTTGTTCATGCGTGCTCCTTCTCAACTCTCGTTTCGAGATGCAGAGAGGCAGAATGTACCGCGCAGCCACAGCACTCACCAGGGTCCATCGCTTGGTTCCGGGCAGCACGGCCGGTGTCGCGCGGCTGAGTCCGGCGGGCCTAGAGCCGGCTCTGCAGGAGCGCGTCCGTCAGTCCGGAGGGGTGCCCGGCGAATTGGATGACCCCGGCTCGGTCGATGAGAAACGTCGTCGGGGTGACGACGACGCCGTAGGCGGCCAGCGTCGGCTTCTGGCCCGAGCTCTCCCAGGCGAGGGCGAAGTTCCGGAAGCCGTACTGGCGGAGATAGGACACGGCCGCGGACGGCGCGCGGTCGAGCACAACCAGCATCACGACGAGTCCCCGGTCGGCGTAGCGGACGCGGTAGCTCTCGAGACCCGGCGTCGACGCGATGCAGCCGGGGCACGTGCTCAGCCAGAACTCGATCAGCACCGGGCGTCCGAGATACGTCGAGAGGTACGTCATGCCTCCCATCATGTCGGGCAGGGCGATCTCGGGGGCCCGGTAGCCGACGGTGTTGCCCAGCGGAGGCGGAACGACGGCCGTCCCTTCCGTGGCGGCGGGAGTCAGCCCCAGACTGGGCGTCGCAACCTGTTGCCGAGGCAGCGAGGCGATGTCCAGGACCTGCGTGACGAGGCCCGACTGGCTCGCGTTGTCCCAGACCACGAGGGTCACCGTGTACAGACTCGGCGCCGCGTACGCGTGGGTGACCGGCGAGCCCGACCCCGTCGTTCCGTCGCCAAACAGCCACTGGTAGCGCACGACCTGACCATCCGGATCGCTCGACCCGGAGCCGTCGAAGACGACGGACGAGGAGCCTTCGGCCGTTCGGTACGCGGAGATGCGCGCCACGGGCGGTTGGTTTGCGGCGACGAAAAACGATGTGAGACCGGTCAACAAGAGCCCACCCACGAGAACCTGCAAGCTTCGAGCCATGAGCCTCTCCCACTCCTCGGGTCCCCATTGTAACAAGAGGCAGTGTGGCGATCCGCCCGGTGGCGCTCTTCGTGCCGGACCCGCCGGCCAAGGGACAGGGTCCCGCTCGTCAAGGACAAAGGACGCGTTTCGCCGCGGCGGTCCACGGGACCCGCGAGGCAACGCCACGCGATGATCGGATCTGGACTGCGATCGACGGGCTCGGCGACGCCCGGGCCTGGCCGTCTCTGTCACGTTCTCGCCGCGCGCATGGCCGCGTCCTGGGGGGGCAACGTCCCCGACCTTCGCCCGAGCGTCCCTTCTGCCCGCTGCGTTCGTCGCGTACGGTCAGGGAGACCCCATCCAGAAGGAGGTCTTGCGCAACGATGAAGTGGATCGCCCTGTCGGTTGTCTTGTTGGGTGCCGCGATCTCGATCCTCGTGCTGTGGCTCCCCCCAGGGAGCGCGTCGGTGGACCTGGCGGGCTACGACGCCTTGCGCAGGGCGCGCGCGGGACTGCCGTCGACGCTGGGGGACATCGAGGGCCTTGCGGTGCACAACGGCGCGCTGGGTTGGCAGGCGAGCGTCCTCGCAGCGCGCGCCCGCGCCGCTCTAGCCGACTTCGCCGCCGCGTCGGAATGGCTGCGCCGCGCGGTGGCGCTCCGTTCAACGCCCGCGCTACGCGCCGAGCTGGCGGCGATGCTGGAGGTCTCTGGGGCGCGCGCCGAGGCCAAGGCGGAGTGGGAGAACCTTCTCCCCAAGGCCGACGCGGTGCAGGCGATGCAGCGCCTCGAGCCCGACGGGGCGAGGCTTGCGGCCGTGTTGGTGACCGCGGGAAAGCCCGCCGATGCGCTCCCGCTGGTCACGCCGGCCAAGTCCGATGCGGCACGCCTCACTCGGGCGCGGGCGCTTCTGGCGCTGGGCAGGACCGACGAGGCGGTGGTTGAGTTCGCCGCCTACGTCGCCGTGCGCCCGGACGAGACCGCGGTGCGCATCGAGTATGGCCGGGCGGTGGAGCGATCCGGCGACTCGGAACGGGCGCTTGCCATCTACCGCAGTGCTGGCGCGGCCGGCGCCTATCGCGAGGGGCTGCTTCTCGAGAGCCTCGGGCGGCTTCGCGAGGCGGCCGTCGCCCTGCAGCGGTCGGCGGACGGCGAGGCGCTCTGGCGCGCGGCGCGTCTGCTGGAGTCGCTCGGCGATGCGCCGGAAGCGCTCGCGATCTACGAGAAGCTCGCTGTCGGCACACATCGGGTTCGCGACGACGCGGCGCTGCGCGCCGTGGTGCTGCTGCGGGCGGCGGGCCGGGTGAGCGAGGCGACGTCGCGGGCGGCAATGCTGCCGGCCGCATTCCAGTGGATCCTCGGGAGCTACGTGGCGCCGACGTGGCCGGCCGTGCCCTCCGTGCCGAGCGCGGCGGGCGGCCTCCTCGCGCTGGCCGACGCGCTCGTCGCGCGCGGTGAGACGGACTGGGCAACCGGTGAGCTGGAGTTCGCGCTGGAAGGGGCGGATGCCGCGACGCGGATCGCGATCGGTCAGTGGTACGCAGAGCGCGGCGACGCGCGGCGTGCCTTCCAGATTGGAAGCGGTCTCTTGGCCTCCGATGTCTCGCGCGCGGCGTACGAGCTTGCCTACCCTCGCGCCCATCCAGTGAGCGTCAGCAAGTGGGCCGAGACCTACAGCGTCGACCCATTCCTGATCCTCGCCGTCATCCGAGAGGAGTCGAACTACCTCGCGACGGCTGTGTCGTCTTCGAATGCCGGGGGCTTGATGCAGCTCTTGCCCTCGACCGCGAAGTGGATCGCCGAGTCGAAGTGCCAGCTCGCCTACACTGCCGACCTGGTCTTCAGCCCCGACGCGAACATCCGCATGGGGACGTGGTACCTCGGCTACCTGACCGGCTACTACAAGGGCGACGTCGCACGGGCCGTGGCGGCATACAACGGAGGAAACGGCAATGTCGATCGGTGGACGACCGCGGCCAAGGTCGCTCAACGGGTCGATCTTCCGGGCGCGCTCGCGTCGATCGAGACGCGCGAGTACCTGACCAAGGTCCTCAACGCGTGGCTGCTCTACCGAGCGTTGTACACCGCGGATCTCATTCCCTGACCACATTATGGGGGGTCTGTCCCGCAGAATGAGAACGAGCAGGCTTCTTCCGTTCGCTATAATCGCGCCACCACGACCAGTGCAGGAGGACGCATGGGTACGTACCGAGTCGCAATGCTTCCCGGAGACGGCGTCGGCGGCGATGTGCTGGCCGCAGCGAAGCTCGTGCTTGATGCCGTAGGGTTCAAGGCCGACTACCACCACGGGGACATCGGATGGGAGTTCTGGAGGAGCGAGGGGAACCCCCTTCCAGAACGCACCGTGAGCTTGCTCAAGTCCACCGATGTCTGTCTGTTTGGCGCGATCACCTCGAAGCCGAAGGAGGAGGCCGCGGCCGAGCTCTCACCGGCTCTGCAGGGCAAGGGGTTCACCTACGCGAGCCCCATTGTCGGCCTGCGCCAGCTGTTCGATCTGCACACAAACCTCCGTCCGTGCAAGGCGTACCCGGGCAACCCGCTCAACTTGCGCGACGACATTGACCTCGTCGTGTTCCGCGAGAACACCGAGGACCTCTACTCCGGCGTAGAGTGGCACCCCGTGCCCGACGATGTTCGGCAGGCGCTGCGCGTTCACCCGAAGATGAAGCGCTTCGACCCTGTGGCCGGCCAAGATATGGCGATCTCGCTCCGCATCGTTACCCGCAAGGGGTGCCAGCGCATCCTGCGCAGCGCGTTCGAGCACGCGAAGGCGAACGGATACAAGACAGTCACAGTGGTCGAGAAGGCGAACGTCATTCGTGAGACCTCCGGGCTGATGATCCGCGAGGCTCGCGCCATGGCGACCGAGTACCCGGGGATCGCGCTGTGGGAGACGAACATCGATGCGATGTGCATGTGGCTCGTCAAGAACCCGCAGGACTACGGCGTCCTTGTCGCGACGAACCTCTTCGGCGACATCATCTCCGACCTCGCGGCGCAGCTGGTGGGAGGCCTTGGCTTCGCGTCGGCGGGCAACATCGGCGATCACTACGCGGTCTTCGAGCCGACCCACGGGTCGGCGCCGAAGTACGCGGGGCAGAACAAGGTGAACCCCATCGCAACCATCCTCGCGGCGCGGCTGATGCTCCAGTACCTCGGCGAGCGCGACCGGGCCGAGCGCATCGAGGCTGCGGTGGCGAGGGTTGTGCGAGAAGGCAAGGCGCGCACGTACGACATGGGCGGGACGACGACGACCCGCGGGATGGCCGACGCGGTTGTCGCTGCGCTGGCCTAGGAGGACCATGAACTCGATCAGTCGCACCATGGCGAAGTTCGCGCTCGGCTTGTCGTTCGAGCGGATCCCGCAGGCGGCGGTCCACGAGGCCAAGCGGTTCCTCTTGGACTCGGTAGGCTGTGCGCTCGCAGCGCTCGACCACGAGGACATGGAGCAGGCGCACCGCTACGTGCAGATGTTGGGTGGCCAGGAGCAGGCGACGATCCTTGGTCACGGGACGCGCACGAACATCGCGGACGCGGCCCTCATGAACGCGCTCCTCATCCGCGCGATGGACTACAACGACATCTACTGGAAACAAGACCCGTCGCATCCTTCGGACATCCTCCCCGCCGCGCTCGCGCCCGCAGAGTGGAAGGGCAGATCAGGGAAGGAGCTCTTGGTCGGCATCCTCATTGCCTACGAACTCGAGATGCGCCTGTGCCACGCTGCGACGCCCGGGGTCCGCGAGGTGGGCTGGCACCATGCCAGCCTCACGCAGTTCGTGAGCCCGTTGGTTGCCGGGCGGATGCTCGGCCTGACCGAGGACCAACTCGTTGCGGCCTGTGGGATCAGCGGCTCGAGTCACTTCACGCTCGGCGGGGTTGTGGCCGGCCATCTGACCAACATGAAGAACACGGCCGACCCGATGGCGACCGAGGCCGGCGTGCGCGCCGCGCTGTTGGCGTCCACCGGATACTCCGGTCCCGTCGAGCTGTTCGAGGGCAAAGAGGGCGTGTTCCACGTCGTGCGCAACGTCAAGTGGGATCCTGCTGCCATGACCGAGGACCTTGGCGAGCGGTTCCTCATCAACGAGTGCGGCTACAAGGCCTTCCCGACCGAGGCGCTGACGCACCAGCCGATCACGGCGGTGCTCGAGGCCATGGCCGAGGGCGGCATCGCTCCGGACGCTGTCGCGGGGATCGTCGTTCGGACGACGACGCGCGGCGCAGACATCCTGTCTGACCCGTCGAAGTACGATCCGCAGACGAAGGAGACAGCCGATCACTCTCTCCCCTACTGCATTGCCGTCGCCGCGGCGAAGGGCAACGTCCTGCCATCGCACTTCGATGACGCGACGCTCTTCGACCCTGCCGTGCGCGGCTTCCTCTCCCGGATCAAGGTCGTCGCCGACCCCGAGATCGACGCCTTGTTCCCGAAGGTTAAGCGCGCAGTGGTCACCGTGACGACGACCGACGGTAGATCGTTCACGCGCCAAGAGGACTTCGCCAAGGGAAGTCCCGAGCGACCGCTGTCCGACGACGACGTGGTCGACAAGTTCCGCGCGAACGCCGGGCACGCTCTGGGCAACAAGGCGCTCGACCGTGTCGTCGCGGCGACGTTCTCGCTGGAGCAGTTCGCGACCACGGGCGAGTACGTGCGATGCCTCGTGCGCGGCTAGCGCCGTCAGGCGAAAGGCGGACGCCGAGCGTCTCACGGATAGTCGAGGGTCTGCTTCGCTGGTACGCGACCGAGGCGCGCGATCTGCCTTGGCGGCGCACGAAGGATCCGTACGCGATTCTCGTCTCGGAGATCCTGCTCCAGCAGACCCGCGTCGAAACGGCCATCCCGTACTACGAGCGATTCCTTCGCGCGTTTCCCACCGTCGCCGCCCTCGCCGAGGCGCGGATCGACGACGTGCTCAAACTGTGGGAGGGGTTGGGGTACTACCGGCGCGCCCATCATCTGCAGCGTGCGGTGCGGGAGATGGTGCGCCTGCATGACGCGCAGGTGCCGGCAGGTCTCGCCGCGCTGCGCGCGCTCCCGGGCATCGGCCCCTACACGGCGGCCGCGGTCGCATCCATTGCGTTCGACGTGGACACGCCGGTCCTCGATGGCAACGTCGTGCGCGTCCTGTCTCGCGCCTTCCGGGTGCCCGGAGACCCGGCGCGTGCGCGCACGCGGCGCGCGCTGGAAGAGAGGGCCCGCGCGCTCGTGCCGCCGGGGCGCGCCGGCGAGATGAACCAGGCCCTCATGGATCTTGGGGCACGGATCTGTGTGCCGCGCGCGCCGCGCTGCGCGGCGTGCCCGATCGCCGAGGAGTGCGCCGCGCACGATCATGGCGACGAGCAGCGCTTTCCGGAGCGTTCGGCGAAGCGTCCGGCGCCTCACCGCGACGTCGTGGCCGGCGTGGTGTGGGCTCGCGGGAGATCACGGGTCCTGCTCGCGCAGCGTAAGGTTGGGGACCTCCTCGGCGGGCTGTGGGAGTTTCCCGGGGGCACCGTCGAGGCCGGCGAGACGCTCGCCGGGGCTCTCCAACGAGAGCTGGACGAGGAGCTGGGCATCCGCGTGGCCGTGGGCGAGCACCTCGTCACCGTGCACCACGCGTTCACGCACTTCCGGATGGCACTGCACGTTCTTCATTGCCGCCACACGGCCGGACGTCCGCAAACCCACGGGTGTGCCGCCTTCGCTTGGGTTGAGGTCGAGAGGATCCTCGACTATGCCCTGTCGGTGGCCGATCAGAAGGTTGCGGCGATCCTCCTCGCGGAGGTCCGTGGGCGGCGCGAACCTGGGCGGTAGGGGCAAGAGCACGGCGCCCGGGCGTTAGCGACCCGGGCGCTGTCGACATCCGATGGTCCGTGAGGCTAGATGAAGGCCATCATGAGGATCAGGAACACGAGCGACGGGAGCGCCGCACCGCCTCCCACATAGAGCAGACGCATCTCCTGCCGTCCCTGGCCGTAGCCCTCGAGGTATCCCGCCTTGTAGTCCGTCGACTTGCCATCCATCTGTTGGATGCGCGCGGCGGAAGGGTCGGGCGGTGTGCTGAACGCGGCCACGCCGAACGCGATGGGCCCGCCCAGGATGCCCCACACCAGGTTGATGATCGGCGCGTCCCTCTTCCCCTGCTCCTTGCCGAGTTCGTAGCCTTCCCGGTAGCCGTCCGCGGCCGCCGCGATCGCCGAGAAGGCCACCAGGAGCGCCAAGACGGCCGTGGCCACAACGACACCTCTCTTCACACCCCGCATGAATGCCTCCTTGCGAGATCTGCGCGATCTCACGATCCCTCGGATTCCTCGCAGATCCTAGCCGTCCGCCGCAGTGCCGACAAGAGCCCGTGCACTCGTGCGCACTAGAACGTCACCTCGAGCGCGACGCCGAGGCTCCAGAGCCCGGTTCGGTAGTCGGCCTGCAGCAACACGCGCGCCTGATTCGACAGGCGTAGCTTGAGGCCCGCCGCGATGTGGTGCAGTAGCGTGAAGTCCTCGGCGAACGGAATGCCGGGTTGGTAGGCGAAGTACACCGGGAAGACTCGCAGGTTGCTGTCGAAGAAGATCTGGCCGAACACGCCCCAACCCAAGTACTCGATGCTGTACCCGCCACCAAAGCCCATCGCCAGGGCAAACGCGTCGCGCTCGTCGAACAGCTTGAACTTCAGGTCCGCGACCATGCCGAGCCAGCCCGGATCGCCGCCGGAGAGCGGGAACATGCCCCCAGTCTGCAGCCCGAAGTCGACCGCGTCGGCCATGCCGATGGTGAGTCGCGCCTGCGGGGTGAGCGACATCGTCGTCGCCTCATCCACGCGAACCGTGAGGAGCCCACTGCCGAACGTGAACGCCAGGTTGCCCCCTCCCACGGTCTTCGCGGTCTGGAAGACGCTGAACAGACAGCCCGTGGACAACGTGGCGACCATGGCCGCCAAGGCCAAGACAAGAACCAACCGTCGTTTCATAGCACACCCCCGCCTCTGCGATACGCTGTTGCCACTCTGCCGCGGCAGCAGACCCTGTGTCAAGCGCGCGTGTCCGTAGAGCTTCGCGCCGCCGCCAACGGCCGGTCCCGGGTCGGCGCCGGAATCGTGTCCAGCGGCTGCCGTCCGGCGATCCCCGGACAGGCGACGGGGAGCGTCCGACCGCGGGTCGTGCGGCGGATGGCTTGTTTGCCCATGGGAACGGGCGATGCTATCATGGGCCCCGTCTCACGTAGACAGGGAGTTGTATGGCTGGACATTCGGAATGGGCAAACAAGAAGCACCGCAAAGAGCGGCAGGACAAGAAGCGCGCCGGGGTGTTCTCGAAGCTGATCAAGGAAGTCACGCTTCAGGCGCGGAGGGGCGATCCCAACCCGGAGAGCAACCCCGGGCTTGCCCAGGCGATCGAACGCGCCAAGGCATTCAACATCCCTCGAGACACCATCGACCGCGCGATTCGACGCGGCGCCGGCACTGAAGAAGGGGTGCTGTACGAGGAGATCACCTACGAGGGCTACGCGGCCGACGGCGTGGCCATCCTCGTCCGCGCGGTCACGGACAACAAAAACCGTGCGGCGGCCAGCATTCGGCACGTCTTCAGCAAGCACGGAGGGAACATGGCCTCGGCAGGCAGCGTCTCGTGGTTGTTCGAGCGCCGCGGCGTGCTGACGCTCGATGACCTGCCCGCGGACATCGATCGCGACGAGCTGCAGATGGCACTCATCGAGGCCGGCGCCGACGACGTTGAGGCGGGTGCCGACGTGGTCGAAGCGCGCTGTGAGGCGGCGACGCTGCCGAAGCTGGTCGCTGTGGCGGGCGAGCGGGGACTGACCCCGGCGCGCGCCGAGCCGACGATGGTGCCCAAGAACTCAGTGCACGTTGAGGAAGAGGCCGCGGGCAAGATCCTGCGACTCCTCGATGCGCTCGATGACAACGAGGACGTGCAGGAAGTGTTTGCCAACTTCGACGTCGATGATGACGTCTTGGAGAAGATCCAGTCGGACGCGCAGTAGGCGCCGACCGGATGGCGTCGCGTCCCGACGGTGGCGGGTCGACGGACGTACTTACAAGGGAGGAAGCGATGAGGAAGCTGTGGGTGCTGGGCTGCGTGGTTGTGGGCATGCTGCTCGTGTCGTGCGGATCGCTCGCCGCGTCGAGCGACGCGTGGATTCCGGGTCTGGCCTCGTTCGTCCTTCCGGGGCTGGGGCAGCTCCTGAACGACGAGATGGACAAGGCAATCCTTCACTTCGCGGTCGGCGTGGGCATCGGCGCCGTCAGCTGGGGGATTGGCTGGTACATTCTGCCAGGGCTGTGGTACCTGACGCCCGCCCTCTACTTCGGGTGGTCCGTCTACAGCGGTTATGACGCCTACACCGTGGCGAAGGACAACAACTTCCGCCTGGGCCTTGTCGAGCATGGCATCGGGTTCTCCTACAGCTTCTAGAGGACGAGCGCCAGGCTGAAGGCCAAGACGGCCAATCCAACGAGTAAGAGCCTCGCGAGGCCGTGACCGAGGTCGGTCGCGGCCTCGCGTTCTGTGGGAACCAGCGCGTGGCGAGAGACGCGCACGGCGCCGTCTACGACGTCGAGGACGAGATCCCCAACGTAGCGCCCGAATCCCCCGGACTGCACGATCACGGTGTCTCCGATGCGCCGCGGCTCGCGCGTCACGGCGTGCGTGTGCCCCGTGACGAAGACGTCGACGTCTGGAACGGCGCGCGCGAGGCTCTCTGCGTCGCGGAGAGAGACATGGGCGAGGCAGACGATGAGGTCGGGCCGCCCGGGAGCCCTCTCGATCTCGTCACGCAGGGAAAGGACCGGATGGCGGGGACGGATCCACGGGAAGTCGAGATACGGGATGTGCTCGAGGGCGGTCAGGCCGACGATGAGCACATCCAGGTCGCCGACCGTCGTACGGACCGAGCGCGGAAACGGCAAGGACGAACCGTCGATCGTGCGCAGGTTAGCGCACACGAGGGGAAACGCGGCGAGCCTCCTCTGCGCGTCGAGCTGCGGTCCGCCGAGGTAGAAGTCGTGGTTGCCCGGCGCCATCGCGTCGTACCCCATGCGGTTCATCCACTCTACCACGCGCTCAGCACCCCAGACGCTGTAGATCGGGGCGCGGAAATCTTGCCACGCGTCGCCGGCATCGACGAGGAGCACAGGCTCCGGCCCGGCCCGGGCGTCGTTGACGATGCGTTCGATGGACGCAAGCCGGTCCAGCCGGGCGTGAAGGTCGTTCGTGTAGAGAATGCGGAGCGTCTCGCCCGAAGCCGGCATCGCCAGCGCCAGCCCAACGCAGCACAAGAGCGCGACTCGGCGTCCGTCTACCATGTCCACCCCGCGGCGAGCCGGATCCGATCTGTGTATACGACGAGCGATGCGCTACCGAGCGGCGCTGCTGGGGTGTGCCAAGCGAGGGCGATGAACGGGGCGGGCATCGGGCGAGCCTCGACGCCCGCTGCCGCGGCGACGCGCGAGCTGGCGGCGTGCACGGAGATCCGCAGCGTCGGCTCGGCGCTCCAGACGCGGTACCCAACGAGGCGCCACGGGCCCAGGTGCAGGGCGCCGAGCGTGGCCGTCTGGTCGAGTGCGATCTCCAGCGACAGGCAAAGCGGGAACAGGGCCGAACCCACGGCGAACCGCGCGCCGAGGTTGGGCGAGCGCGTCGACCCGAACCGCACGAAACCCTCCCAACGCGGCGAGAGCGAACGCGAGAGCTCGGCCGTCCAGCCGGCCCGTTCCGCGGTGATCAGACACGTGGTCTGGCCTGGGTCGCCCTGGACCAGCGCGGTCGGGGGATCGAGGGGCAGGAAGCCTGGACGGGCCGCGGCGGGTGAGTTCGTCAGAAAGGCTGCGACGAGACCCAGCGCGCCGAGCAGACACGCCCGAGTCTGTGCGCGACGAGACAAGCGACCGCGCTTCGTCATGTGACGAGCATAGCGCCACAGCGGCACGGGCGGCGAGCCGTTGCATCTGCAGAGCGTCAGGCCCACAATCAAGCCATGCTTCTCGCGGAAGTCCAGCGAACCGTCGAGCGTTACCACATGATCTCCTCCGGCGATCGCGTCCTCGTGGCGGTATCGGGTGGTGCGGACTCGATGGCGCTCCTCCACGCCCTCGTTGCGCTGCGCAACACCGTGCGCTGCGAGCTGCTCGTCGCGCATCTCGATCACGCCCTGCGGCCGTCCTCGAGCGAAGACGCGCGGTTCGTGGCGGACATCGCGGCGGGTCTCGGCCTGGACTTCGTCAGCCAGCGCGAGGACGTCGCGCGGCTCGCAGCCCTCGCGCACCGCGGCCTGGAAGAGACAGCCCGCGACGCGCGGCATGCCTTCTTGACGCGCGTTGCCGACGCCCGTTGCGCGACGAAGATCGCGCTCGGGCACACGGTCGACGACCAGGCGGAGACCGTGCTCTTTCGCCTGGCGCGGGGGACCGGCCTCGATGGCCTTGCGGGCATGGAGCCTATCCATGGGCGTTGGATTCGCCCCCTCTTGTCCGTGCGTCGCGACGAGGCGCGGCGTTTCCTGGCCGAGCGCAGCCTTCCGTGGCGGGACGACGAGACCAACGCCGACGTGCGCTTCGCGCGGAACCGGATCCGCGAGCGCGTGCTGCCCGAGCTGTCCGCCGTGAACGCGCAGGCCGTGCGGGCTGTGGCCCGATCGGCCGAGTTGGCGCGCGAGGCGCGTTCTCTTGCACGCTACGTCGTTGGTCGCGTCTGGGCGGAGGTCTGCCGGGCCGAGAGAGAGGGCGTTGTGATCATCGCGCGCCAGGAGCTCGTCGAGTTGCCGCCGGCTGTCCAGTCGGTGTTGGTGCGCGAGGCGATGCGACGCGCGCGCGGCGACCTCGACGGCGTCGGGCGCCCGCACGTGGCGGCAGCGCGCCGGGTCGCCGTGCGGGCCGACGGGGAGCTCCATCTGCCGCGCCTGCGAGTGCGCGCGTCGGCGGAGGAGATGGAGTTCGTCGTGCACCCGGAAGAGGCTGCGGCAGCCGCGTGGACCGTGCCGCTCGCGCTTGGAACGACGAAGCTCGACGATGCCGGGGTTGTGTTGACCCTTTGGCTCGGGGAGCGCAGCGAGGCCGAGGTGGCGCCGGGCGATGAGGTGGCTGACGCGGATCGCGTGAGATTCCCGCTCGTCGCCCGGCGACGACGACCAGGAGACCGGTTCCGGCCGCTCGGCATGCGTCAGGACGTTCGCCTGAAGTCGTTTCTCATCAACGCCGGGGTACCGGCTGCGCGCCGGAACCGTCTCGTCCTGGTGTGCGATCAGGAGAAGGTCGTGTGGGTCGCCGGCGTTCGGCTGAGCGACGTCGTGCGGCTGCAGGATTCGACGCGCCGCGTCCTGGTCCTGCGCGCGGAGGAGGCAAGGCCGTGACGCTCTTATTGTTCATTCTGACGATCATCGTGCTGGTCGGAGTCCACGAGTTGGGGCACTTCCTCGCGGCGCGCGCGTTTGGCGTTTACGTGCACGAGTTCGCGATTGGCATGGGGCCCGTTCTCTTCTCGCGAAAGCGCGGGGAGACCGTCTACTCGCTGCGGCTCATCCCCATCGGGGGGTACGTGCGCATGGCCGGCGAGGACCGGCTGGAGACGGGGGGCTCGATTCCCGCGGATCGCGTGTTCCACAACAAGCCGCCGTACGCGCGCGCGTTGATGAGCCTCTCTGGGCCGGCGATGAACTTCATCCTGGCACTCGTCGTGACCCTTGCGGTGGCCGTGTCCATCAGCATTCCAGTGATTCAGGTTGCGGACACGGTTCCCGGGGCGCCCGCGGCCGGCGTGCTCTTGCCCGGCGATCGCGTGGTGGCGATGGACGGCCGCGAGATCTTCACCACCGACGACATCGTGCGGGCCATCGACGCGTCGCGCGGGCAGCCCTTGCAGATCGTCGTCCGGCGCGGCGGTAGCGAACGGACGTTGACCGTCGTTCCCCGCGCTGCCGCCGACGGCGAGGGCTATGAGCTGGGCGTTGTCTTTGCCGCGATGGCCCAGACCCACGAAATCGTCAACGTCGGCGCCGGATCGCCCTTCCATGCCGCGGGCCTCCAGACCGGCGACCGGATCGTCGGGGTCGCAGGTCGGGCAACGCGAACGGGGTACGAGGTGATGACGGCGTTCGAGGGTGCCCTCGCGACGATGGACGTGATTTCGCTCTCGGTCGAGCGCGATGGCGTGTTGGTGGACCTCTTCGTGCGCAGCGACGGGCGGACGCTCGCAGACCTGTTTGCCGGGAGCGCTCTCGGCGACTACGGGATCGAATCTCGGCGCGCCGGGCTGGGCGACGGTCTCGCCCTCGGGATGCGCAACTTCGCCGGGTACGCAAGCCTCCTCGTTCAGGGCCTGCGGGATCTCGTGTCCGGCTCGGCCGAGGCGCGCGAAGCCGTCGCTGGACCGGTCGGCATCGCAGCGCTGCTGGGGCAGAGCTGGGCGGTCGGGTTCCTCTACTTCCTCCAGCTCCTGGGCATCCTATCGCTCAACTTCGCGATCCTCAATCTGATCCCCTTCCCGGGCCTCGACGGCAGCCGCGTCGTCTTCGCCATCGTCGAGTGGGTCCGCGGGCGCCCGATTCCGCCGCGCAGCGAGGGGCTGATTCACGTGATCGGCTTCGTGGTCATCCTCGTCTTGCTCGTCTTCATCACGTACCGGGACATCGTCCGGCTCTTCGGATGAGGCAGGCCGCCCAGGCGGCCATCCCTTCACCCCGGCCGAGCGCGCCGAGGCCCTCGCTGGTCGTGGCCTTGAGGCTCACGTGCGCATCGTCCGTGCCGAGGACCTGCGCGAGGCGGGTCCGCATCGCCGGGAAGAACGGCGCGAGGTGTGGCTGCTCTGCAACGACCGTCACGTCAACGTTTCCCACCCGGAACCCGGCCTCGTGTACCTGGCGGACGACGTCGGCCAGCAGGGTGAGGCTGGCGACGTCTCGGTACCGTTCGTCGGTGTTGGGGTAGTGCATGCCGAGATCGCCGAGCCCGGCGGCGCCGAGCAGCGCATCGCAGACCGCGTGGGTGAGAACGTCGGCGTCGGAGTGCCCCTCGAGGCCCAGCGCGAAGGGCACCACAACCCCGCCGAGCACCAGCCGGCGGCCGGGCGCGAGGCGATGGACGTCGATGCCGAGCCCTACGCGAGCGTCATCCATCGCCGCCTCCGCGCAGCGCGCGGCGGACGCAGTCGGTAGCCAGCGCTGCGGAGAAGCCTCGCCGCAAGAGGAAGTCCGTCGTGCGGCGAGCGCGCGTCGGTTCGTCGAGCGTCGCGAGCCGGGCAAGCCGCGCCTCGGCGAGGGTTGTGGCGACCTCGCGTTCTTGGTCAGGCGGATACAACTCGTCAAGCGCTCGCTGGGCGAGGTCGCTCGGAAGCTTGCGCCGGGCGAGCTCCTGCGCGACGGCGCGGCGCGAGAGGGGGTGACGTGCGAGTCGGTCGCCGATCCAGAGCCGGGCGAAGACTGCATCGTCGAGCCAGCCGGCCTCACGCGCGTGCGCCAGCGCAGCCTGCGCGTCGTCAGGCGAAAACCCGCCGCCGGCCAGCCAATCCCTGGCCTCCCGCTCGGTCAGTGGGCGCCGGGTCAGGAGCTGAGCCAGCGCCGCCGTCGCGTCACTCTTCTTCAGCGTCTCCGGCCTCCGCGGTCGGGAGCGTTGCACCGAGCGCCGCCTTTTCGCGGATTGCGGCCTCGAGACGGTTCGCGAGTTCCGCGTCGTCCTCGAGAGCCTGCGCGCTGTTGCCGATGCCTTGACCCAAACGCTCACCATCAAACGAGTACCAGGAGCCGCTACGCGTGACCAGCCCCAAGGCGTCGCCTGTGTTGATGAGATCGCGCGAGCGGAGGATGCCGCGGCCGTAGATGACGTCGAACGACGCCTCCTTGAACGGGGGCGCCACCTTGTTCTTCACCACGCGCACCGTGACGTGGGTCCCGACCCGCTCCGTGCCCTCCTCGATCTTGCCCGAGCCCCACATCTGAAGGCGTAGTGAGGCGTAGAACTTGAGCGCCCACCCGCCCGCGGTGGTCGTCGACGGTCCGAAGCGCGAGGCGCTGATCATCGAGCGCATCTGGTTGGTGAACACGACGATCGTCTTGGACTGCGAGATCGCGCCGGACAGCTTACGCATCGCCTGGCTCATCAACCGTGCCTGGAGCCCCACCTGCGAGTCTCCCATCTGCCCCTCGATCTCGGCGGTCGGGACGAGCGCCGCGACCGAGTCGATGACGATGATGTCGATGGCGCCACTACGCGTAAGCTGCTCAGTGATCTCAAGGGCCTGCTCGCCGGAGTTGGGCTGCGAGATCAAGATGTGGTCGAGGTCGACGCCCAGGGCGCGGCTGTAGGTCGGGTCGAGCGCGTGTTCGGCGTCGATGAACGCCGCGGTTCCGCCCCGCCTCTGGACCTCGGCGATCATGTGCAATGCGAGCGTCGTCTTTCCGCTTGACTCCATGCCGAAGATCTCGATGATGCGCCCGCGCGGGATCCCCCCAACGCCGAGCGCGATGTCGAGTGCCAGCGAACCGGACGGCACCGTCTCGACTTTCAGCGCCTGAGCTCCATCGCCGAGCCACATGATGGAGCCCTCGCCGTAAGCCTTCTGGATCTGCTTAAGCGTGCTTTCGAGGACTTCGCGCTTCCCCATGATTCCCCCCTCGACCGAATCGTCCAGTGATTCTAGTCCATGCGCGGCGCGGGATCCAAGCGCCCCGCGCTCTGCGTTACGCTGGGTAAGAGAACATCGATGCAACGAACCTAAAGGATACCATGGCTTGGCCCTGACGACAAGCGAGCGGTCACGAGGGCGGCGACTGGGCAAGGCGCGACACTGCGGTGACGAACTCGCGCGCCGCCCCCGGATCGATGTTGGCGAGGACCAGCGTGCGCGATCCCGCGTGCAGGGCGAGCCCGCGGCGCGCCAGCGAGAGGCGTACCGTCTCGACGGGTCGTTCGATCGTCCCCTCCAGACGCGAGGTGGCGCCGCGCAGCGTGCGCAGCGCGAGGCGGGCCGCAGCGCGTTGCAGGCGGGCGCGCCAGCCCGCATCGACGATGCCGACCTCGAGCAGATTGCGCAGAGCCTCCGCGGCGTCTCTTCGCGCGTCCTTGGCGAACTCGATCACGAGGGTGCGGCGTTGGGTCAAGATGAGGGTCACGCGATCGCCGGCGTCGGAGACGCGCGCGACCTCGCCGAGCCAGGCGACCTCGACGACGTCGGCCTTCCCCACGCCCTTCATTGTCCGCTCGCCGAGCGCCACGTAGCGCAGGTCCGCAGCGAGCGGCGTGCGACGCTGGACGGCCGGCGTCGTGAGGATCTGACTTCCCTTGGCGATGCTCGACAGCCGCTGGGCGAGGTTCACGCTGTGGCCGATGAAGTCGACGTCGGTCATGATCGGCGTCCCGCTCGAGACTCCGATCCCTACGTGGAGCGGCGCGCTGGACGTGGAGGCGTTGCGGTCCCGCAGAGCCCGCTGCAAGCCCACGGCGGCGAGGACTGCGTCGTGCGGCGCCTCGAACGCGGCCATCACGCCGTCGCCGAGCGTCTTGACGATGATCCCGTGTTCGCCGATAACGTCGCGCAGAACGGCCTCGTGCTCCTCCGCCAACTCGTACGCGGCGTGGTCTCCCTCGCGCGCGGCGTATGTCGAGAAGCCCCGCAAGTCGCTGAAGAAGAGCCCGACGTCCTCGCCAGCCTCAATGTGACGGCGCAACTGCTGGCGGATCTTGAGCGTTCGACTCCAGGACATGCGTTCCTTTCGAGAAGCTGGAAAACGGACCCCACCGATTATATCATCGAACGTAGGTTCGTAGCGAAAAAGGAGCCGGGCATGGAGAACCAGAAGATCATCGAAATCGTCAAGAAGACACCGATCTTCGCCAAGACAAGCGACCAGAGTCTGACGAGTCTGCTCAAGGCGGCCATTCAGAAGACGGTTCCTGCCGGGACGAAGATCGTGGAGCAGGGGCAAAGCGGCCTCGGCTTCTACCTGATCCTCACGGGGAAAGCAGATGTCATGGCCGGCGGCAAGAAGCTCGCCGAGATCAGCGAGGGCGGCTTCTTTGGCGAGTTGTCGGTGATTGACGGCGCGCCGCGCACGGCCGACGTTGTAGCGACCGTCGAGACGACGTGCCTCGTGGTGTCGCAGTGGGCCATGCGCAGCCTCATTGGCACGCACCCTGAGATCGCCCTGAGCATGCTCGAGGAGCTGGCCCATCGTCTGCGCGCGACGGACGAGAAGCGGACGACCTGCTCGTAGTTCTGCCCGTGTCCTCAATCTCGCTTCTCTGCCTAGGCTCCGCTTCGGCACTGTCCGACGGACGATCGTGGAATTCCATTCTCCTCGACGGCCGCGTCCTGCTCGACCTGCCACCGACCGCGACGATCGAGCTTCGGCGCCACGGGATCGACCCGGCGGCGCTGGACGTCGTGTTCATCAGCCATCTCCACGCCGACCACGCGTTTGGGCTTCCGTTCCTGTTGCTTGAGTACATACTGCGCAGCGCGCGGGAGACGCCCGCGCTGATCGTCGGGCCGCCCGGCCTTGCTGCGCACAGCCAGGCGCTGTTCGCGCTGGCGTGGCCGGGGCTCGATGTCTCGCGCCTCGTGCCGAAGCGCCGCGTTGAGTACGTCGAACTCGAGCCGCGCCGTGAGACCCGCGTTGCGGACCTCACCGTGACGGCGATCCCGATGGCGCACTTCGGGCTTGCGGCCTACGGGTACCGCTTCACGTGCCGCGGGGCCAAGTTCGCCTACACCGGCGACACCGGCGACTGCCGGGAGATCGACGAACTCGTGGCCGACGCGGACGTCGCGATCATCGAACTCACCCATCCCACGCCGAAGAAGGATCCCGGACATCTCGACATCGCGCGCGTGACGCGCCTCGTAGAGGCCGTGCGCGCGCGGGGGACCCGCGTGTTTGCGACCCACATGTCCGCGCCCGCGAGCGCGAGCCTCGAGGGAGCGACCTTCTGCCGCGATGGGATCACCTATCGAATCGACACGGACTGACCCCTGCGGTCAGCGTTCGTGGCACGAGCGACAGCGCGCTTCGTAGCTGCCCAGGCCGCCGACTTGGATCACCGGGTCGCTGACCGAGGCCGGTTTGCCGCCGACGAGGCGCTGCGAGCGAGTGGCCGGACGACCGCACTTGACGCAGACGGCCTCCAGCTTGTCGACCTTGTCGGCGAGCGCGAGCAGGGTCGGCATCGGGCCGAACGGCTCGCCGGCGAACGTCAGGTCGAGGCCGGCCACGATGACGCGCTTGCCCTGTTCGACCAGTTCCTCACACAGCGTGGGCAGCTGAGCGGAGAGGAAGTTACCCTCATCGAAGGCGACGACGGCCGCCCGAACGAGCGTGTCTTCGCCGACCAGGCGCTCCAGTTCGACAAGGGTCTCGCAGCCCGGAGCGAGGCGATGCGCGGCGAACTCGCGGCCGTAGTGCGTCATCACCGACGTCGTGCTGTAGCGGTCGTCGATCGTCGGCTTGAAGAGCAGGATCTCGCCGCGTGCGATGCGGACGCGTTCGAGTCGCCGGATGAGTTCTTCCGTCTTTCCCGAGAACATGCAGCCGGTGATGACCTCGAGCTGGCCTCTGCTGACGGGCATCGTCCCTCCTAGGGTGCGGCAGTCGCGAGATCGGGCGCGACAAGCGCTTCGAACGGCGCGACGTCGGCGAGCAGGCCGACATCGACGAGGAATTGCTGGACGTCGGTCCACGCAGTTGGATCGCTCCGGTGAACGTCGGTGGCGAACAGCGAGAGCGTGGCGTCGAACGAACGGCGGGTGAGCTCGTCGTCCAGTTCAGGTAGCTGCGCCACAAACACGCCGAGCGCTTCGGTTGGCGTTTCGCGTGTGCGAGCGATGGACTGCTCGACCGCGTCGAGGAACGCGGCGACGTCCGCGCTGCGGTCGCGTACGAGGCGAGGATTCGCGACGAAGACGAGGTCGTACGCCGACGGCACGCAGAACGCTTCTTGCGCGAAGAAGACCGGACTGCGGCCGAGGAGTTCCACCTGGATGGCCTCGACGTTGCGGAACGCGCCGATGGCGTCGACGGACCCCGCCAAGAGCGAGGTCACTGTGTTGAAGCCGACGTTGACGAGATCGACGTCGTCCGAGTCGACGCCCGCGCAGCCGAGCATCGCCATCCACAGCGCCGGCTCGAGCGGAGCGAGCGAGTATCCGATCGGCCGGCCGGCGAGGTCGGCTGGCGTCGTGACGCCCGACTCGGCGAGCGCGAGAAGCCCGCCGAGGCTCGAGTCGATGTAGACGCCTACGGTGACGAGCGGAAGTCCTTCGTTGCGGGCGAT
Organism: Candidatus Bipolaricaulota bacterium; assembly: GCA_041302525.1. Lineage (GTDB taxonomy): Bacteria > Bipolaricaulota > Bipolaricaulia > UBA7950 > UBA9294 > CAIOGO01. Next base: position 14,265 of record JBFYQX010000033.1, on the reverse strand, counting down.
GAGGTAGTTGATCTGCGGCGTCAACGCCAGGTCCGCTCGGCCTGCCGCGGCGAGCTTGGCTGGGTCGCTCGCGTTGCCCGGCACCACGAGTTCAACGTCTAGGCCTTGCGCCGCGAACAGCCCGAGGCCGATGCCGGCGTAGAGTGGGACGTGGTTTGGATTCGGGAGGTAGTCGAGACAGACGCTGAGTGGTGCCGCAGACGCCGAGAGACAGACCATGGCCCACGCCAACCCAAGCAATGCACCGCGCACGCGACGCCCCCCTACGCCCGCTCGGACGTGCCTGCCTCCCGCCACCGAAGCGCGCGCTGTTCGATTATCCGGAGCGCGACGTAGAGCAGCAAGCCGATGAGGGTCAGCATGAGGATCGAAGCGAACACAAGGTCGATGCGCAAGCGCGCATTCGCCTCGAGCATCAGAAACCCCAACCCGCGGCGTGCGCCGACCCATTCGCCGACCGTGGCGCCGACGACCGACAACGTTGCGGCGAGCTTCAGTCCCGAGAACAGCGCCGGCAAGCTCGCTGGCAGGAGGAGCTTTGTCAGGATCTGCCGGCGCGTAGCGCCCATCGAGCGCAGGAGGTCGATCGCGCTCTGACTCGCGCTGCGCAGGCCGTCTGACTCGCTCACGGCGATCGGGAAGAAGCCAATGAGGGCGGTGACCACCACCTTGGCCCAGATCCCGTAACCCAGCCACACGACGAGGAGCGGGGCGATCGCGAACACTGGGACCATCTGGGATGCGAGGAGGAAGGGGCGCGCCGCGCGCTCGAACGACGGGAACGCGTGGAGGGCGAGCGCAAGAAGAAAGCCGAGGCACGAGGCGATCGTAAGGCCGAGTGCAATCTCGACGAGCGTCGTCGCGCCGTGGCGAGCCAGCATCGGAGATTGCTCGACGAACGTGACCGCGATGCGGCTCGGTGCGGGCAAGATGTACGCTGGAACGTGGGCCAAGCGCACGGCCGCCTCCCAGGCTCCGAGCGGGACGACGACCCACAGAGCAGAGACGAGCAGCTTACGGATCACGGCTTCGCCTCCCGGGCGAGGGTGTCGAGCAGGCGCTCGCGCTCGGCGACAAGGCGCAGGTCGGCCCGACGGCGCGGGCGAGGCCAATCCGCCAGGCACACGTCATCTCGCACGCGCGCCGGGCGCGACGTGAGAACGAGGACTCGATCCGAAAGGACGAGCGCTTCCTCAACATCGTGGGTCACGAGGAGAATCGTGCGGCGCAACTCCGTCCACACTTCGAGCAGCCAGGCCTGGAGCCCGGCACGGGTCAGCGGATCGAGCGCCCCGAGCGGCTCGTCCAGAAGGAGGAGCTCACGGTGTGCGAGGAAGGTCCTTGCCAGCTCGACCCGTTGTCTCATGCCGCCCGACAGCTGGGCAGGATAGGCGGCCTCGAAGCCGCACAGCCCGAAGCGACGGAACAGCGCGACAGCCTCAGCAGTCGCGGCGGCGCGCGGACGCCCGTCGATCTCGGCCGGGAGGAGCGCGTTGTCGAGCGCCGTGCGCCACGGAAGGAGCGTGTCTTCCTGCGGGAGATAGGCCGAACGGCCCAGCCGCGGCCGGCCGCCGTCGAGGGCTACCGTACCGCTGTCAGGCTCGAGAAGTCCGGCGATGATGCGCAGGAGCGTCGTCTTGCCGCATCCCGACGGACCGAGGCACGTCAGCCACTGCCCGGCGCAGACGTCGAACGAGACGGACGCGAGCGCATCGAGCGTCTCACGTTTCGTGTGGAAGCTCTTGCGGACGTTCTCGATCCGTAGATGCGCCATGCCTCGTGCGACCTCCGTCCTGCAGGATTCTACCGAGTCTTGCGGTCGCGCGGTTGGCCGTCACGGAGCGGGTTGCTATACTCGTCAATCCGCGCTGCCGCGCGGCCGGGGAGGGACGTCGGCACCCATGCGGTCTGCAACGAGCTACGCCGTTCGCCAGAGAGCCTACCGGGCGCTTCTCTACATCCTGATGCTCCTCGGCTGCGCGATCATGCTGCTTCCCTTCTTCTGGATGTTGACCACCTCGCTCAAGACCGAGATGGGAACGATGCGCGTGCCGCCGCAGTGGATCCCGCCGCAGCTCCATTGGGAGAACTACGCGACGGCATGGAACATGGCCCCGTTTGGGTGGTACTTCTTCAACAGCTTCTTCGTCTCGATCACGTCGACCATCGGCGAAGTCATCACGACGATTCTGGCCGCGTACGCGTTTGCCAAGCTGCGTTTCTTCGGCAAGAACATCATCTTCACGATCCTGCTGGGGACGCTGATGATCCCAGGCGAGATGCTGCTCATCCCGAACTACGTGACCTTGACGCGCCTCGGGTGGCTCGACAGCTACGAGGCGCTGATCATCCCGTGGGTGGTGTCCGTATTCGGGATCTTCCTCCTGCGTCAGTTCTTCCGATCGATCCCCGACGAGCTCTGGGACGCGGCGCGGATCGACGGATGCTCGCGAGGCCGCTACCTGTGGCGGGTCATCGTGCCGCTGTCCAAGCCGGCGATCCTGACCGTCGCCTTGTTCAAGTTCCTCGGGAGTTGGAACGCGTTCCAGTGGGTGCTCTTGATGACCAACTCCGAGTCGATGCGCACGATCCCTGTTGGGTTGATGGTGTTCTCCAGCGACATCGGGACGGCCTACCACCTGCTGATGGCCGCCTCGGTCATGGCCATCATCCCGATCCTGGTCCTCTTCTTCTTCACGCAGAAGCAGTTCATCCAAGGCATCGCAAGAACGGGCATCAAATGATTCGTACGTGGGGAGGTGGTGCAGCGAGCGAGTGATCGAACCAGGCAGACGTCGCGACATCACACGGACAGTCAAGGAGGTTCCATGTTGCGCAAGGTGTTCGTTGGTCTCTTGGCCCTCGTGGTGCTCGGCACCGCCGCGCTCGCGGCAAACGAGCCGGTCACGATCGATTTCTGGCACGCCATGAGCTCGGGCCACCAGCCGAACCTGCAGGCGCTGGTGGACGCGTTCACGGCCGAGTATCCCTACATCACCGTCACGCTCACGTATCAGGGCTCGTACAGCTCACTCCAGGGCAAGATCAACGCGGCCGTCGCCGCCGGCAACCTGCCGACCCTTGCCCAGGTCTACGAGAATTGGGTGACGCCCATCCAGTCGATCCTGTACCCGATTGGTCCGTACATGACGATGATGGAGGTCAACGACATCATCGACGGGCTCATTCCGAGCAACACGTACAACGGCGTCCTGACGACGGTGCCGTTCAATAAGTCGATCATGGTCCTGTACTACAACACTGACCTGATCCCAAATCCGCCCACAACGTGGGCCGAGTTCTACGACATCGCCAAGATGCTGACCGTGGATCTCGACAACGACGGGACGATCGACCGGTACGGGACAGCGCTTCGCCCGGCGGCGAACCCCGAGCAGCTCCTGGTCTTCCTCGATCAGGCCGGCGGCTCGATCCTGAACGCCGATTGGACCGAAGTCACAATCAACAACGCAGAGGGCATGGCGGCGATCCAGTACTGCGGGAGCCTCATCCCCTACACGTACGTGACGAGCGAGTACATCAGCGACCACATGGGGCAGGTGGCGATGTTCATCGACACCTCGGCTGGCTACAACTACAACAAGAAGGGGGCGGAGAACCTCCAGGCTCCCTACACGCCGTACCAGCTTGGTGTGGCGATGCTCCCCGCCGGTCCGGTGACTCAGGGATCGATGATCCAGGGGACGAACCTCGCCGTGTTCAATGTCCCGAACCAGACGCAGGCGCAGAAGGATGCGGCCGTGCTGCTCGCCCGCTTCCTGCTCCGTGCTGAGAACACGGTGTTCTGGGCGATGAAGAGCGGCTACCAGCCGGTCACCAAGTCGGCGTACGAGCTGCAGGCGTGGAAGGACTTCGTTGCGGCGAACCCGTACCAGCAGGCGATGTCGGCCCAGATGCTGCTTGGGTTCTCGCAGATCCTCCATCCGAACTACGGCGACATGCGCACGATTCTGTCCACGAAGTTCGACGAGATCATGCGCAGCGCGGTCTCGCCGCTCGACGGCCTGAACCAGATGGCCGAGGAGATCGAGCCGCTGCTGACTGAGTAGCGCCCGATCCGACTCGCGAGGGGCGCATCCGGGCAAGGCCCGGGCGCCCCTCACGGGGCGGGAAGTGGGAGGTCACGGTTGAGAAGGGGACGACGAGCGATGCGGGGAGACGCTTTGGTGGACGCGCGGACCTTCCGCCGCGTCTACCGCGCGCTACACCCGGGCGCCCTGTACCGCCGCCTGCCACCGTACTGGCAGGAAACGGGCACCGCCTACCTGTATCTGTTTCCCGCGCTCCTCGTCCTCGGCGTCTTCGTCTTCTACCCGTTCTTCTCCGCGTTCGGCATCAGCCTGTTCAAGTGGGGGCTGTTGCCGCCGCGCCCGTATGTCGGGTTCGCGAACTACGACTACATCTTCCACGACAAGTACTTCTGGCGCGCCTTGTGGCACACGGTCTACTACGTCGCAATCACCGTGCCGGTCACGCTGTTCCTCGCCATCCTCGTCGCGACGCTGCTGAACAAAGGCCTGCGGTTTCTCTCGTTCGCGCGAACGTCGTTCTTCCTTTCGTACATCAGTCCGATCGTGGCCATCGCTATGGTCTGGCGATGGATGTACAACGCGGACTACGGACTGATCAACTACCTGCTCTCGCTTCTCGACAAGCTCCCGTTCGTCGAGCTCAACGCCGTGAACTGGCTCAACGACCCGCGATGGGCGTTGCCCGCCGTGATCATCCTGAGCATCTGGCACTTCGTGGGGTACCAGGCGATCATCCTTCTGGCCGGGATGCAGAACATCGAGCAGCAGTACTACGACGCGGCCAAGGTCGACGGCGCGACGGGCTTCCGTTCCTGGTGGCACGTGACGATCCCGCTCTTGACGCCGCAGCTCTTCTTCGTCTTCATCATCTCGCTCATCGGGTCGTTCAAGGTGTTCACCGAGGTGATCATCCTGCACAACGGCGCCGGGCCGCTGCGCAGCGCCGAGACGATCGTGTACTACATCTTGCGTTTCTCCGGTCGCGTGGACAGCGGTACGATGCACCTCGGCCGCGCCGCGGCAGCCTCTGTCATCTTGTTCGGCATCATCTTCATCCTGACAGTCTTCCAGATGACCGTCACGCAACGGCGGGTGCACTACCAATGAGAGCCGCGCCGGTCCTGCTGGTGGCCCTTGCCCTCTGCGTCGGCGCGGGCGGACACGTCACCGCGCAGGCGCCCGATCCGGCCAACGCGACCCTCTCCAGCCGCGTGCTCAAGGTCGTCGACGGCGACACCGTCGACATCCGCAACACGACCCGCGTTCGCCTTCTGAACATCGACACCCCCGAGGTGGGGCAACCGTTCTCGGACGAAGCGATCGCCTTCACGAAGGAACTCATCCTATTCAAGAACGTCCGCCTCGAGCTCGACGTCAAGGAGCGCGACACCTACGATCGGCTTCTCGCCTACATCTACGTCGAGACCGAGACCGGCTGGGTCATGGCCAACCTCGAGATCGTGCGCGCCGGGCTCGCGCGGCTCCTGATCATCCCGCCGAACGGCAAGTACCGCTGGGAGTTCGAGGCGGCCCAGCTCGACGCGATGATCCATCGGCGGGGGATCTGGGGCGCCGTCGGCGGCGCGCTCTCTGCGGCCGAGGCCGAAGCGAAGATTGAGGACATCGTCAACCAGGTCGTCACCGTGCGCATGACCGTAGCCCAGCTCTCGACGAGTTGGCGCGGCACGCGCGTCGATCCGGTCGAGGCCACGGCACACGGCCTCCACCTGCTGCTCACTCCAGATTGCCCGCCGATCGCGCTCGAGCCGGGCGTCGAAGTCCTTGCGACCGGTCTCGTCGATTACTCCTCGCTCAAGCGAGGCCCCGAGATCGCGATCGACGACCCGACCCAGATCGTGTTCGTGCGGGACCTCGACGCGGCGGCCTCGCCATAGGGCGAAAAGACGAGAACGGCGCGACGCGCCGTTCTCGCATGCGGTCCCGACGGGATTCGAACCCGTGTCTCCGGGATGAGAGCCCGACATCCTAGGCCGCTAGACGACGGGACCGGAAGCGGCTCGGATTATCGCCGAGCGAGGCCGTTCCATCAAGCCGCGTGGACTAGCCTGCTTTGGCGCGCTTGGCGATCAGCTCTTTGGCCTTGCCGAGCGCGTCCATGAGCTCGTCGTAGAGCTCGACCGGCACGGCCACGCCCTTCTTCGTCGGCAGCCACGCGCCGTCTTCGCCTTCGTAGAAGTTGCGGATGTCGAGGTAGTCCTTTTCGCGGAAGCGGGACAGCCGGACGTGGATGCGCCCGGAGATGCCGCGATCGATCACGTGGACGAGGACCTCATCGCTCGCCTGGACTGTTTCGGCCATGATGTGTCTCCTTTTCTCTGTAGAGTGACGACAAGACAGGATAGCGTAACGGGAGAGGAGAAGGAAGTGGGCCTGCGTGGACTCGAACCACGGACCTCCCGCTTATCAGGCGAGCGCTCTAAACCACCTGAGCTACAGACCCGAAGAACCGTGAAGCCGGGCAATGGTACCGGCGGCTCCAGGGGCTGTCAAGCGGCGCACGCGCTAGAGCGCCGTTGCCGTCGGAGTTCTACTCCTCGAGCGCGCGGTCGGCCTCATGCGCGCGCAGGGCGTCGGAGAGAGGCTCCATGTTGCCCTCCAGCACGGTCGTGAGGTCGTACAGGGTGAGGCCGATGCGGTGGTCGGTGATGCGGTTCTGCGGGTAGTTGTACGTTCGGATCTTCTCGCTGCGATCGCCGCTGCCGATCGCGGCCCGCCGCGTGGCCTTGAGCGAGGCGGCCTTCTCTTGCTCGTGCAGGTCGCGCAGCCGGGCGCGCAGGACGCGCATCGCCTGGGCGCGGTTCTTCATCTGCGACTTCTCGTCCTGACACGTTGCCACGATCCCGCTCGGCACGTGCGTGATCCGCACGGCGGAGTCCGTCGTGTTGACGCTCTGGCCGCCGGGACCCTGCGAGCGGAACGTCTCGATCCTGAGGTCGTTGGGATCGATCTCGATCTCGACGTCCTCCGCCTCCGGCAGGACGACGACGCTGGCGGTCGAGGTGTGCACGCGCCCCTGCGCCTCCGTCTCCGGAACGCGTTGCACGCGGTGCACGCCCGACTCGAACCGATACAGCCCGTAGGCGCCTTTGCCCTCGATCGAGAACGTGAGCTGCTTGAACCCGCCGAGCGCGGTGGGGTGGCTGTCGAGCAGGAGCGTCTTCATCCTCTGTTTCTCGGCGAAGCGCGCGTACATCCGGAACAGGTCCGACGCGAACAGGTTGGACTCCTCGCCGCCCGTGCCAGCGCGGATCTCGACGATTGCGTTCTTCGCATCGTTCGGATCCGGTGGCGCGAGGAGCAGACGGAAGCCGCGCGCCAGGCTGTCGAGCTTGGCGCGGTCCGCCTCGATGGCCTGCGTCAACTCATCGCGCAGCTCCGGGTCCACGGCGCGCAGCTCCTCCATCTCGGCGACCGACGCCGTGGTCTTCTCCCAAGCCTCCCCGATCGAGACGAGATCCTGCACGCGGGCGAAGCGTTGCGCGATCTCGCGGTAGTCCGGGCGCGCGTACGCGCCGGGGTCGGACAACTGCTGTTCGAGTTCCTGACGTTCGGCGCGGAGCTTCGCTAGATGAGGAGGGATCTCAAGATTCGCCATGACCGCGTAACGCTACGCGAACGCAGAGCGTGTTTCAACCGGCGTGGGAGGCGATCTGGCCCCGCAGGAAGCCGATCTCCTCCTCGAGGGAGGCGATCCGCGCATACAGCTCGCGCACGACCGCGTGAGCGCCGACGACGGCCTCGCGGCGGCACGTCTCGAGTTCGCCGCGCAGGAACACGACCTGTTCGGCGAGCAGCCGCTCGACGTCGCTCGCGAAGTCAATCGCGTCCAGCGAGGCTTCGGACATCAGCCGGTCGACGAACCCATTGTCGTCCATGGCGCGAGCCTACGGCAGCCTGGGACAGGCGGTTCGGACACGTGACCGGGCCGGGTGCGCCGTTCGTCCCGTCCCAGGTCGCGCGCCGTCTCAGGTCGCGCGCCAGCCGGCCGCTACACTGCGTCCTGAGGCCACGGATGAGCCAGATCAAGGTCGATGCCAAGGCGTGTCGTCGGTGCGGAGCGTGCGTGCAGGTGTGCGCGCTGGCCGGCGTGTTTGAGTTGCGCGACGGCGTTTCGTTTGCCGTGCGACCGGAGGCATGCTGGGGCTGCGGGCAGTGCGTGGCCGTCTGCCCCGCGGACGCTATCGACCACGACGAGTTCCCGCTCGAGAAGTGCCCGCTGATCGATCCCCGCGGCGGGCCGGCCAGCGAGCAGCTCGTGGCAATCTTGCGCGCGCGGCGGTCAACGCGCACGTACGCCGACCGTCCGGTGCCGCGGGATGTAGTGCGCGAACTGGTGAGCGTGACCCGATGGGGGCCGTCGGCCTCAAACAGCCAGGACGTCGACTGGGTCGCGATCGATGACCGAGCGCGGTTGACTGAGTTGTCCAAGACGACCCTCGACCGCGTTCGCCGCCTCGGCCGTCTTGCCGCCAGCCCGGTCTTGCGGCCGCTCGTTCGCCTCATGTTGGGGCGGGAGACGGCGCGAAGCGCCGCGCGCGCCGCGCAGCGGGGCGACGAGCTGATCGAGCGCTGGGCCAAGGGGCGCGACCCCCTGTTCCACAACGCGCCCGTGGTCCTGATCGGGCACACGCGAGGTCGTCGCCCGTTTGCGCGCGATGATGCCGTCTTCGCCGCGTACAACCTGATGCTGGCCGCCGAGCGACAAGGGTTGGCGACCTGTCAGATCGGGATCTTCCAGCTGGCCATCGACCACAGCCGCACGGTTCGCCGCATGCTCGGCCTGCCCGAGGGGCGCCGCGCGCAGATCGTCCTCACGCTCGGGTATCCCCAGTTCGTGTTCCGCCGCGTGGTGCCCCGCAGGGTCCCCGAACTCATCTGGAATCGGCGCTAGCGCGCCGCGCTCTTCGGGCTCCGGGCCTGCCCCGTCTGCACCCCGAGGTCGGACTGTCGGAGAGCGTCGCGAAGATCCCTAGGATCCGGCCTCAATGCGCTCGAAGGCTCTCCGCCCCAAGAGAGCCAGAGGCCACGTGCGGAGCCGGGTCCGCACGGTCGACCTTCGACGAGCCGACCCTCCCCGCCGACCGCGACAGGGCGGCAGCGTGCGGGGCGAGAGAAGACAAGCGCCGGTTGCGCCTAGGGCGTCTTCGCTGGCGTCGACGTCGAGGGCGTCGACGACGTCCCGGCGGGCGGGTTCGCCTTGCGCCACGCCACGAAGTCGCGGACCCCCTTCACGATGCCGGCCGCGATCTTGTCTTGGTACGCAGAGTCGAACAACAGCGCGCGTTCCGCCGGATTCGTGATGTACCCAATCTCGAGGGTCACGGCGGGCATCGTTGTCCGCTGCGTGTACGACTCCTGGGTGCGGATCCCGCGGTTGCGCGCCCCGGTCGTTGCGCTCATCGCGTCCTGCATCATGGCGGCCAGTGTCCACGTCGGATCGGCCGGCTTACGGGTCGTGTCGACCCAGGTTTCGATGCCGGCGACATCGGACTGAGCGAACGAGTTGACGTGGATGCTGATGTACACAGACGCTCCGCCATCGACGGCGATGCGGATGCGTTCCTCGAGAGGCACGAGCACATCGACAGAGCGCGTGGTGATCGTCCGAATCTCCGGGTCGGACGCGAGCAGCGCCTCGACCTTCTTCATCACCGCGAAATTGACGACTTTCTCGTTGTAGTCACCCGACGTGGCGCCGGGATCCTTGCCGCCGTGGCCGGCATCGAGCGCGACGATGACCTTCCCCTTGGCAGCGGTGGCCGCGGCCTTCTGCCCACCGGACGGGCGAAGGAAGCCGAAGTAGGCGACCGCGGCAGCGGCGACGAGGACAATGACCGCGATGGCGATGTACCCACGCTTGTTCATGGACAGAGCTTATCCCCCCCCGTGGCGCTCGCCAGGCCTGTGCCCCGTCGGGTCGGGTCGCCGGTCACCGTTCCGCGCGGGCGCTGTGTCTCCGCTATCATCGCAGGCGAGGAGGTGGGCCTTGAGCGGCATGGGGTTGGGGCTGTTGTTGGCGACGCTGGCGGGCCTTTCGACGCTCCTTGGCGCCGCGGCCGCGCTCATCGCGCGGGCGCCCGGGCCGCGGGCGATGGCGTTCATCCTTGGCTTCTCCGGCGGCGTCATGCTCCACGTCTCCTACGTTGAGCTCCTGGGAAGCGCGACCGCGGCCGTCGGCTTCGCGGCAGGCCACGTTGCGTTCTTCATCGGGATGGCGGCCATGTTCGCCATCGACGTCCTCATCCCGCACGAGTACTTCGCCGAGCACCGCCGCAACGGCGGCCTCGCGAAGACCGGGTTGTTCGTGGCGCTCGGCCTTGGGATCCACAACTTTCCCGAGGGCATGGTCACGCTCGCCGGCACGCTGCAGGACCCATCGATGGGCCTGGCCATCGCCGCAGCCGTGGCGATCCACAACATTCCCGAGGGCCTCGCCGTCGCCGCGCCGATCCTCGCGGCCACCGGCAGCCGACGAAAAGCGTTCCTGTGGGCCGCGCTGTCCGGGCTCGCTGAGCCCGCAGGCGCCCTCGTCGCCGCGGGAGTCCTCTTGCCGTTCCTCACGGACCGACTCCTCGGCCATCTCCTGGCTGCAGTCGGCGGGATCATGGTGTTCATCGCGCTGGACGAGCTGATCCCCGTCTCGCGCGAGCTCGACGGCGGCCATTGGGCGATCGTTGGGGTTGTGGCCGGCATGGTCGTGATGGCGGCGAGCCTCGGGATCCTGGCGTGACACCACCACGCCCGCGGGCCGCGCTCAGGCAAAGCTGGCGACGTCTCGCGTGACAGCGCCAGCGCGTCAGGACTTGGGCGAGTTGGCTGGACTGCAAGGGATCGTCAGGACCGGACAGGCAGCCAGCCGAACGACCTTTGCCGCGACCGATCCGAACAGCCGCTCGCGCCAGCCCGTGCGGCCGTGCGTGGCGATGACGATCAAGTCCACGTCCTCCTCGGCCGCAAGCCGCGTCACCTCGTGCGCAGCGTCGCCGATCGCGACGATCGCCCGCGACCGGACCGACTCCGGCACGCGGTGACGCCGACGCTCCTCGAGCGCGCGTTGCGCACTGCGGACCAGCTCGTCCTGGTAGCCCGCGAGGTCGAACGCCGGAGCGCCCGACGGGCCATCGAGGGCGGGGACCGGCGCGACCACGTGCACCAAGAGCAGCTCTGCCTTTGCCGCCTCGGCAATCTCGGCCGCCGCCTTGATCGCCTTGCACGCCGGCTCGCTGAAGTCCGTCGGACACAGGATGCGTTTGACCGGCAGGATCATGCTCGTCTCATTGGCCATCGTCCCTCACCGTAGACCCGCCGTGCCGGCGCGTCAAGAGGGGGGGCGGTTTCCTTCCCTACGAGCGAGGAGTACACTTGCGCCGCGGCCGCCGGCCCCACGCGGCGACCGCCATCTTCTTACCTCACCAGTGGGAAAGGGAGGGACAGCATGGCAACGCAAGGCGTAACTCCGCGCAGCGAGGACTACTCGCGCTGGTACACGGACGTCGTGCAGCAGGCCGACTTGGCCGACTACGCGCCCGTTCGCGGCTGCATGATCATCAAGCCCTACGGCTACGAGCTGTGGGAAGCAATCAAGTCCGCCCTGGACCGCCGTTTCAAGGCGACCGGGCACAGGAACGCCTATTTCCCGCTGTTCATCCCGATGAGTTTCATCGAGAAGGAGGCCAAGCACGTAGAGGGCTTCAAGCCCGAGCTCGCCGTCGTGACCCACGGCGGCGGGAGCGAGCTCGAGGAGCCCCTCGTCGTCCGCCCCACGTCGGAGACCCTGTTCGGCGAAGCGTACGCGAGGTGGATCCAGTCTTACCGCGACCTCCCAATGCTCATCAACCAGTGGGCCAACGTCGTGCGCTGGGAGATGCGGCCCCGCCTGTTCCTGCGCACGACCGAGTTCTTGTGGCAAGAAGGCCACACCGCGCACGCGACGCGCGAGGAGGCGGTTGAAGAGACGCTCAAGATCCTCGACATCTACGCCGAGGTCTTCGAGCAGAACTGCGCCATCCCCGTGATCAAAGGCCGCAAGAGCCCGCAGGAGAAGTTTGCGGGCGCCGACGACAGCTACACCATCGAGGCCATGATGGGAAACGCGTGGGCACTTCAGGGAGGGACATCGCACTTCCTCGGCCAGAACTTCGCCAAAGCGTTCAACATCCAGTTCTTGGATGAGTCGAACGAGCTCCAGCTCGTGTGGACCACGTCGTGGGGCGTCAGCACGCGGTCCGTCGGCGCCGTCATCATGGCGCACGGCGACGACAAAGGCCTACGCCTTCCGCCCGCCATCGCGCCCATTCAGGTCGTGATCGTGCCGATCTTCAAGACCGACGAAGAGAAAGCGTCTGTCTTCGCGTTCGCGGCCGAAGTGAAGGCCCAGCTAGAAGCCGCCGACGTGCGCGTCCACTTCGACAAGCGCGAAGGCCTGTCGCCCGGGTTCCGCTTCAACGATTGGGAGATGCGCGGCGTCCCCGTGCGGCTCGAGATCGGTCCCCGAGACGTGGCTGGGAAGTCCGTCATGGCGTGTCGAAGGGACATCCCTGGCAAAGAGGCGAAAGCGTCGATGACGGTCGAAGGTCTGGCCCCTCGGATCCGCGGGCTGCTCGATGAGATCCAGGCTGCCATGTTGGCCAGTGCAAAGGCGTTCCGGCAGGAGCACCTGCACGAAGCCAAGACCTACGACGACCTCAAGAAGATCGTTGAGGACGGCTGGGCTCTCATCTACCACTGCGGCACCCGCGAGTGCGAGGACAAGATCAAAGAGGAGACCAAGGCGACCAGTCGCTGTTTCCCCTTGGACCTCAACCCCGAATGGGAGCCGAAGGGCAAGGTCTGCGCGGTCTGCGGCAAGCCGGCGTTCGGGAGAGCGTATTTTGCAAGGGCGTATTAGCCCTTGCGAAAGACGCAGAGAACGGCGCAGACGCTCTCATGAGCTGTCCGCCGCGCGGACAGCCGCGTACATTCGCCCGCGCCTACTGACACCGGGCGGGAGTTCCGGTGACACAATACTCATCTCGAGTTCCGGTGACACAATACTCATCTCGAGGGCCTTGGCCCTCTCCTCATCGGCCGGAGAGCCAGTCCGGTCGACTGCTCAAGTTGGAGTTCCGTTGACACAATACTCATCTCGAGGGCCTTGGCCCTCTCTTCATCGGCCGGAGAACCCGTCCGGTCGACTGCTCAAGTTGCACGAGAAAGGATTCGCATCCGAGCGGGCGGCCCGTGCGGGCGTGCCGCCTGAACTGAGCGATGGCCTCTTCCTCCTGAAGGAGGAAAGAGCGACGGTCCGCGATGTCCGAGAGCAAGTCCGATGGCACAGCCAGCGGGTCATCCAGTCGCGCTCCGATGAACCACCTCGCGCTCGACCACTGGTAGTCCCAGGGCTTCTCGACAAGACCGGAGCGGACTGGGTTTCTCAGCACATATCGGACGGCGCCGAGGATGTAGTCACCTTCGAGAGGGAACGAGTGGAAGCGTCCCTGGAACAGGTATCCACGCCAGCCTTCGCGGAAGTTGACGAAGCGCGTGTACCGCCGATGGGCTTCTCCGATTCCCCGAGCAAGGCTGTCTTCCTGTCGGGGCACGGCAACGAGATGCGCGTGGTTCGTCATCAAGCACCACGCGATGTACTCGACACCGAAGCGTTCTCCCTGTTCAGAGAGCTGCTTCAGGTACTCGGTCCGATCGGCGTCGCTGAAGAAGACGTCCATCCTGCGCACGCCGCGCTGGACGATGTGATGGGGAGTGCCCGGGACGACGATGCGTGCGATGCGAGCCATGATCAGATAGTATCATAGACGCTCTGAGCGTAACCGTGCCACATCGGTGAGACGATGCTCCAGTTACGGGGTGCGTCGAGTTGAGTATTATGTCCCCGGAACTCTCCAGTTACGGGATGCGTCGAGTTGAGTATTATGTCCCCGGAACTCGAGCCGGCAATGAACCTCGCCGACCGCGGCTCGCACACACTGGGAGAAGGGCGCGGCCCTTCGGTCGCGAACCAAGGAGGCGTATGGACACGTTGCAGCAGAGCTGGCCGGATCTCATCGAGCTGTTCGACCCAGACACTCCCGCTGCGACGATGCTCTTCCCGATGCTTGAGGGACACTGCCCGGCGGAGGTCCGCGTGGACGACGCGACGTCGCCGACACAGTGCCTCCTTCGCAATGGCATCGGAGTCACCTTCGCCAGCTGC